>JAGAUY010000090.1 GCA_017620525.1 Oscillospiraceae bacterium | reverse complement strand
GGGCCAGTCGATCTCGTTCAGACCCTCCAGCAGCTTTTCTGCAAAAGCAGGCTGGTCAATGACCCACTGCATCATATTCTTCTTCACAACGGGATAGCCGCCGCGCTCAGACTTGCCATCGATGACCTCGTCATTGGCAAGGACTGTGCCCAAAGCTTCGCACCAGTTGACAGGCATCTCGATGCGCTTGGCATAGCCTGCTTCCCACAGCTTTTTGAAAATCCACTGGGTCCACTTGTAGAAGTCGGGATCGGAGGTGGCGATAACCTTGGACCAGTCATAGTCGAAGCCCAGTTCCTTCAGCTGACCGGAGAAGGTTTCGATGTTCTTCTGGGTAAAGCCGTTGGGATGGTTACCGGTATCCACAGCGTACTGCTCGGCGGGCAGGCCGAAAGAGTCATAACCCATGGGGTGCAGCACATTGTAGCCCTGCATACGCTTCATGCGGGACATGATGTCCGTTGCGGTGTAACCCTCGGGATGACCCGCATGCAGACCCACACCGGAAGGATAGGGGAACATATCCAGCACATAATACTTGGGCTTGGAGAAATCCCACACATCCGTATGGAAGGTATCGTTTTCCTCCCAGTACTTATGCCACTTCTTCTCAATGGTGGAAAAATCGTAATTCATTGGTAAAACACCTCTTATATCAATTGAAAACCATCCGTTTTCAATTCAAAAATCTCTTATTCTTCGACAATGATATCCTTCAGGTCCACGACCTCGGCATCGGCCCACAGGCGCTCCAGATCATAGAATCTGCGGGCTTCCTCAGTGAACACATGGACAACGACGGAACCGAAGTCCAGCAGTTCCCAGGAGTTGCCGCGATGGCCCTCACGGCCCAGCATCGGCTCGCCCAGCTGCTCCATGGTGTACTCCGCATAGTCGCACAGCGTCTTGACATGGGTGTTGACGGTACCGGTGCAGATGACGAAATAATCCGCCAGACTGCTGACCTTGTCAATTCTCAGCAGCTTGATGTCAATACCCTTCTTGGAGTCCAGGGCCTTGGTCACTTCCAGAGCGACTTCTTTTGCACTTAACATAGTATCTATCCTTTCTGAGGAATCAGTTATTGTTCAAGTAAGCCAGCGCATCCCGGGATTCGGGACTGATCTCCTGCTCCCGGCTGATGAGGTTCTCGATGGTCATTTCGAGGCCCAGCTTCAGCGCAGCGTCAATATCGGAATAGGCAAGTTCTCTGAGCTTCTCCACACCCTGGAACTTTCGGCAGGGCTCCATATAGTCTGCCACATAAATGATCTTTTCAAGCAGGCTCATATTGGCCCTACCGGTAGTATGATGCCGAATGGCGGAAACCACCGCTTCGTTCTCACCGAAGATCCGCTCCGCGACCAGAGAACCGGTCAGCGCGTGGAGCGTCTTGGGATAGCGCTGTCCAAAATCATCCAATATCGTACCATATTCGCGGCACAATGTCAATTGCAGGGGGCCGTCCAGAGCCTTGGTCACATCATGGAGAATGCCTGCCCGGGCCGCGTCCGTTTCGTTTGCGCCCCAGCGCTTCGCCAGATCCATTGCCGTATCCCGGCAGCCCAGCACATGAGCGACCCGGTTGGGGTTGAGCAGTCGGATCACCACGCGCTCCAGTTCTTCCATGGGCAGATTCTTCCAATCCGCCGCGCTATCATACAGGCCGCATTCCCGGATGTACGCGCCGGTACCCTCCGCCAGGAAAGGCTTCGCGCACTGGAATGCCAGCAGCCGGCGCAGATTGGTGGAGGAAATGGCCAGAACCTGATTCTTCACAATCCGGATCTTGCCGCCTCTTGCTTCCAGATGCTCTTTCTGCGCAAAGATCGCATCCCGTTCCCCCTTCTCGCCCCGGTAGAGGACGGCAATCACAGCATTTGCCATGATAATATCCGGCTCTCTCCAGCTTTCAAAGGCCAGGAACATATCCGTACCCATCAGCAAATACAGCTGTGCCTTGGGATACTGCTTCCGAAGCTCCAGGATAGTCTGATAGGTGTAGCTGGTTCCCTTGCGCTTGAGTTCCAAGTCCGTCACTTCGATCTTCGGACAATCCTGCACGGCCAGCTTTACCATCTCCAGACGCTGTTCGGGCTCGGCAGTGCCTTCCGGAATCTCCTTGTTGGGCGTAATATGGGCAGGGACCATGAGCAGCCTATCCAGCTGCAGCGCTTTCACAGCCTCTTTTGCCGCATGGATATGGCCTGCGTGGGGCGGATTAAAAGTACCTCCGTAAATACCGATTCTTTCCATTCTTACCCTCCTCTGTTGTCTGTCAAACTTACAAACGATTTATGGGTCAATCCTTCTCCCGCAGCTGCTTCTCTCTTGCCCGCTCAATGGCCTGGTCAATAGCCTTCTGGCGGAAATACTGATTGCGCTGTTCCCGCTGCTCCCGGGCTGCCTGACGGCGGGCACGGGCGCCCTTGCGGACAGGATCGGACTTACTGACGGGCGTCGTCCTGCGCTTGGCACGGCCAGTCTGATTGCGCTCCTCCTGGCACTTCTCGGAAAAGCGCCAGACCACAAACTTGGAACCCACGCAGGAGACACCGTCAGCTCCGGTGGCCTCACAGATGGCATCGCTCACTTCCCGGGCGGACATCAGAGCGCTCTCCAGGACCTTGCCCTTGACCAGTTCTCTGGCAGTCAGCAGTTTGTCAGCCTCGGCGATGACATTCTCCGTCACACCGTCCTTACCGACCATCAGCGTGGTTTCAATGGTATTTGCCTGAGCACGAAGCTCAGCTCTTTCTTTACTTGTCAGCATAACCTGCCTCCTTCAACTTCTCGTAAAAAACATTCAGCGCGTTCGCCCGGTGGGAGACCTGATTCTTGTCGGCGGCGCTCATTTCTGCCGTGGTCATTCCCATCGGGGGATAATAGAAGATCGGATCATATCCAAATCCGTTCTCGCCCCGGGCCTCCCGCAGCAGTTCACCATGGATCTCGCCCCGGGCCTGAATAGTCCTGCCATCGGGGGTAATCAGGGTGATGACGCAGACAAATTTTGCCTGCCGCTGTCCATCCGGGACAGCCTCCATATTCTTCAGCAGCAGCTGCAGCCGGCCCCAGTCGTCCAGACGCTCGTCAAAGCCGTAACGGGCGGAGTAAATACCCGGCTCACCGTTCAGGGCATCCACCGCGATGCCGGAATCATCGGCCATAGCAGGAAGGCCCGTGGCCTTCATCACAGCTTCAGCCTTAATCAGGGAATTTTCCTCAAACGTGGAGCCGTTTTCCTCCACATCGATATCCACGCCGATCTCCGACTGAAGCACCAGTTCCATACCGAACCGGTCGGTGATCTGTCTGATCTCCTCCAGCTTGTGCCTGTTTTTGCTTGCTAATACAATCTTCATAGTTTCCTCACAGCAGTGCATCCACAAAATCCTTCGCAACGAAGGGCATCAGGTCATCCGCCTGCTCACCCACACCGATGAACTTTACAGGGATCTGCAGCGCATCGGACACAGCGATGACAATGCCTCCCTTGGCGGTGCCGTCCAGCTTGGTGACGGCCATTGCGGTAACACCCGCGATCTCCTTGAACTGCTTTGCCTGGATCAGGCCATTCTGGCCGGTGGTTCCGTCCAGGACCAGCAGAACTTCCCGCGCTGCGTCGGGCAGTTCCCGGCTGACGATGCGGCTGATCTTGTTCAGTTCGTTCATCAGGTTCTGCTTGTTGTGCAGACGGCCGGCGGTATCGATGATGATCACATCCACATCCTTCGCCTTGGCAGACTGGATGCCGTCAAATACCACGGAAGCGGGGTCTGCGCCCTCATGCTGGCGGACAATGCCGGCGCCGGAGCGGCCAGCCCAGATTTCCAGCTGGTCGGCAGCGGCAGCACGGAACGTATCGCCGGCCACCAGCAGGACCTTCTTGCCCTGCTCCACCTGCTGCTTGGCGATCTTGCCGATGGTGGTGGTCTTGCCGACGCCGTTGACGCCGATGACCAGGATCACGCTGGGATGGGTGCTGAGATTCAGTTCCGTGTCGCCAACGTTCAGCATCTCCACCAGGATCTCCTTCAGCGCAGCCTTGGCTTCCTCGGTGGTCTTAATGTGCTGCTCCCGGATCACTCTGCGCAGATGGTCGGTAGCCTTGGTGGAAGTCTCCACACCCAGGTCCGCCAGGATCAGGCTCTCCTCCAGCTCATCGTAGAAATCGTCATCGATCTCGGAAAAGCCGGTAAAAACGCTGCCGAGGGTATTGCTCAGCGCATCACGGGTCTTGGTCAGACCCGCCTTGATTTTATCAAAAAATCCCATATTCAAATTCCTTTCATCAGGACAAATCTATTATTCCACAATGCCCAGATACTGCTCCATCTGGTTCAGGTCCAGCCGCAGCAGGGTACTGACGCCCTGCTCCTGCATGGTCACACCGTACAGCACATCAGCAGATTCCATGGTGCCGCGTCTGTGGGTGATGACAATAAACTGGGTCTTTTTGCTCAGATTGCGCAGATAATGGGCATAACGTTCCACATTCCGGTCATCCAGCGCTGCGTCGATCTCGTCGAGCATACAGAAGGGTGTGGGACGGACCTTCAATATGGCAAAATACAGTGCTGTGGCCACAAAAGCCTTTTCGCCGCCAGAGAGCAGCGTGATGGTTTTGACCTGCTTTCCAGGGGGCTGGACCCGGATCTCAATGCCGCAGGTCAGCGGATTGTCCGGATCTTCCAGGATCAGCTGGCCCTTACCGCCGCCGAACATCTCTTCAAAAACCTCACCGAAATAGTGATTGATCTTCCCGAATTCCTCCACGAAGATCACAGTCATTTCCTTCGTGATATCCCGGATGATGCTTTCCAGCTCCCTCTTGGAGGTCAGCACGTCGTCGCGCTGAGCGGAAAGATAGGTATAGCGCTCGTTGACACGGGCATATTCCTCGATAGCGCCCAGGTTGGGAGTTCCGAGGGAAGCGATCTTTCGCTTCAGTTCGCCGATACGGCGGTTGCCTGCAGTGACGGATTCGATCTCACCCCGATGCTCCGGTGCCGTTCCGGGGGTAAGGCCGTAGGAATCCCAGAGTTTGTCGATGATCTGCTTTTCCTCCAGATTGGATGTGACCTTCTTCTGCTCCAGCAGTGCACAGGCGCGCTCCATATTCAGGATGTCCTTGCTCTTTTCCTGGGACTCCCGCTCGGCACGGGTCTTGGAAGCTTCCACCTCCGCCCTGGCCGTCATGGTGTTCTGCATCTGGCGGCGCATCTGCTGGATCTCGCTGCTGTTGCCGATCTGGCGGTCCCGAAGCTGGGAGATCTCCCTCTCCAGGCGTTCAGACTCTTCCGCGATGGCATCCTTCAGCGTCAGCTTCTTCTCCCGGTCGCCTTCCATGGCAGACTGCAAGCCCCTCAGATCCTCGATATGGGTCTGAGCCGTGGTACACTCCGCTTCCAGCGCCGCTTCCTCAGTCTTCAGCTGTGTCATCTGCTCCGTGATCTTCGCAGCAGCCTCGGAGGTTTCCGTCTGGCTGCCTTCCAGCTCTGCCAGAGCCTGTCTTGTCTCGGCCAGCTGGGCGGAATAGACCTGGATCTTGGCCTGCTGAGCCGCATACCGCTCCCGGTCGGAACGGTCCCGGATCTGCAGCGCGTCCAGTTCCCGCTGGGACAACTCCGCCGCCTCCTCGATGGCATCCCGCAGGATCTCATGCTGTTTGACAATACCTTCATAGCGCAGCACCTGATCCTCTGCCTCACGCAGCTGATCCCGAGCGGTGTTCATCTGGAACTCCGTCTCATCGAACTGCCGCTGTGCTTCCAGAAGCTCCGTTTCGGTCACCAGTTTCTTTTCCTGCAGGTCCTTCTCCTGGATGATGAGCTTTTCCAGCTCATTTGCCCGGGACAGGATGCCTGCTTCCTTATTGACGCTGCCGCCGGTCATGGAACCGCCGGGGTTCATGACCTGACCATCCAGGGTGACGATCTTGAAGCGGTTGCGGTATTTGCCTGCCATGGCGATGGCCGCATCCATATCCTGCACGATGACCGTTCTGCCCAGCAGATTGTCCACAACGCCCCGATACATCGGATCCGCAGTGACCAGACGGGATGCAATGCCCACAAATCCCCGGCAGCTTTCCAGGCCGGTTTCCTGCAAGGTCTTTCCCTGAATGGTAGAAAGAGGCAGGAAGGTTGCGCGTCCGCCGCCGGTGCGCTTCAGATAGGCAATGGCTGCCTTACCATCGTGCTCATTGCCCACCACGATCTGCTGCATGGCAGCGCCCAGGGCAATCTCTATGGCGACGGTATAGTTGTCATCGGTGCGGATCAGCCGGGACACAGGACCGTGGACATTGCGCAGCGTACCCCGCTGGGACTCCTGCATGATCATCCGCACGGACTTGTTATAGCTTTCAAAATCCCGTTCCATTGCCCGGAACACTCTGGCTCTGGCGATGACGGAATCCAGCTTGCTGTTGATATCGCGCAGCTTCTGCTGCAGTTCATCCCGGCGGTTCCGCCGGGCATTCTGCCGCAGGGTGTAGCCTGCGATGGTGTTGTTCGCTGCGGTGACAGTCTCTTTGGCGCTGCGCAGCTGTCTGCGGCTGGCATCCAGATTGGCCTTGGCCTCGGCCTCCCGGCTCTCGCCGGAAGCGAGGTCCGCATGCAGCTGTGCCAGGCGCTCTTCTGTCTGGGTTCTGCTGTCCTCCAGGCCGCGGATATCCGCTTCCCGTCCGGCCAGATCCGCCGCCAGACTGGTCTCCTTTCCCCGCAATTCCAGGAACCGTCGGGTATAACCCTGGGCATTGGCGGTCATGACTGTCAGCTGATGCTGCAGCGTATCCAGGTCTCTGCGCTTCTTCCCGAGAGTCTGTTCAATTTCAGTAATACGCTCTTTCGCCTGAAGGATCTGGCTGGAAATACCGCCGCTGCGGTCTTCCTGGCCCTGAAGCTCCTCTTCAATCCGGGCAATGTTGGCGTTGTTGTTGTCGATATTGCCCCGCAGGACCGCCATCTGGCCTTCCAGCTGCTGGTGATTCGCTTCCAGCATATTAACCTTGATGCGGACCGTCTCCAAAGCGCTGTCCTTCTGCCGCAGCGCGTCGCCCAGCTCCTCTGCCTGACGGTAGAGATTGTCCAGGTCGTCATGGGCCTGCTGCAGCACAAAGGATGCGGAGGCATAATCCTCCTCAGCCTTCTTGGCTGCGGCAGAGAGTTTGTTCAGGGTGTCCAGCCATACGGCAACTTCCACACCCCGCAGCTCATCTTTCAGCTCCAGGTACTTTCTTGCCTTCTCGGACTGGACCTTCAGCGGTTCCAGCTGCAGCTCCAGTTCAGAAACTTTGTCGCCGATGCGCAGCAGATTGTCCTCCGTGTGCATAAGCTTGCGCTCCGTCTCTTCCTTGCGATGACGGTATTTGGAAATGCCGGCAGCTTCTTCGAAGATCTCCCGGCGGTCGGCGCTCTTCAGAGACAGGATCTCATCGATGCGTCCCTGGCCGACATTGGAGTAACCCTCCCTGCCCATGCCGGTATCCATAAACATCTCATTGATGTCTCTGAGGCGGGCAGACTGGCGGTTGATATAGTATTCACTGTCACCGGAGCGGTAGTACCGGCGGGTGACCATCACCTCGTCAGCATCGTAAGGCAGCGCCCGGTCAGAATTATCCAGCGTCAGGGTCGCTTCCGCGAAGCCCACGGCAGACCGCTTCTGGGTGCCGCCGAAGATCACGTCTTCCATCTTGGCGCCC
The DNA here is from genome assembly GCA_017620525.1 of Oscillospiraceae bacterium. Classification (GTDB taxonomy): domain Bacteria; phylum Bacillota; class Clostridia; order Oscillospirales; family Oscillospiraceae; genus Faecousia. The sequence continues at coordinate 46,581 of JAGAUY010000090.1, read as the reverse complement.
CGGAGGGTCTTGCTGCTCTGCTCGCCCATGACCCAGAGAATGGCATCGGAAATATTTGATTTACCGGAACCGTTGGGTCCGACAATGGCGGTGATGTCATCGCCGAATCGGATCAGTGTCTTATCCGGAAAGGACTTAAAGCCCTGTAATTCCAATGATTTTAAGTACACAGTATAACCTCATGAAAAAACTTGATAATGAATCAGTTTATTATACTGAATTTTCCATAAAAAAGCAAGGTTTTATTCTCCGGAAAGCAGAAAAAGCAGGGCCGCTGACGTTAGACCAGCAGTCCTGCTTTTGTAATTATCCGCGGCAGACGTACCACAGAAGCTCCATATCCACAGGATAGGGAGCCAGAATATGAGCGGGAACATCTTCGGTGCGCTGATAGCCGCACTTGTCATAGAACCGGATCGCGCGGCAATTTACAGGCGCGACGCACCAGTAAATTGCTTCCAGGCCCATCTCACCCAGGCCCATTTCCAGGATCCGCTCCATGGCAAACCGGGAATATCCCCTGCCCATGGCTGCGGCACGGACTGTGATGGCAAATTCCGCCGTGCGGTTTGCCCGGTCGATGTGCTTCAGACTTACAGTGCCCATATATTCGTCACCGTCATCGGTCACCGCCAGATGCAGATCACATTCCGCCGTCTGGCTGTAAGCGATGAACCGCTGACAGTCTTCCAGCGTCTTTTCCGCAAAATTGGTGCCCAGATGCTCCACGACGCTGCTGTCGTGCATCCACTGAAGCATCGGCTCCGCGTCTTCCGGTCTCAGCTTACGCAGTTTCATAGGTCGATTCCTTTCCATCATCATTTACGCAAACGCTCCAGCTTCCGTCCAACAAATCCCAGAAAATACCGGCATTCTCCTGTACGGAAGGTAACCAGCAGAATCATCAGGTTCGACAGGATGCCGGCAATCAGCATCTTCAGCACGAATCCCCAGAAATCCGCAGGAATCAGTGTGAACAGTGCGCTTCCGCCCCAGCACATGGCAACGGTCAGCACCATCCAGAATCCCTGGATCAGCCAGTATTCGCCGAAGCCTCTGTGGAAAACATTGCGGCTCAGCAGCCAGGGTTCGCGCCAGATGTAGGTAATAGCGCCGCTGACGACGGTGCCGATGAACACACCGGCAATGCCGATCATCTTCGCCAGCACCACAGACACCACCAGATTTACGCTGGCCTCCACCAGGGGACGGATCCGGTCGCGCATAAACAGGCCGCAGCCGTTGATGAAATTATTGGCCGTCAGCCGGGTGACCTGCAAATAATGCTGCAGGCAGATCAGGCCCACCACCGACTGAGACAGCAGAAAGGACTCATCCAGCCACAGCTCAATGAAAGGATTCAGCAACAGATACAGACAAACCGTCGTAAAGCTGGTGATCCACATATTGGCAAAGAGCATCCGCTTAAACAGACCGTAGCTCTCCTCCGGAGTCTTGTTCAGGACATAGTTTGCGACAGTGGGAACCAGACCGCCGAACACACGGATGGCCAGATTGGTGATGGCCGTGATGATCATGGCATAATTGGAATAAATGCCCACCGCCGCGAGGCTGACCATTTTGGACAGCACCAGATTGTCCGTGCCGGTGACCACAATGGAGCCAACCTTGTGGCACAGCAGTCCGGCGGTATCCTTGTAGATATGGAGACGCTCTTCTTTGGGCAGCATCCCCCGCACCTGGAAGATGCTCCGGTATTTTACAGAGATCCAGATACTGAACGCACCGTTGACCAGCAGATTGGTGGCGATGTCGCTGAGCAGTACCAGTTCATACTTTCGGGTCGCCAGCAGCACGATCAGTTTCACCACATAGCCTGTCAGCAGCAGACCGCTGTTGAACAGCGCCACCACATGGGTCCGCTGGTCAGCATTCAGCAAAGACTGCTTATATACAAACAGATAGCTGCTGACGCTCTGCAGGACGAACAGGAAATAGACCAGCGTCAGGTTGACATCGCCGGGAACCTCCGATGTGTCCACCATCCATTCAATGAACGGATAGAAGCACAGGCCCAGAACCGCCACCACCAGAGCAATAGCGTGGTACACATTTTTGTAAAACCGCACATACGCGCCGATCTTTTCCGTATCACGCTCGGCAAAAGGCTTGTACATGCCGTAGAGGATGGCGGTGCCGATACCCAGCTCCGCCAGGGAAAACAGCTGCAGCACATTGGAAAATACGCCGTTGATGCCCAGATACTCCTTGGACAGGATCATCAAGAACAATGTCCTGTAGGCGAAGTTGCCCAGGATCTGGACCAGCTGCTGAATGATTCCGGAGGCCGATGCCAGCATCGCATTGACATTCCGGGAGCGATTGTTGAATTCCATATTAATTACCTTGATTCGCAGTTTAACGTCTGATCAGTCTGGCGCTGACGGCACCCATCAGATAGGTTGCCACAAACGCACCTGCCTGCCCCCGGGCAATGCGTCTCAACCAGCCGTCCGCGTGTTTCGGAAAACGGTCCGGTTCCACCAGCTCCATGCATCGGGCAAGGCGGCCATCCTGCGCCAGTTTCTTCACGATGCGGTATTTTTCCAGGTAGCTGACCCGATGGGATCTGCCCATCAGATGATTCAGACCGTTGAGATACAAGAACGCATAGTTATAGGCAATGGCCCGGTCGATGGCCTCGGTCCGGATATTCTCCGCTGCCGCGTGAAGCCGGTCATAGAGGGTAAACAGATCGTCAAAGTATTTTTTGTTGTAGGAGCCGGTTATGGAGCCGCCCCATCTGCGGTAATGGTAGGCACAGTGTTCATTGTTGACCACTACACAGCCTGCCCGGAATACCACAGGATAAGTAAACAGCGCATCCTCACCGAAGGAAACAGAATCCGTCCGGCCAAGGAAGATCTCTGCAGCGCTTTCGCGCAGGTACACCTTGGTACAGGTGGACGGGGACAGACCCTGGCACATCTGATCGATGCTGAACACAGCCGTTTCCCGCAGCCGGGCCAGCTGGTCACCGGTATAAACACCGGAAGCGACCGCGTCGCAGTAGCGCACCGTATGGTCATCATACTCGCCGATGTATCCGCAGGAAACCAGATCTGCTCCATGCTCTTCTGCCTGGGCAACCAGCACCGCGTACATATCCGGATCGATCCAGTCGTCGCTGTCCACAAAGGCAACATACTTGCCCCGCGCCGCTTCCATGCCGCTCTTCCGGGCAGCCGTCAGACCGCCGTTGGGTTTGTGGATCACCCTAATGTTTGGAAATCGTGCAGCATAGCCGTCACAGATGGCTCCGCTGTTGTCGGGAGAACCGTCGTCCACCAGGATCAACTCATAATCGTCAATTGTCTGAGCCAGGATGCTGTCGACGCACTGGTTCAGATACTGCTCCGTTTTGTAAACCGGGACGATGATGCTCAGCATCACATCGTTCCGCTGGGAATTATTCATATCCATAGTCACTCCTGCTTCTGCGCCAAACGCTGATACAGCTTCATATAGGCTCTGCTGACATGGTCAATCTCAAAATTGTTCAGGGCATATTCCCGGATGGCCCCGATGTCGAAGCTGTCCAGCCGGCGGATCATTTCCTTCATGCCGTCCACCAGTGCTTCTGTGCTGCCCTTCTCCACAATTACTGCCATATCCTCATTGACCAGAGAATTGGCGCCGCCGGACTTTGTCACCAGCATGGGTTTGCCCAGCAGCAGCGCCTCCTCCACGGAGACGCCGGAACATTCATACAGGCTGGCGGAGATATTGAAATCCATCTGAGAAACGATGGAATACACCTGTTCCCTGGTACAGCTGCCGTAGAAAACACAGCTGTCTTCAATGCCCAACTCCTTCGCCAGATCCACATAATGCCGGAAATAATCACCGCCGCCGCAAATGTGCAGTGTGATGGGGATTCCCGCTTCATTCAGCCTGGCCACTGCGGGAAGCAGATACTGGTATCCCTTGATATCCTTGCTGTAGAACGCGGCTACAATGGCGCAGTTGATCCTGCCTTCCCGGGCATAAATCTTCTGCTCCAGCTTCAGCGACTCCGGTGCGGTGATGCCGTTGTAAATCACCTGAAAACCGCAATCCGGGAACTGCTCCTTCAGCCGCTGCATGGAATCTTTGGAAACACAGACATTGGCACAGCTGTTGCGATAGGCATAGTGGATCTGAGCCCGGACGGATTTGCGCTCCAGAGCCATATGCTCCAGTGGACTGTGCTCCGTAATTACCACGGGGTAACCATAGAGTTTTCCGAAAAGCGATACCACATTACCTGCGGGAATGCCGCAGTGGGCATGAAGCACATCTGGCTGATACTCCGCGCAGATCTTCTTCAGATCCGACATCATATTCAGAATCTGCTTCACCGCAGACATCTTGGGAATCCGGCTGGATGCCATCTTCCGGCGATAGACCAGAAGTCCCTTCTCGATCCCCCGGCAGAAATCCGTATCCAGATTTGTGTCAAAGGGATAATACAGCGCCGTCTCGCAGTAGGGTTTCAGCGCCATGGCCTGCTCATAGTGAAAAACACCCGCCGTCAGCACTTCAGCATTCCTGGGACTGTACCAGCTGGCGATCATCAGAATTTTCAAACCGAATCCCTCCTCAGCAGTCAACGGAAATCATCCGGTCCAGCGCGGTCAGCTTTCTGCCGATCCACCGGAATACGGGAGCCGTGACCCAATCATAGACCTTCCAGGCGCACCAGGAGGCCAGGAAGATCAGCGGAACGCTGATCAGCATATGCACCAGCATCACTGCCGGATTTCCCGTCACGACCTTCTCGATGCCGATATACCACAGGAACAGATCATGAAGCAGAAAGCATGTAAATGCACCCTTTGCAAGGGAGTTGACCACCCTGCTGCGAAAGCTCAGTCCGCTGAAAACCACAAACAGCAGCACCGCCTCGCCGATTACCAGCGGATTGCAGTATGCCCGGGCGATTGCCGTATGACCGGCCACCTGCCAGACAAACAGGAGTCCCACGCACACTGCAAGCAGCGCTGCCGCCGCTGCAGGCTTCTGTTTCCGGCTGTTTTCCGTACGGCGGAGATATCCGCCGATAAGATACATCATTACGAAATTGATCAGGCTGTATCCATTCTGGCTGCCGCCGCTGTTGGTGGTATACAGGCCGTTGAACACATATCCCGTGGCCGCGCCGACAGTGTCGAGGATTGTAGGCCAGACAGAAAACAGCAGCAGATTCATCACCACCAGGATGCCGTACTGCTTATCCGTCAGCTTCTGCAGGGCAATGTTCAGATACGGCGACAGCAGATACAGCGTGATGTACAGCGTCACATAATAATTGTTTGGGATCACGGAACCCACCAGCGACTGCAGCGAAAGTCCGTTGCCTCCCAGGATGCAGGTCACAAGGTATTTGCCCGCACCGATGATCATCACCTGGATCACCAGTTCCAGAGCCTTTACTGCCCGGCGTTTTGTCGTACCAATCAAAAAATATCCCGAAATCAGCACGAACAGGTTCACCGCACAGATGAACAGTCCTTCCAGCACATTCAGGATATAGAAATTGGCGGAACCTGCCGCCACGTAGTTGAATGCCACATTACCATTGTAATGCAGCACCACAACTCCGCAGATCGTCAGGATCCGCAACAATTCAATATTGGAATCTCTGGTCTTTTCAGCCATCTGACTCCCTCTCTTTTTACTTAAATTCATTGACACAGTCGATCACGTAGCGGATCTCCTCGTCAGTCATGCCATAATACATGGGCAGGCTCAGCTCAGTGGCGCTGATCTCCTCAGCAATGGGCAGTTCGCCTTCGGCGATACCCAGATCCTTGTAGCATTCCTGCAGATGCATGGGAATGGGATAGTGCTTGTTGGTGCCGATGCCGCGCTCTGTCAGATATGCCTGCAGTTCATCACGCTTCTCGCAGCGGATGGCAAACAGATGCCACACATGCTCGCATTCCGGCATCACATAGGGCAGAATGATCTGAGGATTGGTTATGCCTTCCAGATACTTCTTCGCGGTATTGCGGCGGTCCGCATTGACCTTATCCATCAGAGGAAGCTTGGCGGACAGGAATGCCGCCTGCAGCTCATCGAGACGGGAGTTGCAGCCTTTGTAGATATGGTGATATTTATAATCGGAGCCATAATTGCCCAGAGCGCGGACCCTGGCAGCAATTGCACCGTCGTTGGTAACGGTAGCACCGGCATCGCCCAGCGCGCCCAGGTTCTTACCAGGATAGAAGCTGAAGCCGGCAGCGTCGCCAAAGGAACCGATAATCCTGCCCTTGTAGGTAGCACCGTGGGCCTGAGCGCAGTCTTCGATGACGTACAGGTTATGCTTTTTCGCGATGGCCATGATGGGATCCATATCGCAGGCCTGTCCATACAGATGGACGGGCATGATGGCACGGGTATTACCCGTGATCTTCTCCTCAATCTTTGCAGGATCGATGTTGTAGGTGCGGATGTCAGGCTCCACAAAGACAGGCTTCGCACCCACATAGGTCACCGCCAGAGCGGTGGCTATATAAGTGTTGGAAGGCACGATAACCTCGTCACCTTCGCCGATTTCCAGCGCCCGCAGCACCAGCATCAGCGCATCCAGACCGTTGCCTACACCGATGCAGTACTTGCTGCGGCAATAGGCGGCGAAAGCCTCTTCAAAGGCCTTGTCCTCATTGCCCTCAATATACCAGCTGTTCTCAAAAACACGCTCGAAAGCGCTCCGCAGCTGGTCATTCAGTTCCCGTTCCAGGGGCTTAAAACTTACAAAAGGTACTTTCACTGGTTTGTCTCCTTATCGTGTACCATTTTGAGGAACACCTCATAGTCTCGGATATAATCCGCCTCGTCATAGTGCCGGGATGCCAGAACCAGCAGCACGGCATCAGGAGAGAAATCATACATTTCCCGCCACATGTCGTTGCTGATATACAGGCCTTCATGAGGCTTGTCCAGCACAACCTCCGCCGTCTCATAGCCATTGTCCAGATGGATCTTGCAGCTGCCATGGACGCAGACGAGGATCTGTTCCAGATCCTGATGGGCATGGAATCCCCGGCGGACACCGGCGAGGGTATCGTAAATATAGTAGACACGGCGCACTTCAAAGGGAATATCCAGCTGCGCTTCGATGGCAACCAGCTGGCCCCGGTCGTCGCCATGGGGTTCAAAGGCGTATTTGATTACTTCCATAGTTTTCGTGTACAGTGCCGCGCGTCACAGCACCGTACGCTCCTTTCCGGAGGATATCTCCGCTATGCCTCACCGCTCGCAGACCTGACGGAAGAACCGGTCGTCATAATCGGAGCAGGTGTAGTTTTTCATCATCACTTGCTTTTTCAGCACAAACTGCAGCTTATCAATCTGTGTAAACCGACGGAGCAGATTCTCCAATTTGTTGCCCTCCATCATCAGCTTCCAGCGATGGTATGTTCTTCCGACATAAGGGGCATTGGGATACTGTTCGTGCAGCATGGCATAGAACCGGTAAAAATCCTGCTTCAGCCGGGGGGAAGGGCCAGCCTGAAGATCTGTGGAGATACCGGTACCATATTCATACCATACCACAAATCGGGGGATCTTGCAGATCCGGTCACCCTGCAGCACCATCAGCTGCAGCACGGCGTCCTCGGCATACCGGACGTGTCCGGCAATGGCACGCAGGCCGCTGCAGAAAGCATCCTTTGTATAGGCCACCGACGCGCCGGAGATATTGTCCAGATACACCATCTGGTGCTTCATGGATCTGCGGCAGTCAAACTGCTCTGCATCGCAGCTGTAGATGCTGTCATCCCAGGGCGTTCTGGTATTGAACACCCGGAACTCAGGATCCGCGCTGTAGTAGACCATGTCGCCGAAAACGGCCTTGACACCCTGATCATCCATGAATTCTTTCAGATCCCGCAGCGTCAGTTCATCATACAGGTAATCACCGGGCGAGATAGGCTTGATGTATCCTCCTTGTGCAGCATCCGCCGCATCCAGAAGATTCAGGACCGTGCCCTGATTATGCTCATGACCAATGATCCGATAGTCCTCAAAACTCTGTTCGGCGAAGAACGCGCGGATCTCCGGCTCATAGAATTCGCCGGAACCGTCATCCGCCACAATCACCTCGAAGCGGCAGTCCTTCTGCAGGAGCACGGATCTCAGTGTCGCGAAGAGTTTTTCTTTATTGGGATGGTAAGACAGAACGATCACCGAAAAATCGTACTTCACGTGCGCATTCTCCCCCTTTCCGCACAGTTTTGGGTCTTCATTAAAAATGGAATGTATCCTTCAGGCACTGCCACTTCTGATCCTTCTCACTCAGATTCAGGGCGGTGCCGTCTGCCAGGCAATAGCCAGCGGCGCTGGCAGTGCCCTGATACAGGCCGGTTACTTCCGGCCATTCAATGCCGATGGCGGGGTCGTTCCAGGCCAGGCCGCCTTCGTCGTTGGCATGATAGAAATCATCACACTTATAGCAGAATTCAGCGGTCTCGCTGAGCACCAGGAAGCCGTGGGCAAAGCCCTTCGGGATCAGGAACTGCTTCTTGTTTTCCTCCGTCAGTTCCACACCGTACCACTTGCCGTAGGTCTCGGAGCCGGAACGCAGGTCAACAGCCACGTCGAATACCCGGCCCTTGATGGCCCGGACCAGCTTGGTCTGGGGATACTGCTTCTGGAAATGCAGTCCCCGCAGCACGCCCTTGGTGGACATGGACTGGTTGTCCTGAACAAAGGGGATATTCAGTCCCGCTTCTTCCATATCTCGCTGGCTGTAGGTCTCCATAAAGTAGCCCCGGTTGTCGCCGTGGACCGCAGGGGTAATAACACAGAGGCCCTCAATGCCGCCGACATTCTTTTCAACTGTAATCTGACCCATAAGTCTTATTCCTCAATTTCTTTCAGATAGCGGCTCAGAGCATCCTGCCAGGTGGGCAGGGGTTCAAAACCGGCTGCAACCAGCTTGGACTTATCCAGCCGGCTATTGAAGGGACGGGCAGCCTTGGAAAGGCCGTACTCCGCAGTGGTCACAGGGACAACCTTGGTGGTGTAGCCCGCCTGGCGGAAGATCTCGCAGGTAAAGTCATACCATGAAATGTAGCCGCCCTCATTGGTGGCATGGTAGTAGCCGTATTTTTCCGTCTCGATCATATCCACCAGCAGCCGGCTCAGGTCCAGGGTGTAGGTAGGCGTGCCGATCTGGTCATTGACCACGCGGACAGTGTCGTACTTCTTACCCACATTCAGCATTGTCTTGATAAAGTTCTTGCCGTTCAGGCCGAAGACCCAGGCAATGCGGACGATGAAATACTTCTCGATGGTCCGGGAAACAGCCAGTTCGCCTTCCAGCTTGGTCTGTCCATAGACGCTCAGAGGTTTGTAGTCCTTGCAGTCAGGCTCCCAGGGTTTTTCGCCCTGGCCGTCGAAGACGTAGTCCGTGCTGAGATAAACCATCTTGCAGCCCAGCTTCTTGCAGACATTTGCAATATTCTGGGTGCCGCCGGCGTTGATGGCGCGGACTTTCGGGGCCTTGTCATCATCCTCAGCCAGATCCACAGCAGTCCATGCAGCGCAGTGAACCACAACATCGGGAGCCGCGGCGGTGATCACCGCGTCCACTGCCTCGCTGTCGGTAATGTCCATAGCAACATAGGGCATGGAGGTAACGGCAGAGCCGTCCTGAATGCCGCTGTATTCGGGGGCGATATCACTGCCGATACCTTCGTAGCCGCGGCTGTGAAGTTCATTCATCACGTCGTGGCCCAGCTGGCCGCCGACGCCGGTTACAAATACTTTCATATCAAACGCTCCTTAGCGGTTGCCGTACATCTTCTCGTAGTAGTTCTGATATTCGCCGGAAATGATGGTCTGCCACCATTCCTTGTTGTCCAGATACCACTGGATGGTCTTCTGAATACCGTCGACAAACTTGGTCTCGGGCAGCCAGCCCAGCTCATTGTGGATCTTGGTGGGGTCAATGGCATAGCGCATGTCGTGGCCCTTGCGGTCGGTGACATGGGTGATCAGACTTTCGGACTTGCCCAGAGCTTTGCAGATGATCTTGACAATGTCAATGTTCTTCATCTCATTGTGGCCGCCGATGTTGTAAACTTCGCCCACGCGGCCCTTATGGATGATCAGGTCGATGGCCTTGCAGTGGTCTTCAACGTACAGCCAGTCACGAACGTTCAGGCCCTCGCCATAGACAGGCAGAGGCTTGTCAGCAAGAGCATTGGCGATCATCAGGGGGATCAGCTTCTCGGGGAAGTGATAGGGGCCGTAGTTGTTGGAACAGCGGGAAATGGTCACAGGCAGACCGTAGGTACGGTGATAAGCCATGACCAGCAGGTCGGCGCCTGCCTTGGAGGAGGAGTAGGGAGAGCTGGTATGGATGGGCGTCTCCTCGGTGAAGAACAGATCGGGACGGTCCAGGGGCAGATCGCCGTAGACCTCGTCGGTAGAGACCTGATGATAACGGGTGATGCCGTACTTGCGGCAGGCATCCATCAGGACCTGAGTGCCCAGAATATTGGTCTGCAGGAAGATCTCAGGATTCTCAATGGAGCGGTCCACATGGGACTCAGCGGCAAAGTTGACAACCACATCAGGATGCTCTTCCTCGAACAGCTTGTAGACGCCTTCCCGGTCGCAGATGTCCAGCTTCACGAAACGGAAGTTAGGGTTGTCCATCACGGGTGCCAGGGTGCTCAGATTGCCGGCATAGGTCAGCTTGTCCAGGCAGATGATGCGGTAGTCGGGATACTTGCCCAGCATATGGAATACGAAGTTGGAGCCGATAAAACCGGCGCCGCCCGTAACAATAATAGTCATAATTTCAGTTCCTCTTTCTTACTTCTTGGCGTCGACATACTTGCCGTCCAGCACGTCCTTCAGATACTGACCGTACTGATTCTTCTTCATAATCTCATAGGTAGCCATCACATCGTCCCGGGTGATCCAGCCGTTGCAGTAGGCAATATCCTCCAGACAGGCGATCTTGCGGTGCTGATGCTTTTCCATGGTCATGACGAAATTGGTAGCTTCCACCAGGCTCTCATGGGTGCCGGTGTCCAGCCAGGTAAAGCCCTGGCCCAGCAGTTCCACATTCAGCTCACCCTGCTCCAGGTAGATCCGGTTCAGATCGGTGATCTCCAGCTCACCGCGCTTGGAAGGCTTCAGGCCCTTGGCATACTCCACAACACGGTTGTCGTAGAAGTACAGGCCGGTGACGCAGTAATTGCTCTTGGGATGGGCAGGCTTCTCCTCAATGGAGATGGCGTGGCCGTTCTCGTCGAACTCCACGATACCGAAACGCTCGGGGTCATCCACATAGTATCCGAAGACGGTGGCACCCTTGCCGCTCTGCGCGTTCTCCACAGCGGCCTTCAGCCGCTTGTTCAGGCCATGGCCGGAGAAAATATTGTCGCCCAGGACCATGGCAACGGTATCGTCTCCGATGAAATCAGCGCCGATGATGAATGCCTGTGCCAGGCCGTCGGGGCTGGGCTGCACCGCATAGCTCAGCTTCACACCGAACTGATGGCCGTCACCCAGCAGATCCTGGAAACGGGGGGTATCCTGGGGGGTGGAAATGATCAGGATATCCCGGATGCCGGCACTCATCAGCACAGACATGGGATAATAGATCATGGGTTTATCATAAATGGGCAGCAGCTGCTTGGAAGTGACTTTGGTCAGAGGATACAGCCGGGTGCCGGAGCCACCGGCCAGAATAATACCTTTCATAAAAAGTCTTCCTTTCACATGATATTTATTGTTTGTAAATTCTTACGGATTTTTGTAATCAAAGATCCTCTTTCAGGATCCGGGGCAAAGCGCTGCAGATAGCATAGCCCGTGATGCCCAGGGCCGCATTCATCCAGGGATTGAACCAAGTGATGGCCCAGAAGCCGGCCATGCCGCACATCATGGCAGTACCGCCATGGAACTGGCAGAGCTTGCGGCGGTTGCGGAAACAGCAGAGCATGATATAGGCAAAGGGCAGCATATACAGCACCAGACCGACGATGCCGGTTCTTGCCAGCATGTCCAGATAGAAATACTCATCCAGGCCGTCGATGGCAGGATCTCTGCCGTTGACACGGGAAGGCGCATGGGCACCCAGACCATTGCCGAATACAGGATTGCGGCGGATCAGGTCCATCAGCTCGGACATGGTAACCTGACGGAGGGTATCGCTCTCGGTGGTGATGTTCATATAGAGATTCTGCTGGTCCAGCTCTTTCTGCTGGTCCTCTTCCTGCAGATCTTCTTCAATGATCTCTTCATCCACCACTTCATCGCCGGTATTCCGGCCTTCCAGCAGCTTTTTCAGATCGCTGCTGTCCCACTTCTGACGCAGCGTAATGGCAACAGACTGCCGGGGTTCCACACCCAGAGTTCTGGAAATCGCGAAATTCAGATAATTCGCCTTGTAAGTGAACTCCAGAATAAACACCAGGCACAGCAGCAGCGCAACAGAAATCACCACAAATTTGACAGTCTTTGCGGTCTCCTTCCGGTAGAACCAGATCAGCGCCACCGCAGAGCAGGCAACGACCACAAAAATGCAGCCGAAAACGGAACGGGTGAAGGAAAGCAGCAACGCACACAAACACAGCACAACCACCGCGATATAGCGCAGCATGATCTTCTTCGCTCTGATCTGGCGGAACAGCGCCACCGCGCAGGCAATAACCATATAAGGGCAGCTGCTCATGAAGATCCGGAAAATCCGGTCAGAGATATTGTTCAGCGTGCCGAACTGCAGCGCGGCAAAGGGCAGGTAGAACTTCTGGATTCCATTGGGAACCATGGTGCAGACCTGGTTGATCACCAGGACAATACATGCCTGAATGACTGCACCCACAACGATGCAGCTAAGCACCTTTTCAAAACGGCTGCGACTGGTGACGGTTGCCACGAACAGCGGCACCAGGAACAGCCACATAAAGCCCTTCAGGTCGCTGACCAGAACGTTCATCCGGTTCTGGGCACGGTATCCCCGGACCGCGCAGACTGCCAGATACACCAGATACACCACAAACAGCAGCAAAAGCGGGTTGGTAATGTATTTTTTCAGATTCATCAGCAGCTTCGGCATACACAGCGCCAGGGCTGCAAATGCAAAGATCATTCTGGGAGACAGGGGACCAACAGTCAGATAATGACCGCCGCCGGAAAAGCTGCAGTCGAGAACAAACGCACACAGGCATACATAAGCCGCCATGTCGCATTTCCCGGCCAGAGAAGCGGCCCGGAATTGATCCCACATTGCCGCGATTTTTTGTCCTAAAACTTTCAATGTCTTGTCACCATCCCAGAAGTTGCGCCGTCACACGAACAAAGCCGTGCTTCAGCAGATTATGTCGGATATAAATCTGATCCCGGCGCAGCAGGCCGGCCGTCTGCGTGGAAGCGAAGGCTTCGATCAGCTCAGTCTGCTCCTTTGTCAGCAGGTCGCGGTAGCAGTCGCCAAAGACCTGCGCCTGCGCCGCCGCGTTGGAAAGGGCCATGCGCATTTTCTTCGAACGCAGTCTCTGGCAGAGATAACCGACGGAGCGGACATTCTTTGCACCCACGGAATTGTTGCCGTGCTGCCGGTAATCAATGGTGGCCTCATTCAGGAAACCGGTTCTGCCGCAGGCAGACGCCAGCAGCGCCAGCCACCAGTCGTGCATCAGCATCGCGTCCTGCGGGATCTGCCGGCAGGCAAGCTGTGCCAATGGGTTATTGATCATCATGGTGCAGCCGGTCACCACATTCTGGACCAGCAGCTCATTCAGCGCCAGACGGCTGCCATCCAGATCGGAATGGCTCCAGAAAGAGGCGGACAGCTCCTGCAGGTCCCGGTCAACCACCCGCAGATCCGTATGAACCATGGCGGGAACCGTTTCCCCGGCTTCCACCTGCTTCATTTTGTCGAGGGTCTTGCGGATCTTGTCGCTGTGCCATACATCGTCCTGATCGCAGAACATGATGTAGGGCGCGTCATGGAATTTCGCAAGCAGATGCATGAAATGCTTCTGCGCACAGCCGAAGCGCATTCCGGAACGGTAGTGAAATACACGGTCCGGATACATCGCCGCATATTCGTCCAGAATCGCCGGAGAAGTGTCTGTGGAATTGTCATCGGACAGGATGATCTTCACATCCTGATAGTCCTGTGCCAGCACCGAATCCACCATGGGACGGATATAGTTTTCTCCGTTGTAAGTAGCCAGCAGCACCAATACTGTCGCTTTTTCCATCATTTCCTCACAAAACTCCATCAAATAGCTGTCTGTACTGGCTGTCAATCACAGACTTTTCAAAGGTGGTCTCAAAGACTTCCTTTACATTTTCTCGCATTGCCGCGCATTCCGCGGCGGTCATATCCAGCACCCGGCGCTCGCAGCCATCACCACACTGGATGCCAATATTTCTGAGCCGCACAAGTTCCTCGGTGTCGGCAGGGATGTTGTTGATGATCGGCAGACCAAACCGGAAATAGTCAATGGACTTCATGGTAAGCCCCACGCACACGGAGGACTTCATCATATTCAGGCCGAAGTGGCACCGGTTGATGATCTGCTGCTTTTTCTCGTCGTCATAGATCGCGCCGTGAAAATGGACCTGAGCTCCGGCAGACTTTGCCGAATCGATCAGTTCCTGCTGCCGCTCACCTTTACCGATGATATGCAGCGTCACAGGCTTTTCCCGCACCAGCTTCCGCAAAAGACCACAGATGGCGGGGATATCGATCACATTGTTGATCGCGCCCAGATAGCACAACTCCAGACTGTCCTCCCGCAGCTGAACTCCACAATCGGGAATCTTCAGTGCAGGAGCGCAGAGGTAGATCGCTCTGGAGTTCTTATCCGGCAGTTTCAGGAGTCTGCGGAACATCTCGCACTCGGTGGTCACATAGTCCGCTCTGGAAAGGCTGTGGTCCCGGATCCAGGCCCAAACACAAAATACAGGTGCCAACAGCTTTTTCATCCGACCGAAGGGGAATGTCTCAGGCCACATATCAAAAATATCAAAAATCAGATAAACATTCGGATGTTTTTTCTTGTACCGGGCGCCGTAATGCACCAGGAAATTGGGGGGCACCAGAGATACCACCACGTCCGGCTGCCGCTCCTGCTTCTCCAGATAGCGGAATACATCCCGGGCAAACATCCGGTGGGACAGGATCCTGTCCACAGATAAATTCTTTCGATAAGGCTTTGCGTGCAGCTGTACACATCCCGGAACGCTGCAGACAAAATTCTGCTTGGAAGTATGGTCAAAATCGGAAGTGATATAGGTCACCTCATATCCGACAGAGCGCAGATAGTCCGCGATCACGTTCAGCCGATGTCCGTAATGGTCCGAGCAGCTGATCACACACGCTGTCTTAACGTTACTCATACCGAAATCCTTTTCTTTCTTTTTGCCGCAGAGCGCAAACAGGAATTATCCGTTCTTGCCGGCACCGACCATCCGCTCTTCATCCGCGGATTCCTCCCGGTGCATATTGGCCAGCATCTCCTGCTTCAGACGCTCCAGTTCCTCCGCTTTGTCAAAGCCTTCTGTGCTCTCTTTCTTGAGCATGATGCGGATGGTCATCAGAATCAGCTTCAGATCAGTCATGAAGGAATAATTCTCGATATACATCAAATCCAGACGCAGCTTGTCATAGGGGGAGGTGTTGTATTTGCCATAGATCTGGGCATAGCCGGTGAGGCCGCCCTTCACCTTCAGTCGGAAATTAAACTCAGGAATATCCCTGGAATACTTTTCCATATGCTCCACACGCTCAGGTCTGGGGCCGACGATGCTCATATCGCCCTTGAGGATATTCAGCAGCTGGGGCAGTTCATCGATCCGGGTCGCCCGGGTGAACGCACCCACCCTGGTGATTCTGGGATCATGCTCAGTAGCAGGAATGGAACGGCCTTCCTTCTCGGCATCCACAATCATGCTGCGGAACTTCAGGATATCAAAGACCTGTCCGTCCAGGCTCATGCGCTTCTGTGTGTAAAACACAGGACCGCGATCCTCGATCTTGATGGCGATCGCCACCAGCAGCATGATGGGCGCAGCAACAACCATTGCAAGAGAGCAGACCACCACATCAAAAATACGCTTATAGACCCGCTGAGGCATGGTCAGTCCTCTGCCCTTGACCAAGAGCAAAGGTGTATCAAAGAGGTTGATGCTCTTGGCGCCGCGGACGATAATGTCAGAGATCTTCGGTGCCACATAGGTGCGGATGCCTCTGTTGTAACAGTATTTCAGGATGTCATTACGCATCTCTGCAGAGATATCGTTGATGACCACAGCGTCAAATCCTTCAATCTGCCGGCAGATCCTCTCAAATCCCTCTTCCACAGAGACCAGCTTGGTGATCCGGTACTTGTCACAGCGGGTATCCATCTTCAGCTTCAGGCTGACAGCCTCGCTGCTGCCGTAGATCATCACCATCTTCTTGGGCACATACAGCCGGTGATAAACCACGGAATAGCAGTATGCACACGCGAAGGAAATCAGCACATCCGCCACCATCAGCACCAGCATGGGCACCGGTGTAATCACCACGTTGGCGATCAGGCAAAGCTGCCAGTAAGTGATAAAATTGGCAATAAACAGTGCGATCCACTGGGAAATCAGAACATCGGACAGTCTCAGATAACCAAATTTGAAGCCATCAAAATTGAAAAACAGGACCAGCACCAGCAGTGCGTAGATGCCGGTCAGGACGTACTTACCATTGCCGTAATACGCAGGGAAAGTTCCTTCCACATAACCATTACGCCAAACAAAGTAATAGATCAGTGTTACGATGGTGATCTCGATGGCACCTTCGATGCCACGGATCGTACTTTTAACACCGTCAAGATTTCTTTTCTTTTTTATATTCACGGATCTCTCTCGCTCTCTTTGTATTTCGCCGCGGCATATGCGCGGTGTTGACCACCTGGTTTTGGGCATACCGATAGTCATACAATTCTAACGTACAGTTTACATCATTCTCAATCAATTGTCAACCGGAACCGCCTGCATTAAAGCGTTCTTCGTACAAATACCATCTCTTCCAGCACCTGTTATTTTTAACAAATCTGATTCACTGCAATAATACGACGATAAGAATTACAAATCCGCAACCGCTCTCCGATGCAGCCGCCCACGAAAAATTCCCTGCGGAGAAGTCTCCGCAGGGAATCGGGTATTAATGGGTATTCTTTGCCTTCTCAACACATTCAGCAACAATCTGCTCCATCTGCTCCATGTGCAGCTGCATATCCTTCGCCAGAGCGATCTGGCAGCGGGTGCGCACCAGGTTATGCTCGGCATACTTGATGTTGAAATAAGGATCACCCAGAATATAGTCCGCCAGGAACCGGGTGGACAGCTCCACCGTCAGAGTCAGGCAGCTCAGGGCCAGGGTGTCGATCTCTGCCTGGGTCAGGGTATCGGCGGTCATATCCAGAAAACCTTCGGTAAAGGAGCGGAACACTTCCAGGTCCACGCCTGCCTTGTCATACTCCAGAGCATCCTCGGAAACCTTATTGGCAGCAAAACGAATGGCATCGCCGAAATCATGACCGACCAGGCCGGGCATAACGGTATCCAGGTCAATGACCACCATGGCGCTGTTGTCATCGGGGTTGAACAGGACGTTATTGATCTTGGTATCATTGTGGGTCACACGCAGAGGCAGCTTTCCCTGCTCCAGCATATCGGTCAGCTGGCAGGCGACCTCACGGACAGACATCAGATAGTCGATCTCATCCTGAACCTCTGCCACACGGCCCACAGGGTCAGCCTCAATGGCCTCCTGCAGCTGCTCATAGCGCTGTCTGGTGTTGTGGAAGCCGGGGATGGTCTCGTAAAGCTGCGTGATATCAAAATCGGACAGCTGCATCTGAAACTCGCCGAAAGCCTTGCCCGCATTGCAGACAACCTGCTGGTCGATGACGGAATTATAAGTGACGGAAGGAATGTAGTTGGTCATTCTCCAGAAATTATCGCCGTCGATCACATAGGTCTTGCGGTCTGCGGTGTGGTGAAAATGCAGGGCAATCTGACCGGGCTTCTTGCCGCGGATATGCTCGGTGACCTTGTCAATATTATCCATCAGCTGGATGGGGTTTCGGAAAGCATAGGTGTTGACGTTCTGGATCAGGTAAGACTTGGGGCTGCCATCGGGCTGACGGAATTTGACCTCATAGGTCTTGTTGACATTGCCCATCTGGATGGTATGGTAGCCGACAAAGGTTCCCTTAATACAGAACAGATCGCTGACCTGCGCCAGTTTTTTATTCATATCCATAAAAATCGTAACCTCTCATTACATGGATTCGTTCACGAATCGTTGCTCCCTCATTCGAAAATACGGACATTTCTGCGGGTCTGAACAGACCTCCTCTGAGCAACGCAATTTATTCTATACTATTTCAGCCGTTTTGTCAATCAAAGCCGGAAATACTGTCATTTTGCACCAGAATTTCAGGAGGCCACCATTGATTTTGGTAAGGATTTTGTTCAGAAATATACGAACTTCAAAATGCCTTGTGTCCACCGGAGCAAAACGATTCCCCGGCGGGTGTTTTTGATCTGCCCGCCGGGGTCTGTAATTCTATTTCGTCATGCTTTGCCGGGGAACAATGCCTCGATGGCTGCATGGGCCGCATCCTGCTCGGCGCGCTTCTTGCTGCTGCCGGAACCGATGCCAACCACCCTGCCGTTGAGTTTTACCTCCACGTCAAAGCGCTTGTCATGGTCGGGGCCGGACTCGCCTACCAGCGTGTAGCTGAGGGCCTGGTTCTTCTTTTGCTGGACCAGTTCCTGCAGCGCGGTCTTATAGTCCGCGTTGTGCAGCCGGGTCACGGGTACTTCCACCAGAATAAACTGCTGAATAAACCGCAGCGCTGCCTCCATGCCGCCGTCCAGGAAGGATGCAGCAATAACAGACTCCACGGCATCAGCCAGGATGGAGTTGCGGCTGCGGCCTCCGCCCTGCTCTTCGCCGTTGCCCAGCAGCAGGTGTTTTCCCAGTCCGATACGGTTTGCCACCGCTGCCAGGGTCTGCTCGCAGACCATATCCGCCCGCATCCGGGTCAATTCACCCTCGGGACGGTCCGGAAAATTCCGGTACAGATACTCCGCAACCAGCATACCCAGAATGGAGTCGCCCAGAAATTCCAGACGCTCATTGCTCATCAGGCTGTTGTGCCAACGCTCGTTGGCATAGGAAGAATGCGTCAGCGCATTTTGAAGCAGGGAGATATTATTGAAGCGATAGCCAATGGCCGCCTCCAGATCCTTAATCATTTGCAGTCTCCTTCATCTTGGCCAGCTGCTGCTCCAGCTCCGCGTTAAAGTCCGCGTTGGCAGCCTCAACTGCCTGACGGATGGCACTGCGGAATGCCAACGCATCGGAAGAGCCGTGGGCCTTGATCACAGGCTTCTTGATACCCAGGAACTGGGTGCCGCCGATGGTGCGGTAATCCAGCAGGCTCATCACTTCATTGACACCCTTCTTGCACAGCAGATAGCCGATCTTGGAGAAGATGCTGCGCAGGAAGATTTTATGTTTCATCATGCTGCCCATGTACATGGCGGTGCCTTCGATGGTCTTGAGCATCACATTGCCGGAGAAGCCGTCGCAGACGACCACATCCACCGCGCCCAGAGGCACATCACGGCCTTCCACATTACCCACAAAGTTGATCAGACCATTGTCGTGCGCCTTCTGCAGCAGCGGATAGGTCTCCAGCTGCAGCTTGGTTCCTTTGGAATCTTCGGTGCCGATATTCAGCAGACCGACTCTGGGATTTTTAATGCCCAGATTCTTCTTTGCAAACAGGGAGCCCATCAGGCCGAACTGGAGCAGGAACTCGGGCGTGCACTCTGCATTGGCGCCGCAGTCACAGATGACGGTCTTGCCGCCGGCCTTGTTGGGGAACGCGGGACCCATAGCTGCCCGGCGGATGCCCTTGACACGCTTGATGATCAGCGTCGCGCCGGTCAGCAGTGCGCCGGTGGAACCTGCGGATACAAATGCATCGCCCTGGCCCTCAGCCAGCATCTTCAGACCCACGATCATGGAGGAATTCTTTCTCTTGTGGATTACGGAGCCGGGATCATCGTGCATATCCACAACATCCTCGGCATTGGCAATTTCCATACCCTCGGGCAGGTTATCGATGCCGTGCTTGCGCATTACGCTGAGGATCTCCTCCCCGCGGCCCACCAGTGTGATCTGGGTGCCGGTAGCCTTTGCCGCCTCAATAGCGCCCAGAACAGGCGCTTCAGGCGCATTGTCGCCGCCCATTGCATCAAGAATGATCTTCAAATTGCCACACCTCTTTCTGTCAAATCCCCTTGGCGATCAGCTCGTCGATCACTTCAAGAGACCGGTTTGCGATTGCCAGGTTTTTCTCTGCTTTTTTCCGAATCCGCTTCTCAAGCGGAGAAATGATGCTGAAATTCACGTTCATCGGCTGGAAATTCTCTATGGATTCATCGCTGATATACAGTCCCAGCGCGCCGATGGCGGTGGTTCTGGGGAACTGAGGCAGTTCTCTTCCCTGCACTTTTGCAGCCATGGCAACGGCAGCCAGGAAGCCGGATGCGGTGGACTCCACATAGCCTTCCACGCCGGTCATCTGGCCGGCAAATGCCACCAGAGGATTGCGGCGGTCGGCATAGTACCGATCCAGGAGCTTGGGACTCTGCAGGAAGGTATTCTGATGCATCACACCATAGCGGACAAATTCCGCATCATGCAGTGCTGGGATCATGGAGAACACACGCTTCTGCTCGCCGAATTTCAGATGCGTCTGAAATCCAACCAGATTGAAAACGCTCTTTGCTGCGTTATCCTGCCGCAGCTGGACAACAGCATAAGGTTCCCTGCCGGTCTTGGGATCCGTCAGGCCAACAGGCTTCAGGGGACCATAGCGCAGGGTCTCATATCCCCGTCGTCCCATAACTTCCACGGGCATACAGCCTTCAAAAACATTCTTGTCCTCAAAACCGTGGACCTCCGCCTCTTCGGCGGTGATCAGCGCCTGCAGGAAGGCATCGTACTGCTCTTTGTCCATGGCGCAGTTGATATAGTCGGGTGTGCCCCGGTCATAGCGGGACTGCCACCAGGCCAGATCCATGTCGATGGACTCAGCCGTGACCAGCGGAGCCGCCGCGTCAAAGAAATGGAGATATCCCGTCTCACCGAAATAGGCGCCGATGGCTTCGCTCAGCGCATCGGAAGTCAGCGGACCGGAAGCAATGATCACAGGACCTTCCGGAACCTCCGTCACCTCTGCTTCAATAACTGTGATATTGGGATGATTCCGGATCTTCTCGGTGACCAGCGCGGCAAATCCCTCCCGGTCCACCGCCAGACAGCCGCCTGCCTCCACGCGGGTGGCATCGGCACACTGCATAATCAGGCTGCCGCAGCGGCGCAATTCTTCTTTCAGCAGGCCGACGGCATTTTCCAGCCGATCACCCCGGAAGGAATTTGAGCACACCAGCTCCGCAAAGCTCTCGCTGTGGTGCGCGGGGGTCATCTTGACGGGCTTCATCTCATAAAGCTCCACCTCAATGCCCCGGTTGGCCAGCTGCCATGCCGCTTCACTGCCGGCAAGGCCAGCGCCAATGACTTTTACTTTCATCTGTTAAGCCTCCCCGGTCTTTTTCTTGGTAGTGGTCTTCTTCGCGGTGGTTTTCTTTGCTGCCGTCTTTTTGGCAGCGGTCTTTTTCGCCGCAGTCTTTTTTGCCGCCGCTTTTTTCGGTGCTGCGGTGGGCTCGCCCTGGGGTTCATCAGCGGGCGCTGCCTCAGCAGTTTCGGTTTTCTTCTTATAGTAACCCCGCTTGTCTTCCGGGAGGAAAGCCTCGCAGGCTTCATTGATGCAGAAAGGCTTCATGCGACCCCGGCCGGACTTCTTGAACAGCGTCTGTCCGCACTTGGGGCAATCCTCAGCAGTGGGGACGTCCCAGGTCATGAAACCGCATTCCATCCCCTTTTCGCAGGCATAGAAGGCATAGCCGCGCTTGGATTTGCGCTTGAGCATACCGTTGCCGCACTTGGGGCAGCGGCCGGGCATACGCTCCACCAGCGGTTTTGCATTTTTGCACTCCGGGAAACCGGGACAGGCCATAAATTTGCCGAAGCGGCCCATCTTGATGACCATATTCCGTCCGCAGATCTCACAGACTTCATCGGTAGGCTCATCGGGTACCTTCAGACGGACACCCTCCAGAGCAGTCTCCGCATCCTGAAGTTCCTGCTTGAAGTCCGTATAGAACTCGCCCAGCAGCTCCTTCCAGTTGCGCTTGCCCTCTTCCACTTCGTCCAGCTTGGATTCCATATTGGCCGTAAAGTCCACATCCACAATGTCGTTGAACCGTTCCATCATCAGACCGGTCACGATCTCGCCCAATGCGGTAGGAGCCAGGCGTTTATCCTGCTTTACCACATATTCCCGGTCTTCAATGGTGGAGATCGTCGCGGCATAAGTGGAAGGACGGCCAACACCCTTTTCCTCCATTGCCTTGACCAGAGTCGCCTCGGTATAGCGGGCAGGAGGCTGAGTGAAATGCTGCTCCTTATTGAATTTTGTAGCTGCTGCCTTATCCCCAACCTGCAGATCAGGAAGCGGGGAACCGGAAGCTTCGCCTTCCTCGTCCCTGCCCTCTTCGTAAACGGCAATGAAGCCGGGGAAACGCATGGACTGATGGGACGAACGGAATATGTGTCCGGCGCACTCGGTGTCGATAGACACGGTATCATAAACGGCATTGGCCATCTGGGAAGCCAGGAATCGGCTCCAGATCAGCTTATACAGCCGGTACTGATCCTTGTTCAGAGAGTCCTTGATTCGCTCGGGATCCAGTTCCACATGGGTGGGACGGATGGCCTCGTGGGCATCCTGCGCGCCGGACTTGGTCTTGAACACATGGAACTTTCCATAGTAGTAAGGATCGCCGTAGCGGTGCCTGATAAAACCGGCGGCAGCGGCCATGGCTTCATCGGAAAGACGCAGGGAGTCGGTACGCATATAGGTGATCAGACCCAGGGTACCCTCCCCTGCCACATCTACGCCTTCATACAGCTGCTGGGCAATGGCCATGGTGCGCTTGGGAGTCAGTCCCAGTTTTCGGGATGCCTCCTGCTGCAGTGTGGAGGTGGTGAAAGGAGGTGCTGGGGAGCGCTTCTTTTCCGCCTTCTTGACATTGGTGACGGTAAACTCCCTGCCCCGGACATCATCGATGATGGCCTGGGTCTCAGCTTCATTTTCCAGTTCCCGCTTTTTCTCCTCGCCCCAATAATGGGCCACAAAGGAGCCGGGTTTTCCCACCCGGTCCAGATGCACATCCAGGGACCAGTATTCCCGGGGGACGAATGCCCGGATCTCGTTTTCCCGGTCTACCACCAGACGGGTGGCAACAGACTGAACACGGCCGGCGGACAGGCCTCTTCTGACCTTCTTCCACAGCAGCGGAGACAGCTGGTAACCAACGATGCGGTCCAGAATGCGCCGCGCCTGCTGGGCATCCACCAGATCGTAGTCGATATCCCGGGGTTTTGCAATGGATTCACGGACCACCTTCTGGGTGATCTCATTGAAAGTAACGCGGTGTGCCTTGGTGTCCGGGAGATTCAGGAGTTCTTTCAGGTGCCAGGAAATGGCTTCTCCCTCCCGGTCCGGGTCAGTTGCCAGGTAGACCGTGTCTACCTGCGCCGCGGCGGTCTTCAGTTCCTTAATCAGGTCTTCCTTTCCCTTGACGGGGATATAGTGGGGATCAAAATTACCTTCCAGATCCACACCCATGGTGGACTTGGGAAGATCCCGCAGATGACCCATGCTGGCCTTGACGGTATAATCAGGGCCCAGGTATTTTCCAATGGTCTTCGCCTTGGAGGGTGACTCCACGATGACCAGATTGCTAGGTTTACTCATGAATGTTCTCCATTCCTATCATTTTCCCTGCTTCAGGGTGACGTGTCTGCCCGGCAGCCTTCTGACCACGCCCTTCACTTCCAGAAGCGTCAGCGTCGCCAGAACCTTGCCGGTGGGAAGTCCCACCTGGGCAATCACGTCATCGACAAGCCTTTCCCCTTCCATCAGCGCATCTGCAATGGCGCGCTCCTCCGGGGACAGCCCTGCCAGAGTATTGTTTAAGTCAATATACGGCGAGTTTTCCTCCTTGTCAATGACTTTTTTGTCAACATTATGTTTTAGAGGCAACTTTTTTCCAAATATCCGGGGTTTCTGTGCCACTTTGGCCGGTGCCTGACGGGGTTCCCGGGGCACTTCCTCGTCATATCCGGTCAGCTTCACCGGCCCGGTGTCTTTGCGGATCCTGCCGGGAAACAGCGTCTCATATTCACTCAAAACATCCCAGCCGGTGCTGACGGCGATACCACCGTCCCGCAGGAGCCTGTTGCTTCCGATGCAGCTGGGCATATCGATATTCCCCGGTACCACAAACACATCTCTTCCCTGGTCCGCCGCCTGATGGGCAGTGATCAAAGCGCCGCTCTTTTCCGGCGCTTCCACCACCAGCACACCACAGCTCAGACCGCTGATGATCCGGTTTCGTTTCGGGAAATTGTATTTCAGCGGCGGCATTCCCGGAGGATACTCCGACAGAATACAGCCATAACGCTCCGTGTCCGCGAAGAGTCCCCGGTTGCACACGGGATAAACCATATCCGCGCCGCAGCCAAGAATGCCGACCACGCATCCGCCGCCTGTCAGGGCACCCTTCATGGCAGAAGCATCGATTCCCTCCGCCATCCCGGATACCACCACGCCGCCGCACCTGGCGATCTGATAGCCCATCCGCTTTGCCACGGTAATGCCATAGGCTGTTGCCTTGCGGGTGCCGACCACACCGATGACCGGCTGGCTGTCGAAATCCGGAAGCCGTCCTTTATAATAGAATACCAGAGGGGGATCCGTGATGTTCTGAAGCCTTCTGGGGTATGCCGCATCGGCATAGGTCAGGATCCGCAGATCCTCCCGGTCGCAGGCATCCAGGATCTTCTCTGCCGGTCTAAGATCCTTGTCAGACAATGCCGCTTTCCCTTCAGGTGTCAGACCTTCAATCCGGTCAAAGCTGCCGCCGTCGGCATAGAACACTGCTTCCGGATCCTGAAACTGCCGCAGCAGTTCCACCTTCACCCGGTCGTGAATCGACGGCCGCGCTGCAAGCCATATCCAGTGAATCAGCATTTCTATCCCGCCTTTTCTCTCTTTGGGTTTTAATCGTATTATTCGTGCCGCTTTACTTCATTTCCCACATACAGATCGTTGCCGCAATGGCAGCATTCAGAGACTCGCACCGGGGATTCATGGGAATGATCAGTTCCTGATCCGCGTTTTCCAGCACTTCCCGGCGGACACCCCGGCCCTCACTGCCGATGACCACCGCCATTTTTGTCAGATCTGCGCTGCGGATATCTTCCGCCCGGTCGCTCAGAGCCGTCACCGCCACGGGGATCCCAGCGGCTTCGCAGGAGGCCTTCGCCGCCACCCAGGTCGTCTGGATCACGGGTGTACGGAATACCGCACCCATGGAGGCGCGGACCACCTTGTGGCTGTAGGGATCGGCGCAGCCTTCCAGCAGTGCCACCGGGATCTCCAGCGCGTCAGCAGTTCTGAGAATCGTGCCGATGTTGCCGGGATCCTGGATACCATCCAGCAAAAGCATACCGGGTTTCGGAGTGAATTCCGTCTTTTCCGGCATCCGGCATACAAACAGCGCCCCCTGGGGTGTATCCATGGGAGAGATGGATTCCATCACATCCTCCGGGACCCGGATCAGCTTCACCTGCTTCGGCACCTCCGCCTCCACTGTATCGGAGAGGATCACCGTTTCCAGTCCCGGATAATATTTGATTGCCTCCTGCAAAAGCTTCGTACCGTCCGCCACGAACAGTCCCGCATTTTCCCGCTCTTTTTTGGAGGACAGAAGTTTTTTTACCTGCTGCAGCAGGGGGTTCTTTCTGGAAGATATTCTCATTTCCGTCATAGTTTCTGCACCGCCTCCAACGCCTTGTTGTCTCCCAGGACAAGCATAATGGCCTTCTCTTCCATTGTGTATTCCGCAGCGGGTGACACCTCCGTCACACCGCCTTTCATAATTGCAAGAATGTTTACCCCCAACTTCGCCCGGACATTCAGTTCCTTCAGGGTCTTTCCATACCAGGCCTTCGGCACCGGCACCTCAATGATGCCGTATTCATTGGACAGCTGAATGTAGTCGAGCACATTGGTGGATGCCAGACTTTTGGCCAGCCGATCCGCGTATTCCTGCTCCGGGATGATCACCCGATCCGCGCCCAGCTTCTCCAGCACCCGGCGATGGGTCTCGTCATGGGCCTTGCAGACGATATAGGGAACTCCCAGTTCCTTCAGATTCATCACCGTCAGTACCGACGCGCCCAAATCTTCTCCGATGGCAACCACCGCGCAGTCGAAATCCCCGGCGCCCAGCGCCCGAAGCACTTCCTTGTCCTGGCTGTCCGCAACCACCGCCTGGGTCACATCATTTGCCACATGCTGCACCAGGTCAGTCCGCACATCAACAGCCAGAACCTCCTGATTCTGGCGGCACAATTCCCGTGCCACTTCCGACCCAAACCGGCCCAGGCCGATCACAATATAGGATTTCATGGTACCTCCTATCCAATAAGCAGGCTTGCCTGGGCATAGCGGAACCGTTCCTGTGCCCGGTTCCCCATCAGGAAACCCAAACTGATGGTCAGCACACCCACGCGGCCGAAATACATATATATAATCATCAGGATCTTTGCGGCAGCGCTCAGCTTTGTGGTGGCACCAGCGGTGATACCCACTGTTGCCAGCGCTGAAACAGACTCAAATGCCGCATCCACAAAACTCACAGGAGATGTCGCCGTGATGAAGATCGCACCGAACACCGCAAGTCCCACCACGATTGACACAATGGTCATGGCATCCAACACCTGGGACGCCGGAATGGTACGCTTGTAGACGCATACCGACTCCCTTCCTCTGGCTCTGGCAGCCAGGAACAGCAGCAGCACAACCATGGTCACCGTCTTAATGCCGCCGGCGGTGGAACCGGAGGATCCGCCGATGAGCATCAGCACAATGCACACACCTTTTCCCGCATCCGTCAGTCCCGCCTGATCCACAGCAGCAAACCCGGCCGTACGGACCGTCACCGACTGAAAGAAACCATTGAGTATTTTATCACCGATACACATCCCGCCCAGGGTTGCCGGATTGTTCCATTCCAGCACGCAAAACAGCACCGTACCGACGATCAGCAGCACTGCTGTCGTCACGAGAACCAATCTGGTATAGACGCTGAATCTCCGATACTTTCGAACAGAGATGATTTCCTGCCAAACCAGAAATCCAAGGCCTCCCACAATGACCAGCAGTCCCAGTGTCAGCAGCACCACCGGATCGGAATTGAATTCCATCAGGCTTGCGCCGGGAGTGATGCAGCCCAGGATATCAAACCCCGCGTTGCAGAAGGCAGAGACAGAATGGAAAATTCCCCATTTCAGGCTTGTCCTGAAACCGTAGTCCGGCAAGAACCGCGCCATCAGGATCACCGCGCCGGCAGCCTGAATGCATAAACTGCCTGCCAGCACCAGCTTCTGCAGGCGGATGATGCCTTCCATATCGGTGATGCTCAGAGCCTGCGCCATCACCAGCCGCTGCTTCAGTCCCACCTTTCTGCGCAGCAGAAAGATCACTACTGATGCGGCGGACATAAAGCCAAGACCGCCGATTTCAATCAGCGAGATGATAACAATCTGTCCAAACCCGCTCCACTGTGTGAATGTGTCAAACAGAACCAAACCTGTAACACAGGTTGCGGAGGTTGCCGTAAACAGAGCCGGCAGGAAACCGCAGCTTACATTGCTCCGGGAAGCAGCCGGCAGCGCCAGCAGCAGAGCGCCCGCCAGAATGATCAGCGCAAAAGCAATCGCAATGATCTTCGTAGGACTGATCGCTCTGTTTTTCCTGCCTCCAAAGCGGGATACAAATTGGGAACCGAATGCCAATTGCGCCGTCTCCTTTCCCCATCTGCTCAGACAAACACTTTCCATAATAGTATACGCTAACATTATACCAATTTTGATTTCTTTTTCAACCCTGTTTTCCCCCGGTGGATTCTTTGTCCAAAGTGACAAAAACTTTACAATTATTGATTTTACTTTTGCACGAAATTATGGTATGATTGAAAAAACAAGGAGGGATGTTTATGAGCTATACCGAAACCTGGTCCGGTATGATCAACCGGAAACTCATCACCAAGCTGCACATCATCGATGTGGCAGCAGGCCGCGAAAAAGCAGATCTCGTCCTAAAAAATGCCACCTATGTCAATGTTTTCTCCGGGGAACTGGAAACCCAGGATATTGCCGTAGCTGAAGGCCTGATCGTGGGTCTCGGCGAATACGAAGGCAAAACCGAAGTGGATATGACCGGCAAGGTCGTCTGCCCCGGCTTCATTGACGCCCACATCCACCTGGAATCCAGTCTGGTCAGCCCCACCGAATTTGCCCGGGCCGTGATCCCTCACGGCACCACCACCGTCATCACCGATCCCCATGAGATCACCAACGTCATGGGCACCGACGGCATCGACTATATGCTTGCCGCCACCGAGGGTCTGCCTGTGGACACTCTGTTCATGGTCCCCTCCTGTGTCCCCGCCTCCCCCATGGATGAAAGCGGTGCTAACCTGGACTACCGGGACATCGACAGCTTCTTCAACCACCCCAGAGTTCTGGGTCTGGCAGAAATGATGAATTTCCCCGGTGTCCTGTCCGCCGACAGTGAAACCGTCGCCAAGATCGTTGCATCCCAGGCCCACCACAAAAAGATCGACGGCCACGCACCCGGTCTGGCCGGCAAGGATCTGAATGCCTACATCGCCGCCGGTGTCTATTCCGACCATGAGTGCGCTGATGTGGAAGATGCCCTGAACAAGCTTCGGCTGGGTCAGTTCATCATGATCCGCGACGGCACCGCCGCACGGAATCTGGAAGCTCTGATGCCTTTGGTCAAATCACCGAAATATTTCGACCGCTGTATGTTCTGCACCGATGACAAGCATCCCAGCGACCTCCTGGAAAAGGGCCACATGGACTATATCTGCCGTGAGGCTGTCCGCATGGGCGCCGATCCCATTCAGGTGGTCCAGATTGCCTGTCTCCATGCCGCCCGTTATTTCCTGCTGAACAATCGTGGTGCCATCGCTCCCGGATACTTGGCAGACTTCGCCATCGTCGAAGACCTGAAGGACTTCCATGTGGTCAGCGTCTACAAAAAAGGCCATCTGGTCTATGACAATGGTCAGGTGGACGACTTCGCAAGACCCTTCGTCCCCTCCCATCTCTATGCACAGGCCCACAACACCTTCCATCTGCCCGTCCTTTCCGCCGCGGATTTCGCCGAAAGCCGCCGCAAGGCTGTCATCGGCATGATCGACGGACAGATCATCACCGAGGATAAGGGGTATGCCGAAGAGGTGGATCTGGAAAACGACATTCTGAAAATGGCTGTGGTAGAGCGTCATAAGAACACCCGCCACATCGGCATCGGCTACCTGAAGGGCTACGGTCTGAAATCCGGTGCCGTGGCCACCTCCGTTTCCCACGACAGCCACAACATCATCTGCGTCGGCGCCACCGACGAGGATATGGCTTTCGCTGTCAACCGCATTGCCGAAAACAAGGGCGGTATCGTGGTGGTCAGGGACGGTCAGATCCTTGCGGAACTCCCCCTGGAGATCGCGGGTCTCATGAGCGACAAGCCGCTGACCGAGGTCAACGATCTGCTGGAGAATGCCAAGGCCGCTGCCCACAGCCTCGGCATCGGCAAAGGCATCGATCCGTTCATGACGCTGTCTTTCATGGCGCTTCCGGTGATCCCCACCCTGCGTCTGACCACCCGTGGCGTAATTGACGTCAATACACAGCAGTACGTATAACCCAAAATGCAGCAAGCCCACTCCGAACGGAGTGGGCTTGTTTTCACTTCTGAATCTTTATTTTCCCAGCAGCTTTGCCAGGGGGGAACGCCTGCTGAGTTTCTCGATCTGCTCCGCCTGCTGCACTCTGATGGCTTCCAGCTCCCGGTTCTGGTCCTCGAAAGCCTGCCGCTCCTTCTGCAGAGACTGGACCCATTCCGTCAGAGCCTTTACCTGGTTCTGCAGATACTCCCGGTCTCTTGTAAGCTGGGCATTTTCAGTCTTGAGCGCTTCGTTCTCAGAGTGCATGCTGCAGCCGAAGCTGTGAAGGTTCTCCGCCCTGCAGGGCTGGATGGCTGCAATCAATCGATCCGTATCCGTGAAAAATACATCTGCCTTGGCACAGTAACCGGCAACTTTTTCGGGATCTGTCTGCTTCTGCTCCAGATCCCGGACTGCCTGCGCGGCCATCTCCTCCGAAACCGGCCGGCCATAGGGGATCCGCATACCTGCATAGCCGACCTCATCGAGCAGCTGCGTCAGCTTCACCTCATAGGGCACCGGCACAAAAGGAATACCATAGATCAGCGCAAACACCAGCGCATGGAACCGGGTGGGAACCAGCGCGGTGCACTGCCGGACCTGAGCGAGGAATTCCTCCACTTGGTCCGTATGGGAGACGATTTCCGTCTGCGTCTTTTTTGTCATGCGGCCGATAATATCCCGGGATGTGACCCGGTCGTCATACTCGCCGGTGGACAGCGCCAGGAAGCGAACGATTCCGTCCGGATGTCCTTTCAGCCAGCCGTCTGCCACCGCCGCCATGGCGCTGCAGAAGTCCTCATGCTCCTGATCCGTACTGTAGAGCTTCCGTCTGGGTGCAATACCCAGAATGGGAGCTCTTTTTTCTTCCGCAGCCATATGGGGCAGCGTAAAGGCCATATCCGTGGATTCCGTCACTGACGCTTCCGGCACCAGCATCTTAAAACGCTCTGCCGATGCTTTGTCCCGGGTCACAATGCTATCTGCCAGCGAGGCCATAGTCCGAAGATCCCCGCGGGTCTTTTCGCCATAGTGCTCATACAGGCTGAAGCCCAGCATCGCCACGAAGCCGCCGCTCTCCTTCACCCATTTCATGCCGCCGATGCGCCTGGAATAGTCCACACCATCCGGCAGCACATCGCCGCCGATCATAATATAGCCGTCGAAGGGCAAACCGCTGCGCATGGTGCAGCTCCCCGGCAGAACGACCATATTCCGGTAACGCATGGTCCGGGCAAGTACATCAGGATGCACCTTGTCCCAGAACACATAGAATTGCTCCTGCGGATACCTGGTCAGAAGAGTATCCGCAAAGAGGTCATCGCCAAAGTTATTGTCAAAATACGCATCCAAAAGGATTCTCATCTGTGATCCCTCACTCGTGAACAGGAACTTCCCGCTGCACCGCGTCGGACCGGGCATCAAATTCCGGCACCACCACCGCGATGGAAACAGGTTCGTCCAGATTCAATTCTGTTTTGCTTACTTCCGCAGAAATAAAGGTCTCACCCGTCACTGTGGGATAAACCTTTCCGTTGATCTCAATCTGACTGCCCCGGAAGATCCGCTGACAGCTGACCGCAATCTGAAGGGTATCCTCCGTGGGATTGATCCAGACATTGTCAATCACCACATCGTAGGTATAATCCCGCGAGACCTCCGTAAAAGTTCCATCCGCATAGTCAATCAAAAGGCAGGGCTTCACGGGTTCCTCCGGGAATTCCTCCACCGCAAAGCACTCTAGATCGTTGCGGTCATATACAAACCGCAGGCAATCACCAGGACCGTAGGGCCAGAAAACATTGTATTCTTCCTCCGCCCCCCGGACATAAACATTGCAATCCTCCGGCAGCTCTCCCATCCGGTAAAGCTGGACCATCTGCCGTGCATCCTGCTCTGCAAGCGAATACCACCAATTACGGAAACTCTGTGCGCCGGGCGTCCAGTTCAGGATCGTCAGCGCCAGGATCAGCATCACCGCCGTGATCTCCTTCACCATCTGTCCCGCGTTTTTTTCCAGCAGTGCAATAACGGCTGCGAAAAGGATACCCACAAAAACGGAAGGGATATACAAATACAGCTTGTGCTGCATATACCCCATGGTGAGCACCGGCGCCAGCATCAGTCCAATGCAGACCAGAGCGGCAATGGGGATCCATTCCTTCTTCTTCCAGATCTGATACACTGAAAAGCACAGCGCCAGCATCGTAATGACAATGCCTGCGATCATGGAAAGATTATAGCCATTGAAGATCATTGCCATCTGTTCCACATCGAAGTACACACCGATGTAGCGCAGCAGGTTCTGCACCAGCATCACCGGGCCAAAATCCTGTTCATACTCCGTTCCCACCAGTTCCGGGAAGGAAAAGAGCTTCGCCATATACACTGCCATCCAGACGGCGGAAATGACCGTAGCCGAGGAAATCCAGTGTTTCTGTCTGCCCTGCCATCTGTAGCAGATATCCAGCAGCGCAAATGCCAGCGGCAGCAGCACTGCCATTTCCTTTGCCCGGATCGTCAGCATATAGGAAATGATTGCCGTAATGCTGTAAAACACCCGATAGCGCCCCTGCTCTTTTTCCTTCAAAAAAGCGTAGAGCGCGGTCAGCACAAAGAAGCCGCCCAGCAGGTCGCAGACCGCAGATACCCACTGCACCGCCATGATTGACTGCGGATAAATTCCAAAAATCCCCGCAGCGATCCAGGGAGCATAGACCGTATCCAGGTTTTCACTCCCGGAAAACAGCAGCTTCGTGATCTTATAAACCAGATAGACATTCACCAGATGAACCAGCACGAACACGATGTGATATCCCTGATGATTTACACCAAACAGATCCTGCAGCAGCGCCACAAAGATTCTGCCCACCGGCCGGTTGTTATAGCGCCGGGTGGGAAGAAGTGTGAAGGACTCCGTGATATCGCCGAACATTTCCCACACCAGCGTGGTGTAGTCGTCCATCAGAAAACCGTTCTTCAGGCCCAGCATCCAGCCGCAGGAAACGAACAGGCCGATACACAAAGCCCAGAACAGCACTCTGTTTTGTTTTTGATTCAGCATAACAGCCATCTCACTTTCCGGCCATGAGCTTTCGCAGGCCCTTGCTGCAACGCTCTTTCACCATGATCCCCGCCGCGCACAGCGCCAATGCCGCTGCGGGAACGATCAGCCATTCCATACTCAGCGCATCCTGGGGCATCCGGACCCGCATATACTCCGCCGGCAGCCATCCCAGCAGATGCATCACACAGAACACTACGCGGTACGCTGCAAAATGGAAGATCAGGATCTCGAGGGTGTGCTTTCCGAAGAAGGACAGTCCCCGCTTCAGCACATTGGCGCCGCAGAGCCACACAGACACCCGGTAACAAACATAAATTCCGCTAATCGAGGAGATCAGATTCTCCAGGATTCCCGCGAATTCCCGGGTGGGCCATTGCATGGACGCATTCTGATACAGCATACCGAACAGATACGACACACCGGCGCAGAGGAGCGTCATTTCCCGCGCAGGCAGATGCTCTTCAAGGACCCGATTCCGGGCAAAGAAACTGCCCAGAGAATAATACAGAAGACCATACAGCGCCAAATCCAGCATATACGGCAGATAATGCCCGCCGTCGCACAGATAAAATCCGCCCACACCGATCAAAGCACCCAGGTAAGGGGCAAACTCAGGCCGTTTTGCCGCCGTACAAAGCATCTGTAGCAGACGGTAAATCAGTGAGATCTCGAAAATCACCGGCAAAAACCAGGTAGCGCCTCCCAGATCGGTCGTTGCGAGATTTCTGAAGAAATCAGCGAAGCTGACTGTCTGAGCCGCGTCAAAGAACAGATAGATATCCCTGGAAATCAGGAAAGCATACAGCGCCAGGTAAGCGAGATTCCACACCACATACGGCACCAGAATCCGCTTCATCCTTTTCAGCATAAACGCTCCAAAGGGCAGATCACGCCCGGCTGTATAACCTGACAAAAACAGGAACGCAGACATATGGAAAGAATAGATCCATTTGCGCAGGGGCCGGATCACCGGGGTTCCGGTATGGCCCAGTACCATCAGGATGATCAGAAGGCCCTTGCAGATATCGATCCATTCAATTCTCGGTGATCCCGCCCTTTCGGGCAGTCGTTCAGTCATCCCCATGCTCCCGTCATACCTTCCGGTAGTGGTGCATCTGCCAGGTGGTGTCCCACTTCTTCTCAAAATAGGCCTTGTTTGCCTCGAAGGTCTTGCGGTAAGTGGCATCCTCCAGCTTCTTGAAGGACACACTTCCGAAATGATGGATGAACACATCCTCCGGCAGGATCAGCTCATACCCTGCCCGCTCCGCGGCCACAGAGTAGTCGTCGTCCTCAAACATACCGATGCCGTAGTTTTCATCCAGCAGACCGATCTTCTGTGTCAGTTCCCGGGAGAACATGACGCAGTACATAGCCAGAACACCGTCATGCCTGTAGGTCTCACCCATATGGCAGGCGGTATAGGCATAGGCAAAGGCGGGCATATCCACCACATCCTTGTAGGATACGTCGATCTGGGCCTCGTTGCCGATGCTGTTGGTCACCGCACCGACCATGCCGACCTTGGGAGAGCGGCGGAAATGCTTGGTCATGCCGGTAAGCCAGCCCCGGGTTACCAGGGTGTCGTTGTTCAGCAGTACGATGTATTCGCCATCAGAGACCGCGATGCCATCGTTGTTGCCGCCGGCGAAGCCGCGGTTGGTGGTATTCAGAACAATCTTAATGCGTTCGTCCTTCTTCTCCATTTCCCGCAGGTACTCGGCAGTGTCGTCAGTGGAATTGTTGTCTACCAGAATCAGCTCATAATTGGGATAAGCGGTCTGATCCAGAATGCTCTCAACGCACTGCTTGGTGTAATCCAGCTGGTTGTAGCACAGGACCACCACGCTGACCTTGGGGAACAGGCCGGTGGCCACTTCCTCGAAGGCATTGACCCGGTGTTCCCAGTCGTTATCCCGGGCAAAGCGGAAGCATTCCTCAGGTTCCGCCAGAGTATCGGTGCCATCCAGGCACTGACGCACATAGGACGCAAACTGGGCATCATCATTTGCCAGATATACGAACTTATCCTGGAACGGCTCCAGCTCGGGAATCTGGGTGGCGACAATCTTCTTGCCGGCGGAGAGGTACTCGTAGAACTTGACGGGGTTGGTGGCCTTGATCAGGTTCGTGGAGGTATCAAAGGGAATCAGGCAAACATCAAAGTCGCACAGGTACTCCGGCAGCTTCGCATAGGGCATCTCACCGAGTTTCTTGACATTGGGCAGGTCGCAGTCGCGAACCTTGTCGTTGGTGATGTTGCCGATTAGAACAATGTCGCACTCGGGGAATTCTCTGGCCAGATACTCGATCTTGCCGAAATCAAACCACTCGGCGATGGCGCCGTAGTAGCCGATGATCTTCCGCTCCCTGGGATTGTGGACACCGTAAGCTTTGTAGAAATGCTCGAATTCGGTGCCGTTGCGGATGGGCGTCACATTGGAATTATACTCGCTGACCACATCCACCAGATACTGGGAGCTTGCAGCAACAGCATCGCTGAGCTTCAGCAAAGAGATGCAGTTGTCCTTGACAAAGGATTCACAGGTGGTCACGAAGCCGGTGAAATCATCCATATAGTCCGTGATCAGGGGGAATCCGAATTTCTTCTTCAGGTAGTCGATCTCCGTCACCCAAGTGGGATAGTCGGCGATCATCAGAGCGTCACGGATGCCATATTCCACCATCAGCTCTTCCAGCTGCCTGCACAGACCGGCGCACTCGGTGGGATTGTTGACGGAGTAGACCGCGGTATTCATCTTGCTGCTCAGGGTAACCTGATACAGCTCCCCCTTCTGGCGGACGCGAATGCCGGCATCAGATTTGAAGTTGGCATTCACATAGAACACCCGGTGACCCTGACGGACATAATGGTCCGCGATCTGCTGAGGACGCTGATAGCGGAAGTCATAGTCGATGATGGCAAAAACGATGACATCATACTTCTGATAGGGCTTTTTCAGCACATCCTTACGGCATTTTACGGCCTTCAGCGCAGCAAAGGATACTTCCTGGGCAGAAGCATTGGGATTGGCGGAAACATAATTGGGATCCAGCGCCACCCGGTCACGGATATCCTGCAGGGGGTTAATGATCTGATACAGGGGATTGTATTTGTGGGTTGCGGGCGATGCATTTCTCTTTTTCCGGTCAGCAAGCCACTTCCAGAATTCCTTGCGCTCCTGGGCAGTGCCCCGGCAGAACTGGACGAGAAAACGGTTGAGCAGATGCAGCAGCTTGAAGGACTTGTTGCGCACCATCTGCTCGCAGGTATAGAGAACCTGCTGAATGGACTGGCGGATGTCCTGCATCTGCGCGGCAGCTGCCTGCTTTTCCTTCTGCAGTTCCTCTATCTGCTCCATCTGAGCTTCAATCTGCAGCTGCATCTGCTTGAGCTGCTCGTGCTGGCGCTCGTGCTCCATCGCCAGAGCGGAATACCGCAGAGCCAGATCCTCGCCGCCGATATTCTTGTTGTTTGTAGAATCCATAGATCTCACTTCCTCTTAGTTTTTCCCGGTGAGGATATCAGCAATGCGCTTGCAGGCGAAGCCGTCGCCGTAAGGATTGCTGGCCTTGCTCATGGTCTCATAAGCCTGCTCGCTCTCCAGCAGACGCTTGAACTCGGCATAGATGGTCTCTTCATTGGTACCCACCAGCTTCAGTGTGCCGGCCTTGATGCCCTCGGGACGTTCGGTGGTGTCGCGCATGACCAGAACAGGCTTGCCCAGACTGGGAGCCTCCTCCTGGATTCCGCCGCTGTCCGTCAGGATCAGATAGGACCGCGCCAGGAAGTTGTGGAAATCCAGAACTTCCAGCGGCTCGATGATGTGGATCCGGTCGTCATCGCCCAGTTCCTCATCCGCGGCCTGGCGCACCACGGGGTTCATATGGATGGGATAGATCACCTTGATATCGGGATGCTCGTCCACGATGCGGCGGATCGCCCGGAACATGTTGTGCATGGGCTGGCCCAGATTTTCCCGGCGGTGGGCCGTGAGCATGATCAGACGGCTATCCGCTGCCCATTCCAGTTCGGGATGGGTGTAATCCTTGCGGACAGTGGTCTTCAGAGCGTCGATGGCGGTGTTGCCGGTGACATAGATGGTGTCAGCCTTCTTGCCCTCGCGCAGCAGATTGTCTCTGGACAGCTCCGTGGGCGCAAAATTGTACTGGGAAATAATGCCCACAGCCTGGCGGTTGAACTCCTCGGGATAAGGGGAGTAAATATCATAAGTACGAAGGCCCGCCTCCACATGGCCCACGGGGATCTGCAGATAAAAGCAGGCCAGCGCCGTGACGAAGGTGGTACTGGTGTCGCCGTGGACCAGGACAACATCAGGCTTCACCTGCTGCAGCACCTCGCGGATGCGCTCGAGGATATTGACCGTCACATCAAAGAGGGTCTGGCGATCCTTCATAATGGACAGGTCGTAATCCGGCTGAACGCCGAAGGCATCCAGAACCTGATCCAGCATCTGACGATGCTGACCCGTTACACAGACGATGGTCTCAAGCTCCTGTCTCTTTTTAAGCTCCAGAACCAGCGGACACATTTTGATTGCTTCCGGTCTTGTGCCGAAGACCAGCATTACCTTTCTCATTTTCCATCCTCCGTCGGAATTTGCGTGCGGATCACATCGTAAGCCTGGGCCGCCCGCTGCTGCCAGCTGTTGCGGGCCAGGAATTCGTCTGCCTGTTCCTGTGTATACTTCATGAGATTCGACCGCCGAAGATCTCTGATCCGGCGGAAGAAGTCGTCCCGGGATTCATAGAACATGACAAAGGGTTCAAAACGCTGGATCTCGGGGTAATGGATGCACAGGATGTTTTTATTCAGATAGATATACTCATACAGCTTGATGGGATCAACGCTGCACACAATGTCATTAATTACAAAGGGCATCATCAGCGCGTCCATATCATTGGCCGCGTGCTGCAGTTCGTCATGCTCCACCACACCGTGGTAGACAATCCGGTCATGGACCGGAACCTGGATTCCCCGCTCCATGGGGCCGTAAAGATGGTACTCCACCTCATCGTTCTCTGCCAGGGAATCCCAGAGCATGGGGAAATCAAACCAGCGGCCGATGGTGCCGAAATAGCCGATCTTCAGATTGCCTTCATGAACGGCGGGTTCCTCCTCCAGGCGGGTCCAGTTGGCATTGTAGCCGTTACGCAGCAGCACCAGCCGCTCCTCCGGCAGGTGATGGCGCTCCCGCAGAACTCTGCGCAGATTCTCACTGGAGACAAACACCACCTTCGCCCGGCGGATGATCTCCCGCTCCTGCCGGATCAGATTCTCCCGCTCCGACTGGACCATGCTGATGGCGGCGTAGTCATCCATACAGTCATAGATGATGGGGCACTCGTTTCCTTCCGGGAGCCAGTCCAGCTGCCAGGGCATGGTGACCCAGATGCAATCAGGCTGCACTTCCCGGATCTCCCGGCTCACCTGCTGGCGGCGCAGACCCCGGTTCACGCTGTTCAGAGCGCTGAGCTTGCCGCCGAAAGTAGGGATGGAAAAACAGGGTGCCACGCTGACCGGCGAATCCGACTTCTTCTGCAGACCCTTTCGGTTATTCTGATAGGGATAGACCGCGTGGATCTCAAAATATTTACTTAATTCCTCTGCCAGGAACTGGGGCCGCTGTTTGATCCAGCGCCAGTCCACCGGGCATAGATAAATCATTTTCTGCATAGGCATTTCCTCGCTGCGTCATCGGCCGATGCCCGCATAGGCATCGCAGACAATATCAGTGGGGCCGAACATCTTCATTTCGCCGTGATCCATCCACAGCACTTTGTTGCACATTTGCCGGATCTGGGACAGATTGTGGGAGACGAACAGCACCGTGGTGCCGCCGCTCATCAGATCCCGCATCCGCAGATAGCTCTTCTCCTGGAATTCCGCATCGCCAACCGCCAGTACCTCATCCACGATCAGAATATCGGGACGTACCACCGTGGCGATGGAGAATGCCAGCCGGGTAATCATGCCGGAAGAATAGTTGCGAAGAGGGATATCGATAAACTGTCCGATTCCCGCGAATTCCACGATCTCGTCATATTTGCTCTTGAGATACTCCTCAGAGTATCCCAGGATTGCGCCGTTCAGGAATACATTTTCCCGTCCGGTCATATCCAGGTCGAAGCCGCTGCCCAGTTCCAGCAACGGGACCACATTGGCCCCCAGCCGGACAGTTCCCTCGGTGGGCTTCAGGATGCCGGAGATCACCTTCAAAATGGTGCTCTTGCCGGCACCGTTGTGGCCGATCAGGCCGATGACCTCACCCTTTTCCACCCGGAAGCTGACGTTTTTCAGCGCTTCGAATTCGTCGTAATGGATCTTGCCCCGCAGCAGCTGAACTGCATATTCCTTGAGGCTTGAGATCCGGTCATTTGCCATGCGGAAACGCATGGACACATTCTGAACTTCAATCATCGTTTCCAAGCGTTTCACCTCACAGATTCATAACAAATTTGTCCTGCTTCTTCTTGAACACCACAATTCCCAGCAGCAGCATCGCACCCGCACACACGATGCACTTAACATAGGCAGCAGGATCCGGAGAAACGCCGTCGATGATGCAGGTTCGGGCAAAGCTGATAAACTGATACATGGGATTCATACGGTACACCGTCAGATATTTTGCCGGAATAATGGACTCCGGATAGAACACCGGTGTCAGGTACATCCAAATCATGCTGAACACGCTCCACAGGAACTGGGTATCCTGGAAGAAGGTCATCGCCGTGGCCATCACCAGCACCAGTCCCGTCACAAAGGCCACCAGGCACAGCACATCAAACACCAGAAGCAGCAGAGAAAGATGGAATCTCGTGCCCGTCAGGATGATCACCAGGAACAACGGAACAAAGGACAGCAAGAAGTTCACCAGAGAAGACAATGTCTTGGACACGGGGAACAGATACTTGGGGATATAGACTTTCTTGATCAGCTGGGCATTGCCCGTGATTGAGATCATGCCCTGAGAGACTGCCTCATTCAGATAGTTGAAGAACAGAATGCCGGTCAGCAGATACACGGGGTAGTTGGGGGTATCGCTCTTGAAAAGCGTGGAGAACACCAGATACTGCACACACATGGTCAGCAGCGGATTCAGGAAGCTCCAGGCCATGCCCAGAACGGAACGCTTATACTTATTCTTAAAATCACGGCTCACCAGCTGTTTCAGCAGGAAGCTGTAGCGGGTATAGAGGATGCACACCGCCACCAGAGGGTTGTTCTTTCCCTTTGCCGCATCCTTCCACCAGCGCAGGCAGCACAGTGCACCGATCAGGAATACCGCGCAGGCTACCGCCCAGAAATACAGCTTATAGGCGCCGTGGTCATCAATGCTGGTAACACGGAAGCACAGCTTGCCCAGTCCCATCTGATCGCCGATGGAATAGCGCTGATCCACAGGAATGTCCTGAGTCAGATCCAGTCTGCCGGCATTCACGGAGTTTCCGTAGTAGACAGTCACGGCATTGCCTGCTTCGCAATCAACGGAAGACAGCGTCAGGACCAAAGCAGCTCCCGGCTGTGTCAGAACCGGTTCGGCAAAAGCAAATGAAGCATACTGGGTGTTGGCCAGGGCCGAAATGTCGATCTGCTCAGATGCCAGGATATTCCCCTGTCCATCTTCTAGCGCCAGACACAGCCAGCCCGTATTGGTGCGGCCATAGGTATCGAACAGAAGCTCCACACCGGTGATTTGGTCTGCCGGCGCTGCCAGCGCCTGCTCCACCGTCACGCCATCGACAATCTCGCCCACCACAGCGGCGGGAGACAGGGCATCCGTGCGGATAACCGTCTGACGGAACTGCTGATCCGCCACGAGCGCAATCACAAATACCAGTATCCAATATAGCACAGCCGCGGCTGCAATCAATTTTTTAGACTTTTTCATGTCCATGAGGAAAGCACTCCTTGACTCCTATGCATAAAAGCACATAGTAACGCTAATTATACGTATATCAGTATATCACCAATCCCTGCGCTTGTCAATTCTCAGGCATTTCCGGCAAATCAGGGCTCATACTGCAGTGTTAGCAATTTTTAGCAAATCAGCACTTGACAAACAGACCGTCATCGCATATTATGATAACAGTTAGCGAAAGCTAACCATCATTTAACCACAAAGTTAGCCTTTGCTAACTTACGTTTCTCCAGGAGGTTTTCCCATGTCCGATGCCTACCTCATCCGACACTGCGCGCCGACTCTTGCCGGACTCAAAACAGGCAGTATCTTCGTCTGTCCCTACGAAACCCAGGAAGCGCTGCTCGATTCCGTCCGTCAGATGAACAGGCGCCTCCACTGCAAAGGGCTTCGGGTCCTCCCGCTCCGATTCTCCGAAAAGCGGGCACTGATCTATATCTACCGTCCCAAGAAACTCTCTGCCGACCTGGCCGATTCCACTGCTGCCAAGCTTCTGCAGCAGTATGGCTACAACACCGACAGCTGCGAAAAATGTGTTGTCACACTGATCCGGAAACTGCGCGCTCAGGCCGATTTCCCCCATGAGATCGGACTGTTCCTGGGTTATCCCCCGGAAGATGTCTGCGGCTTCATGGAGAACAATGCCTGCGGCTGCAAATGTGTCGGCTGCTGGAAAGTCTACGGCGACGAAGACGCAGCCCGCAGAAAATTCGCCCTCTACAAGAAATGTTCCCGGGTCTATTGGGATCAGTGGAAAAAAGGCAAGAATATTGAGCGGCTCACCGTAGCCGGCTGATATACCACAAACATACTGTATCGAAAGGTTGGAACACAACATGAACAAAGTAGCAATCGTATTCTGGAGCGGCACCGGAAACACCGAATCCATGGCCCATGCTGTTGCAGATGGCGCGAAAAATGCAGGCGCCAATGTCAGCATCTTCACCGCCGGTGAGTTCAGTGCCTCTATGATGGATGATTTTGATGCCATCGCTTTCGGCTGCCCCTCCATGGGCGCAGAGCAGCTGGAAGAAGGTGAATTCGAGCCCATGTTCAGCGACTGTGAGAGTAAACTCTCCGGCAGAAAGATTGCCCTCTTCGGCTCCTACGGCTGGGGCGACGGCGAATGGATGCGCAGCTGGGAAGAAACCTGCCGCAATGCCGGCGCAGAGCTTGCCGCCGAAAGTGTGATCTGCATGGAAACTCCCGACGACGAAGCCGAGGGCAGCTGCCGCGCTTTGGGCGCCGCTCTGTCCTGCTGAGAAAAGTCATACCTCCTAAAGTCAAACCAACCCAGCACAAAGCCTCCGATCCGGCGGGATCGGAGGCTTCTAACAATTCGCGGGATACAGGCAATGCTCCCGCTGCCGTGACAGCAGCGCAGCGGCACAGCAAAAGCGGCGCTCCTGTTGGGAGCGCCGCTTTTGCTTTATGGAATATTGTAAAGGAAAGTATTTCACTTACTTTCCGCAGCCGCAGTCACAACCGCAGCCGCAGGAACCGGCATTTGCGCCGCAGGAGCAGCCATTGGGACAACCAATGCATTTTTGCCCGTTCTTCTTCTCTTTATAAATATAGTAACCGGCAAGGCCGATAATCACAGCAACAACCGCTACAATGATGAAGTTTGCCATACGAACTGCTCCTTTCTTTTCTTACTTGCCGCTCAGTGCGTACTCAGACTTCAGGCTCTTATTGGTCTTACGGATCAGAGCGACCACAACAGCGGCCATGACTGCAACAGCGATGCCGCCGCAGACAGCCGCCAGCACGTTCAGGGTGCCGCCGGTAACCAGAGTGCCAATGGTGTAGACCAGGTAGCCGATGGCATAGCCGGTGCACAGCTGCAGAGCCACGCCGCCCCAGAACCACTTGCGGTCATTGATCTCAGAGGTCA
This sequence comes from Oscillospiraceae bacterium, assembly GCA_017620525.1. Classification (GTDB taxonomy): domain Bacteria; phylum Bacillota; class Clostridia; order Oscillospirales; family Oscillospiraceae; genus Faecousia. The sequence continues at coordinate 3,692 of JAGAUY010000090.1, read as the reverse complement.
TAGCACCCAGTGCTGCGAAGCAGGGAGGCGTATACAGGTTGAACATCAGGTAGGCCAGAGCAGCAACCTTGGTGATGGCGAACACACTGGCGACCTCAGTGCCGGCGCCTTCCATCAGGGCCAGCTCTTCGGTATCGATCAGGTTCTCCAGGCCGACGAAGCAGACAGCCAGTGTACCAACGACGTTCTCCTTGGCGATGAAGCCGGTAACCGCTGCAGCAGCCAGCTGCCAGGACAGGACTCCAACAACAGGAACCAGCAGGTAAGCGAAGGGGCTTGCGATGGAAGCCAGGATGGAATCACCGGCAGCTTCAGCAACAGTGAAGCTCCAGGTGAAGGTCTGCATGATCTGAACAACAGTGTTGCAGACCAGGATGATGGTGGCAGCCTTGACAATGTAGGCCCAGCCGCGGGAGCACATATCGGTGAAAGCACGCTTCAGGGAAGGAACCTTGTACTCAGGCAGCTCGATGATAAAGTAGGACTTTCTTGCCTTGTGGCCGGCAATCTTGTTAACCAGCAGAGCACCCAGCAGAATCAGGACGATGCCTACGAAGTACATCAGGGTGCCGACCCAGGAAGCATCCTCAAAGAATGCACCGGCAAACAGAGCGATGACAGGCAGTTTGGCGCCGCAAGGCATAAAGGGAGTCAGCATGGCGGTAGCACGGCGCTCACGCTCATTGCGGATGGTACGGCAGGCCATAACACCGGGGATGGCGCAGCCAGTGCCGACAACGAAGGGAATGACGGACTTGCCGGACAGACCAACCTTCTTGAAGATGGGGTCCAGAACGACGGTGGCGCGGGCCATGTAGCCGCAGTCCTCCAGCAGGGAGATCAGGAAGTACATGACCATAACCAGAGGCAGGAAGCCGATAACCGCGATAACGCCGCCGATGACGCCATCGACCAGCAGCGCCTGCAGAATGGGGGCAGCATCAGCGACCAGCTCGCCGATGATGGCCTGGAAGCCTTCCAGCCATGCAACCAGGGTATCCGCGATCCAGGGACCGACCCAAGCCTGGGAGATCTGGAACACCAGGAACATCACACCGGCAAAGATCAGAATACCCGCAATGGGGTTGGTCAGAATAGCGTCGATCTGGTCCTGGCTGTTCTTGTCCTTGGTCAGTACCTTACGGCTCTCGACCTTGGAGACGATCTTATTGACAAACTCAAAGCGCTTACGGTCAGCAACCTCGACAACCTTCTTGTCGGTCAGATCAATGTCACCCTGAACGTAGGGAGCCTTCTGGCCCTTGCCATTCTGAGCAACGGCAGCAGCCACAAGCTCAGTCAGGCCTTCGCCGGTGGTGGAAGTGGTCTCCAGAACGGGGCAGCCCAGCTTCTCAGACAGAGCCTTCACGTCTATCCTGGTTTCCTTCTTATGGTTGACGTCAGTCTTGTTCAGTGCAACAACCATCGGGATGCCCAGCTCCAGCAGCTGCGTGGTGAAGAACAGAGAGCGGCTCAGATTGGTAGCGTCCACGATGTTGATGATGGCATCGGGGTTCTCGTTCTTGACGTAGGAGCTGGTGATGCTCTCTTCGGAAGTGAAGGGAGACATGGAGTAAGCACCGGGCAGGTCCACGGCGATCAGCTCCGCACCGTTAGCGTAGGCCTTCTTGATCAGTGCCTCTTTCTTGTCAACGGTAACACCCGCCCAGTTGCCGACCTTTTCGTTGCGGCCGGTCAGCGCGTTGTACATGGTGGTCTTACCGCTGTTGGGATTGCCTGCAAAAGCAATTCTCATTTTCTAATCCTCCTCTTGGATTTTAATTTTGAAATCCATGCGTTATGGGACATACCGCCCTGGTTAGTCCTCTCTAATTAGCGAGAGCTAACCAAAGACCTGTAAAAAAACCGATGTCTCATCGGTTTTTTACAGCAGTATCAGACGATGATCGCCTCTGCCAGCAGGTTGTCGATGTTGTATCTGCCATCCTTGATGGAGACCGTGCAGCCGCTTCTTTTCCGCGCAACTACCGTGATCGGCTCACCGCTGTAACAACCCAGGGAAAACAGAAACGCATTCAGTTCCTCATCATCAGTTTCGATGCGCTGAACGATATACTCTTTGCCTTCCTGTGCTTTCATCAGATTCATATGTATCCCCCGTTTCAGATTCTCTTTGCCGATTAGGCCCAGCTAACCCGCACATTGGAAACAATGGTTAGAACCAGCTAACCACGAATATATAATATTCCTCATTCTTCCATTTGTCAAGTCTTTTTATCGCAATTGTTCAGATTATTATAATGGAATATCATTTGTTTCCAGGCAGTATATTGTATTCCCCATTGCCGCCCCATATGCCGCCGCTGCACAGCAGTTTCCCTTGCGCAATCCGTTGTTACAGTCTTTTTACCATCCAGAGCGCGTCTGCATATGTTCCATTGCCGTATTTCATGCTATGGGGCAGCAGACCGCATGTTTCAAATCCCAGCTTATTGTAAAGGGCGATGGCGCCGGCATTGTCCGCCACCACCTCCAGTTCCGCCTGCTCATAGCCAAGATGCTTTGCTGCCTCAAGAACTTCACGCATCATCATTTCCCCGATTCCCGCGCCGCAGAATGTTTGGTACAGCGCAATTGCCACTTCGCATCGGTGATGATATCTCTTAAACGGCCCCTTGCTCATGAGCGAGCAGTTGCCGACCTGTTCTCCGTCGATTGCCGCCACCAGCATCAGTTCCCGCTCCGCGTCGATGATCCCCTGAACGAACCGCTCCTCCTGCCCGATTGTAAGCGTAACCTCTTCAGGTTCCCTGAGCAGAAATGGGGTTTCCCCGGATGTAATCTTCAGATAGCGGATCAATGCCTCTGCATCCGTTTTTTCTGCGTTTCGCATAACGACGGTCCTGCCCAGCTTATCTTTCATTTGTACGGGTCCAAATCTCATGATCCGACGCTCCTTTCGGTACATATTTAGCCCATTGTAGCACAACGGATCAACAATTGCTAGCACTGCAGCATTTTCTTCTTTCCTTGCCGGTTGCGCACCATCATCCGGATCTATGACCGCACACGTTCTTTTTGGATTACCCGGTATGATGGCTCATAGTTCAGGCGATACTGCGCACTATGAGATACTGCCGGACAGCCTGCCGCTTCGTATTCGGACAGATAGACACTCAGTGCATCTGCATCGAAGGCGAATGCGCCTTCTGCCGCAAGTTTTTTCAGCACCTCCAGCTTATTCAGGAAGCTATCCAGGGTTCCTTTGTGCTTTGCAGCTGACGCGATAAAATCTCGTCCAAGCTGCTCCAGGTTTTCTGGCTTCACCGCTGCTAGATTGACACGAACGATGCCGTTTCCGATGTCCTCATACAGCGCTGCCGTCGGGTCTTTCTCCAGGTCAGCATATTCCCGGCGCAGATAGTTAAGACAGGCTTGCTCGTCCCGGATCAGGTGTCCGCCGCCAAACTCATTCTGGTAGATCAGCTTTACCGCGTCACGCGGCTGCATCAGCGGATACCGCTTTGCGTGTTCACGGAGGATCTTCTTCAGTTCTTCCATCACAAATTGCTCTCCTTCCGGTTCGCGGCTTTGCGCAAAAAGTTTCCGATGTTCGTCAGGCACATCAGGAGCGTCACCAGGAATGCACCGGGGAAAACGATGATCCACCAGCTATCCGTCAGCAATGCCTTTTCAGACAGGGACAGCATACTGCCCCAGGAGATGATCTC
>JAGAUY010000089.1 GCA_017620525.1 Oscillospiraceae bacterium | reverse complement strand
TGGCCCGGATGCTGTACTCAGTGCGCTGGAACACACCGTCCTTATACACATCAAAAGCCTCCATGTAGTAGGTTCCGGGAGGGCAGGAATTGAACAGGTTTTCAATCTCGCTTGCGCGCCACGGCCAGAAGGAATGTGCTTTGATCTCCGAAGGGATGGAAAGGCAGATACGGACAGAGGGTGTGCCTTTGCTTCCGTACTTCAGTTTGCCGTTCTCACTGGTGTCCGGATGGTTGCCGGCAAGGTTCTGGAGGGTGTACTGCATACGCAGGCTCTCATAGCGGTTGCGTACAAACAGGTAGTCGCCGCCAGCCGTCTTAAAATGCCGGATTTCCTCGTCGGGCAGGTCCACTTCCGGGAAACTGCTCCAGTCGCAGGTGGCCGCAGGAAGCTCTCCCACGGGTCCGCTGGCAAACATATTCTTGTCGTATCTGCTGACATCCGTGATGGTATATTTGGTGCCATCGGGACAGTCGATCACATCGCCCACTTTAGGGATATTCTGTGTGACTGCGCCGGTGGATGCGGCAGTTGCTTTCACAGCAGCTTCCGGCTGATACGCCTTCGTGGTGTCGATTTCCACGGTACGGGTCGTGCCGTTCCATTCCACGGAGAAGCCGACTGCCTCTCCGATGTCCCGGAGTTTGAAGTAGTTGTTGCCGTTGATATTGTAGCCGGTCAGTTCAATGGCCTGCCCGTTCAGGGTCAGGTTCTGATTCATTTCCGCAAAGGGCGTGGCCATGACGCCTGCCGCGTATGCAACGCTTCCTCCAAACAGGGTCATACCGCAAAGCAGACCGACAACAAAACTTGGGATACTCTTTTTCATTGGATGCTCCTCCTTTATTTCTTTGATACTGTCAGCATATCGGAGGAATGAAAAGCTGTCAAAAAATCAAATAGCCTTTGCCTGTACGCACCAGCGATAGTCAGGTTCATTCATCACGCAGGTAATCAGCGTAATGATGTTTTCACTGCTGTCATTGAGAACCGTCAAATCACTGCTGGAGATCTTCGCCACGGAATAGACCTCATAGGTCCGGGTTCCCAGCTTGGTGGTCAGCTTCACCGTATCGCCCAGATCCAGGGTGTGGATCTTACCAAAGTGGTTAGTCACGCCCCGGTTGTGCGCTGCAATGGCGGTGTTACCATTAAAGAAGCTGGTGCTTTCAAAATGGCCTGCGCCCTTTTTCAGCGTTGCCGCGTCGGTTCCCTGATACACCTTCACAGTCAGGCCAATAGCAGAGATTTTCAGCGTACCGATATGTCCGCTGGAATAGTAGAGGTCAGAAGTAACCGAAGTGTACTTGGCGCCTGCTCCAATGTCCTGACTGGGAATGGATGTGCCGCCGTAAGAGGGCGGCACGATGGTCACGCCACCACCGGAAGTGCCGGGAATGTAGCTGCTATTCTGGGACACAAGATTGGGTGTCAGCAACTCACCGGCATTGAGGGTATAGGAAGTGGCACTTCCAAAGACAGGTGGGATATAAGCGGCGCTCTTACTGCGGTCCATGTTGATCGGTGCAGCCGTTGTCACATAGATGGTGTTATCCGAAGTAGGTGTACCGAACAACCCTGCGCTGGGCGCTTCAAAGGTGTATTCCAATGCCGACGCGGGCATAGAAAAAGCTGCCATCAGGCAGCATACGGCAAGAAGCATGGAAAGGCGTTTCTTCATCATTCATACCCCCGTTTCTTATTCTGATAGTGGATATAACCCTTTCTGCCAAAGTAACCGGCAGCACCCAGACCAACAACGCCCAGAGGAATCAGAATCAGAGGCCAGTTGACCTCTGCGGTATTCCCGGTGTCCTCTTCAGCGACTTCCACGGCATCCATACTGGAGAAAACTGCGGTATAGATGATGGTGTCGCAGCTGGTCTTGGTGATCTCGCCCTTGTACTCTGCGGTCACGGTGTAGCCGGTAGCATATTTGCTGGTGGCGGTGCCGGTGTAGGTAGCCACGGCGTTGTAGCGCAGAGCCAGGGTGTAACCGTCCGCGTGATCGGCTGCGGCCTCCTGCCAATCCACATTTGCCAGCGTCAGCGTCCGTCCGCTTTCCTCCACGCTCTTGGGAATCAGGGATACATCGGCGTCAGAGAGGTTGGGATAGGTACGGGTGGCAGAAACGGTACGGCTGCTGGTCTTATACCCAGCCGCTTCCACGGCGATGGTGGTATAGTCCAGCGCAAGAACACCGGTATAGCCGTCCTCGGTGCTGATTTCCAGTTCAGGCTCCAGCACCTTGATGATCTCGGCCATATCCTTGGTCTTGCTCTCCTGCGTAATGACCTCGATATGGTCGATGGTGTGCGTTTCCGTCTGGTCATTCTTCAGAATATCCAGAAGCGTGTAGACACAGCCCTCGCGCTCAAAATCCTCGGTCGGGATGGACGCAGGATCGTCCTTTGCAGTCAGATAGTAGACCTTCTCCAAACGCTGGATGCCGTTTTCCTCGCTGGCGTGAACTTCTGCGGGATAAATGGTGGGGGTTGCCTCCGGTGCAGTCTGCTCCAGCAGTTCCGTCAGCGGTGCGGCCTCCTCCGGAACAGCCTCCGGGATTTCTGCCGCCATTGCGGTACCGGCCATACAGCAAAGCATCATGACCGCACAGAGCATAGACAATACTCGTTTCTTCATATTGCATTCCTCCTTAACGTACAGGCCGGTTCTGTTCCTGCTTGCGTTCCTGGGGAGAAACCTCCCGCTGGATCTCGCCCTGCATCCTGCGGAAAAGCTGCTGCAAGCTGTCCAGAACACCACGCCGGTCCTGTGCGTCCATATCGTTAAACGAAGTGGCAATTCTGGATACGTCAGGCTTCTTGGCGGGAAGGTCAAAGCTGCGGCAGAGCATATAGCTCACGCTATCGGCATCCAGAGCGCATTCATTACGGGAATAGTAGGGATACTGGCCGTGGTTGTGGATCTGGGCATGGACGATCTCTCTTGCCAGTGCGGTAAAGGTCTGGCAGTCGGTGAGATTGGCAGAAACCGTGATTTCCTGACTTGCCGGGTCATACCGGGCATCCTCATAGGTGGTGGTGCTGGTGACGATTTTGACCGGGGACAGGTCCAACAGCTTACGCAGTGCGGTATCCATCTCCGGCGTATTCTCCCGCACAGTCAGCTTGGGAACGGTTCCCTTGCCGGTGGTCTGGGAGATGTCAAAGACGCGCCCAATCTTATAGCCGCGGTGCTGACGTCCATCCTTGATGTAGGGGTCGGACACGCGGACCTTCAGGCCGGTTTCCTCGCGCTTGACGCTGCGGCCCAGCGCGTTCCACCCTTGCAGACTGTTGATGTAGGTGATCTCCGGGTTCTGCTCCATGGCCAGCAGAACATTGGATGCGCTGTATCTGGGGTTATCCGCCTGCACATCCAGATAGTGCAGGTAGGCGTTGGGTTCCATGGTGGCGGTGAGGATGGCATTGTCAGACCATGCGTTCAGTTCGTCGCGCTCGGCAGTTTTCTGTGCTTTCCATTCCTCGGACCTCTGCTGTTTTTCCTGAATAAAGGCATCTAACTTCGACATAAACTCAAATCCTCCTTATCGTACTTTGTCGGTGATGCTTTTGGCGATTTCCTTTGCTGGTGCTTCCGCAGCTGCATTGGCCGCTTGCTGGAGTGCTGCCAGTCGTCCCTTCACGGAAGGTCGCTGTTCAGCCTCAGTCATAGTCGGCTCGGTAGACGCTTTCACACCAGTCCCGCGCTCCTTTGAGCTGTTCTCGGACGGAACGCGGGATTTTTCTTTTTTTGGCGTTTCTTCTTCCTTGACAGGGGCAGGATACCCCATGCGCTCAAAGATGCGATTGATCTGTTTGGCGTCCTTGGCCTTTGCCATGATTTCTACGGTGCCGGTGTTCTCCACCTTATTGACGATGGGATAATATAAAACGCCGTAGCGTCTGCTATCCATGTGAAACCCCTTCAAATCCTCCTGTTTGACAGAGAAGATGGTCAACTCCTCGCCGTCATGGATCAGGCGTTTTAAGTTGGTTTTACCGGATAGCTTCTGATTGTCATTGGCAAGGGCAATCAAAAGGGCGGCAAGGTTCTTTGCGCCCAGGCCCGCCAGCTTGACTGCGCTTTCGGTGATCTGGATGCCTTCGCGGACTATCAGATCAGCGGTTTCGCCGCTGGTACTCATGCTGTCGTTCCTCCTTTCTCAGAATTTCCTTCTGTTCCTCCTGTGCCTGCTGTACCTGCTCCGACACCTGTGGTATATCCGCCTGTATCCTGCGGCACAAGGCCAGTTCCCGGCGCTTTTCCCGCAGGGAGGCGGTATGCCGGTCAATCTCCAGGCTGATTTGCTCCTTTGCCTGTTCATCTTCGGTATCCCTCCTTTCGTAGTAGAGTGGTTTCCTTTGTTCGGTCAGTTGTTGAATGTCCCATCCCAAACCGACAATGCGCTGCTCCAGTTCCGATGCCGTTGTAATGTCCTGCTCTATCAGATACCGGAACTGCTTTTGGTACTGCTCCAATCGAATGAGATCCTGCCGCAACGAAAAATCTGCCCGACATCGGCGCTTGATGCGTCGACTGCCGCGCAGTAAGTAGAGGTATCGGAGATACAAGGCTTTGAACCCTGTGATCTTCTTTTTCGGGGCGGTGTGGAGTTTACCATGCAGACGGTATCGCTTCACGGTTGTCGGCGTGTGAAGCGCCATGCCGCCAGTGCCGCCGGAGCGCTGTTTGATAAGACGCTGCTTGATGGCCTCCTCGGTGTATCCATCGCCCAGACTGTCCAGGCGAATAGCGCGCTGGGCTCCCAGTGGTTGGACGGTGGTGTGCTTGCGGTTGGGGCCATGCTTGACAATGTATCCTTTTTTCTGAAGCAGCATGAGAAAGGACTGGAAGGTGTAGGCTTCCGCTATGATGCTATCTATGTCATCCCGGATCATGCTGCGGATGGTGGGCTTTCCTTGCTGTTCGGCGTTCCATTCCGCATAGTGTTTACCCCTGCCTTTGGGAGTAATGACCGACAGTTCATTTTCGCGGCAGATGGTGTCTGATATGGCACGGACCTTATTGTAGTAACCGGCTGGATCGGAGTGATACTTCCTGCCATCTGCACAGGACACAGAGTTGATGACGATGTGGTTGTGTAGATGGTGCTTATCCAGATGGGTGCCAATCACCACTTCAAAATCTGTTTCAAACAGCTGTCTGGAAAACTCCACGCCAATGGCATGAGCCTGCTCCGGCGTCACCTCGCCGGGAGCGAAAGACTGAATGAAATGGTAGCCTAACACGCCGCCTGTTTTACCGAAAGTCCGCTTGGTGTCCATCATCTGGGTAAAAGCAGTTTCCGAGGAACTGCAATTAAGGGTACTCACAAAGAAATTCTGCTCAGTTTTCTCTGGATTGACTGCGTAAGTGATACCGACATCCAATGTGGTTTTCTCTCCGTTGGCAACATAATTTACTCGCTTATCCAGCCTGTCGCGGATAGCAATGATTTTGGTAATTGCCATATCAGAGCCGCTTTACCAAGTGCCAGACATTATCCAGACATTGAGCAACTTTCTGAAAATCTTCCACACTGACTTGCCCGGTGGAGTTGACCTTTCTGGCCACCTGATTCACATTGTTGCCGATGGCGGATAGTTCCCGACGAATCTCTGCCATCTCACCAGCGGGGCGAGGCTTGATGACCTGGTCTTCAATTAGTCGCCGCCGCATATATTCCTGCGCTGAATAGCCAGATAGGGCCACTTGCGTTCTGAAGATCTGGTTTTCCTGCTCGTTGAGTCGAAACAGGATGGAGATTGTGCGTTTTCTCAATAACAGCGTTCCTCCTTTCATAACAGTGTGGGGGGTATTAGGGGGCTTGCCCCTTAACAAGCGCATTTGGATAGCCAAATGCTATGCTTGCCAGGACAGCGCGGCAATGCCGCGCTATCCTGATATGACCAGCCGAAAAAGAACTCATCTTGCGCTTCCTCGGGTCTTTACCATGTCCGTGATTCCTTTCCTCTGCCGGAGCAGGTCATTGTAGTCCTTTCCTACACGCGGGGGATTATCTATCACGGTGTAGATCGGTTCCAGACGGTTCTGGATGGCCTGTGCTGCCATGCGCCCAACGGCGTCATTGTCCAGACAGAGGATGACCCTCTCGATGTGGGGATTGTCCTGCAGGTATTGATCCAACGCCAGAGGGAACTTGATCTCGCCGGTGCCTTTCGGCTGATAGATACCGGCGAGGGAAAGGCAATTTGCATCATGCCAGTCATAGCCGTTCAGCTTAATAAGGGTCAGGTAGGACATGACATCAATAGCGCTCTCAAACACGCACAGGGCCTCATTGCTTCCTGCCTGTCTCGGTATGGCGAAGGAAAAGTGCTTATCGCTTCCGGGGACATCTCCGGTGAAGGTGGATTGGGAGAGGGTTCCCCGCAGAGCACCATAGCGCGGCTCGTTGCCTTCAAAGCCGACAAACACGCAGTTGTGCCGTTCCGCATCTTCATAGAGCTGACCGTGTTTGATACAGTGATTGATGATTTCAGGGTCGATGCCACGGCTGGTCAGATACGAAAAAACACGCCTGTTGTCGGCGTGTCGGGGTGGCAGCTGGAATGGAAGCGGCTTATATTTTGCTATCGGTGTGTTGTTCTGCCTGCCACTATCAGGGGGCGCTCGGATGATCTGCGTTACGGCGTCCGGGAGAGACAGGCCGCGCACTGAAACAAGATAGTCCAAAGCGTTTGTGCCGCCAATCCCACGGGACCACCAACACCATTTTCCGTTTGAAATTTTCAGAGAATCGTGAGTTCGTGTTGTGTAAGTATTGCCGCTGAAATGTACCAGCTCCTCTGGCTCGTAGCGCTGCAGGTAGGTCAGCAGATCTATCTCCCGCGCCTGCTCGATTTGCTTTTTCGAAACAAAGGGCAATCATGTTCACCTCCTCGCGGGCATGAAAAAAGCGCGAACATTTCTGTCCGCGCTCTCAAGTTCAATCATCAGCACGAGCCGTGTGGGGGGCGGGGGTATAAGGCTCTTTCTGATATTTCGCATATTTACTTGTGCTTTCTTCCACGGGAGCTTCTTCATCCTGCGGTTCAATGGGTTCCGTACAAACGGCATCAAGCAGGATGCGTTCCAGATGTTCAAATTCCGAATTTTGGTCAATAGAGGCCATCACTAAAGAGTCCCGTACATAACCGGCACTTGCCGCCAGCAGGTCTTTATCAAAATAGTAGCCGTGGGCCTCCACAAACAGCGTCATCAGCATGACCACGGTGCGGGTATTGCCTTCACGGAACGGATGAACCTGCCAAATGGGAGGGAACAGATGGGTCAACGCAGAAACAAATTCCTCACGGCTGCAAGCATCCCAATCAAAATCATGGATCGCCTGAAAAGCAGCTGTGAGATCGCGTTCTATGTCCTCATCATTGGAGTACCACACGCTGCGGCCACCCAACAGACGCTCTGCCTTTTGGATGTTGATGATGCGGTAGTTTCCGGCCCAATCATAAATGTCGCCGAACAGGAACTTGTGGATCTGCTGCAATCCGGCAGGCGTAAAGTCCGTGAAGTCTTGGTCATAAAAGAGCATCATATTTGCACGGGATTGCTCCGCTTCAACCAAATCCAAGGTCTTTTCAGTTTTGATTTCCAATTTGTTCCGCAGAACCGGAACATCTGGGTAGAGATAAGGATCAGGCATAGTTCTGACGCTCCTGAGAGGCCAACTTTCGATGGGATGCCAACAGAGCCTCTTTCATCTGTTCGCCGGTCAACTCCCCATTCATCCAGCAGCGGGAGAGCATCTTGGCATAATCGGAAACAGGAACACCCTCGATGGCATTCAGCGCATCAGCCAGCTTTACAGCCTGTATCCTGCGATTTCGTGCTGCAACAGTCATGTGCGTTCCTCCAAATCGGATAGGATAATTTATTATACCACGCTGTTTGTGTTTTAGGAAGTGCTTTTTCATCTCACCGTTCCATGCTCTGCTTCCGTGGATCGTGCTGCTTTTCTCGTTTCTGGGCAAGTTCCATCTTCAGCAGGTTCTCCATTGCCAGATTGATGACGCCGGAATGGACATTGTTGGTGTAGTTGGAGATTTCAAAGCCTTCATGTCGCTTCCGGTAGTGGGCAAACCGCGCAGTTGCCTGCCGTGCAGGGGGATAAAAGCGTCCATCGCCCTCCCGTTGTGCGATGGAGCAGGAAAGGACGAACATACAGCGTTCCAGTCCGTATTTCTCTGTCCACTCCTGAAGGAAGGACTGGAAAGCGTTGCAGTGGTGCGCGCCCTCTGCT
>JAGAUY010000013.1 GCA_017620525.1 Oscillospiraceae bacterium | reverse complement strand
TCTTCATGGCAGCGGAGATCTGACGCAGATCCCGGGCTACTGGTTGCTGCTGAAGCAGCATCTTCAGACAGATGGCCTCGATATCCCGTTCCATCTGGTCGATCTCCCGGTCATGGGAGGCAGCCTCATGGGCAATATCCGCATTGCCCTCCAGCAGCGCCTTTACAGCAAGATCGATGGCGGTCTCACAAGCGGAGCCCATCTCAATGAGTTTTCTATGCAGCGTGTTCAGCTGGCTATCAAACAAATTACGCATTATCCGAACCTCCCGGTGATGTAATCTTCTGTACGCTTATCCTGCGGCTGAGAGAACATTTGCTCTGTATCGCCAAACTCGACCAGCTCACCAAGAAGGAAGAAAGCGGTGTTGTCAGAAATTCGGACGGCCTGCTGCATATTATGGGTGACCATGATAATAGTATAATCCTTCTTCAGCTGTTGCGTCAAGTCCTCGATTTTAGATGTGGAAATGGGATCCAATGCGGAGGTGGGTTCGTCCATCAGAAGCACCTTAGGCTTCACAGCCATAGCTCTTGCGATGCAAAGTCTTTGCTGTTGACCGCCGGACAAACCCAGTGCAGACTTCTTCAGCCGATCTTTTACTTCGTCCCAGATAGCAGCACCCTGCAATGCCTCTTCCACAATATCATCCAACTGGATCTTGTTCTTGATACCGTGGGTGCGAGGACCGTAAGCAATGTTGTCGTAGATGCTCATGGGGAAAGGATTGGGCTTCTGGAACACCATGCCGATCTCCTTGCGAAGATCGTTTACATCCACACTGGGAGCAAAGATGTCCTGTCCACCGTAGGTTACTGTTCCTTCGATCCGAACGGAAGGGATCAGATCATTCATCCGGTTCAGTGTCTTCAGGAAGGTAGACTTGCCGCAGCCGGAAGGGCCGATGAGGGCGGTGATGCTGCGCTCGGGGATCTCAATATTGATATTTTTCAGTGCCTGGGTAGCGCCGTACCACAAACACAGGTCTTTTGCGGTAATGATACTCATGCATTCTTTTTCCTTTCAAAATATTTTCCGATCAGGCTGGCGCTGAGGTTAATGATCAGCGTCAGGATCATCAGGATAGCGGCAATGGCAAAGGCCACACCAAACTCGCCGCCTTCTGTGGCGTACATATACAAAGCAACCGTCAAGGTAGAGCCGGAAGTGAACAGTGCGTCCACAAAACCGTTGAGTGCATGGGCAAAGCCTGCAGTGAACAGCAGTGCAGCAGATTCGCCTACGATTCTGCCGATAGACAGGATGCAGCCGGTGACCACACCATCTACACAACCGGGCAGTACCACCGTGCGGATCACACGCCATTTGCCCGCACCCAGACCGAATGCGCCCTCTCTGTAGGATTGGGGCACGGTCTTTAAGCTCTCCTGGGTGGTTCGCATCACCGTAGGCAGATTCATAATCACCAGGGTCAGGGCACCTGCCAGCAGGCTTTTATCCAAATCCATGAACTGGCAGAAGAACAGCGAGCCGAACAGGCCGTAGATAATGGAAGGGATGCCGGACAGGGTCTCAGCTGCGTATTCGATCATAGCCACAACACGCTTGTTGGAGGCATACTCCGTCAGATAGATGGCCGCTCCCACACCCAGGGGGATCACGAAAACCAGTGTAGTCAGAATGATGTAGACTGTGTTGAGAATATCCGGCAGAATACCGATCCGGTCTGTTAGGTAACTGGGTTTGGTGGAAAGCAGCTCCCAGGTGATATTAGGAAGACCCTTATAGAGAACATAACCCAGAAGAAACAGGGTCAAACCGGCTGTGATCCCAGCGGCAAGCCACATCAGAATCTGCATAGTCCAATTATAGATATTTCGTTTATTCATGCTTTTCTCCTTTCAGGAAGAAGTTCAGCACTGCGTTGATCATCATGATAAACAGGAACAGTACCAGTGCGATGGAAAACAGGGCTTCCCGGTACAAGCCGTCCGCATAACCCATGCCGCTGGAAACCGCGGTAGTCAAGAAGCGGACACTTTGGAAGAGGCTGGGCATATTGGCCACATTGCCCGAGACCATCATCACTGCCATCGCCTCACCGATGGCACGGCCTACACCCAGTACCACAGCGGTAGCGATACCGCTCTTA
>JAGAUY010000088.1 GCA_017620525.1 Oscillospiraceae bacterium | reverse complement strand
ATTTCCTTGTCTGCGTAGAAGCCGGACAGCAGGGAGTCCATTCTGGCCTGTGCCTTGGCGTTGTCCCAATCCATGGTAGCGCACTGGGTGAAATCAGTCTGGCCGGAGACAACGGTCAGAGTGCCGTCGTCGATCAGGGGCTGCAGGACGCTCATTGCGCCCTTGAAGAAGTTGGGAGCATTGGGGTCAGCGGGGCCGCCGCCGAATAGCTCGATGTTCCAGGGGCCTTCGCCCTTCATTTCCTTCAGACCATCCAGCAGAGCCTGAGCCTGCAGCTCGCCGGTCTTAACACTGCCGAACTGAACAACACCGTCAACGCCGGTGGTGTTTTCCAGCAGGCGGTCATAACCGATAACGTAGACACCGGCAGCCTTGGCCTCTTCCAGAACAGCGCCCAGCTGGGTGCCGTCGATGGGGCCAACCACGATAACCTTGGCGCCGTTCTGAATCATGGATTCGATCTGCTGCTGCTGCTGAGGAACCTTGTTGTCAGCGGCCTGGATCAGGGGCTTGAAGCCAGCTGCTTCCAGCTCGGTCTTGAACATTTCTTCAGCTTCCTTCCAGTTCTGGGTGCCCAGCCAGGGCAGGGAAACGCCGATGACTGCGCCTTCTTCGATGCCACTGTTGGCAACGGGTGCTTCAACCTCGTTGTTGGAGTCTGCGGGCTTGGTTTCGGGAGCCTCGGTACGGCCGCCGCCGCAGGCGGTCAGGGACAGAACCATGACCAGAGCCAGGAGCAATGCGAACAGTTTTTTCATTGTTTTTTCCTCCTACGATTGTGTATTTGGTTTTTATTAAGGCCCAGCTGTCTAAAATCCCTTAGGACTTTTTCTCAGCAGGGGAACCTTCTTTGGTTTCCGCCTTGTTCAGGTTGAACAGACGCTTAGTGATGGAGATATGGCCGGGACGCTTGTTGTAAACGTCGAAGGCAACTGCTGCCAGCAGAACAAGGCCCTTGATGACCTGAGTCTTGTCAGCACCGACACCCAGGAGCATCAGGCCGGAGTTCAGAACTGCCATAACCATACCGCCGACCATAGTGGCCATAACGGTGCCGACACCGCCGGACACGGCTGCACCGCCGATGAAGACTGCTGCAATGGCGTCCGTCTCCCAGCCGGTACCGTCAGAGGGACCTGCTGCGGTGGAGCGGCCGACGAACAGGATGCCGGCCACAGCAGCCAGCAAGGACATGTTCAGCATGGTCAGGAAGTAGGTTTTCTGAACGTTGACGCCGGACAGTGCTGCGGAATTCTTATTGCCGCCAACTGCGTAGATGTGGCGACCAAATCTGGTCTTCTCAGTAATGATGTGGTAGATAATGACCAGAATCACCAGGATCAGGCCGGGGACAGGGAAGGATGTACCGGGACGGCCGGTGCCAAACAGCCAGGTCAGATAGCCGATGGTCACAGAGATCAGCGCGATGCGAACCAGAGTAGGCCACAGCGCTTCTTTGCTGCCACGCAGCACATTGGTACGCTTATACTGGCGAAACTGAGCGTAAGCGAAGAATGCGATGGCAAAAATACCCAGTAGCAGGGTGGAGTTATTCATGCCCGTAAATGCAGGCCCCCATTCAGGCAGATGACCGGCACCAAAGAATTTCAGTTCGGAAGGAGCGGGGACGGAGATAGAGTGGGAGATCCAAATGACAGCGCCGCGGAAGACCATCATGCTGCCCAGGGTGGTGATAAAACCCGGAATACCCATCTTTGCCACCCAAAAGCCGTTCCACGCGCCAACCAGGACACCGATTCCCAGGCCCAGCAGCACGGCTGCCCACCAGGGGAAATTCCACTTCTGGAATGCGATTGCCATGACCATTCCGCAGAAGCCGGCAACAGAGCCGACGGACAGGTCGATATGACCGACGACGATGACCATCAGCATACCGATAGCCAGGATCAGAACGTAGGCATTACCGGACAGCAGGTTCTGAAAGTTGGAGGGGGTGATCATTTTGCCGTCAGAGGCAATGTTGAAGAAAATGACCAGTGCGATTAGCGCGATGATCATCGTGTATTTGTGCAGGCTTTCTCCCAGCACTTTTTTAATCTGTTTCATAAGAAGATTCCATCCTTTCCTTCATTATGATTTCGCTTCAGATGTGGTTGTCATGAGCCGCATCAGCTTTTCCTGATCGGCATCGCGGCTCGCGATCTCACCGGTAATGCTGCCTTCGCAGATGGTGTAGATACGGTCCGACATGCCCAGCAGTTCAGGCAGCTCGGAGGAGACCAGGATCACCGCCTTGCCCTGATCCGCCATCCGATGGATCAGACGGTAGATCTCGTACTTGGCACCCACGTCGATGCCGCGGGTGGGCTCGTCCAGAATCAGAACCTCGGGCTGGGTGAACAGCCACTTGCCCAGAACTACCTTCTGCTGGTTGCCGCCGGAGAGGGTGGTCACACCCGCATCCACGGAGCTGGTCTTGATCAGGAGGTCAGTTCTGCTCTTCTCAGCAGCCTGCAGCTCCTTGTTGGAATCCAGCAGTCTGCCAGTCAGAATGGCTTTCAGATTTGCTGATACAATCGTCAACCGGATACTATCCAGCAAGTTCAGGCCCAGATTCTTGCGATCTTCCGGTACGTAGGCGATACCCGCTTCAATGGCAGCGGAGACAGAGGACAGTTTCAGCTCCTGTCCCTTCAGTTTTACGGTGCCGCCTTTGAAGAGGCCGTAATTATGACCAAAGATGGAACGCATCAGTTCCGTCCGTCCTGCACCCATCAGACCGGCAAAGCCCACAATCTCGCCGGCGCGGACATTAAAGCAGGAGTTCTTGCAGACCATTCTGCCGGGGATGTTGGGATCCTCTACACACCAGTCGGAAACCTCAAAAATGATCTCGCCGGGGTGGGACTCATGGGGAGGATAGCGGTTCTCGATGGAGCGGCCGACCATGGAACTGATGATCCGGTCCTCGTCCACATGGCCTGCTTCCACCGGGTAGGTCTCGACGGTCCGACCGTCGCGAATCACGGTAACAGCATCGGAGATCGCCGCAATTTCGTTCAGCTTGTGGGAGATCATGATGCAGGTGATGTCCTTGCTCTTCAGATCCCGCATCAGTTCCAGAAGATTGGCAGAATCGTCCTCGTTCAGAGCGGAAGTGGGTTCATCCAGAATCAGCAGCTTGACATTCTTGGATAGTGCCTTGGCGATTTCCACCAGCTGCTGCTGGCCCACACCCAGGTTTTTGATCGGCGTGTTGGGGTTCAGATTCAGACCCACACGCTCCATCAGTTTTATGGTTCTCTGACGGGCTTCATCCCAGTCGATGAGGCCGTTCCTGACAATCTCATTGCCCAAGAAAATATTTTCGGTAATGGAAAGCTCAGGAATCATGGTCAGCTCCTGATGGATAATGACGATTCCGGCATTTTCCGATTCTTTGATGTTCTTAAACCTGGCTTCTTCGCCCATGTAAATAATCTGGCCTTCATAAGAACCATAGGGGTAGACGCCGGACAGAACTTTCATCAGGGTGGATTTTCCTGCGCCGTTTTCGCCGCAGATAGAATGAATTTCACCCCGCCGTACTTCCAGTGTTACGCCATCCAGTGCCCGCACACCCGGAAATACCTTGGTAATATCCCGCATTTGGAGAATGATAGAATCTTCCATATGCAACCTCCTTTTGTTAATCTGTTACAGGGAGAAACATACTCATCATGTTTTTACGGTTTTCTCCCGTCACCTGGTGCTTTCAGACGCAGAGTGTTCAGCGCAATGTAAACACCTTCCTGATCATTGGAAGCCGTCACATAGTCCGCCGCTTCCTTTACCTGTCTCGGAGCGTTTCCCATGGCGACACCCATTCCGCAGTATTGCAGCATGTCGATATCCACATCGCTGTCGCCGAATGCCACTGCCTTCTCCGGATCCAAGCCGTAATTGGCCAGCAGTACCTGTACCGCGCTGCGTTTGGTGCTTTCCCGGGGGAGAATTTCCAGATAGGTAGCTTTGGATCGAAGAGCCATCAGTTGCGGAAAATGCTGAGGGATTTCTTTCTGCAGAGCGCGTATGCGCATTGCATCGCCCATGCACAGCAGCTTGTGGATGTGGGATGCAGCGGCCGCGGCCTTCTCCAGGGTCCCCCTCAGGGGCGTGCACCCGGATATTTCCGCTTCCTGCAGAATCTCGGGTTGCCGGGGATCTTCCGCGAGCCAGACATCGTACAGATAGGCGCTTACCACCAACTCCGGAAACCGTTCTGCTGCGAACCGCTTGAAGTCCATTGCCAGCTGGATGTCGATTCCCACATCCCGCAATATGGTGCTGTTCCCGTCAAAAATCAGACCGCCGTTGTAGCACGCCATAGGGCCCTGCACCCCAACCTGTCTGGCCACCAGATTCACACCCTCAGGAGGTCGGGCAGAACACAGGACGATGGGTATTCCCCGCCCATGCAGATATCGCAGGCGATTGTGGGTGCAGGGCATAACCTGGTGGTTAGAGTCCAGCAAGGTTCCGTCAATGTCCAGGAAAACGATAGAATAAATACGCATCCGATCACACCGCCTTCCCCTTCTTTTTGCTCTGGCGATTCAGCAAATATCTGTCTATATAATACAAAAATCTCAGATTTTATACAGTGCCATTTGTCACAAGTTACAGATTACATTTGTCATGATTTCCCGGGATTTGTCAAATCATCTATCGAATTGGATAAATCACTCTCTGCTTTTTTGTTCAAAACGCGAATCAAGGGCCTGCCCGGAGATCCCAGGCAGGCCCTTGATTTGTAAAAAACGCTATGATTTGTTCAGAAAAATATTGATTTCACTCTCAGCAATGAGCATTCCGCTCTGCCCAAGCTGATTATTGGCAGATCCCTGTATGGCGCTCTCCACCATAATCATCGCCTGGCTGTATGCATTGAATTTCGGCGCAACCACGGCGTTGCTCATAATCTGGTGAATCATCTCGGGTGAGAAGCCGCTCCCCTCGGGAATGTCATTGTGAATCTGGAGCAGCAGTTCGGGATCCTCCGCCACAGCAGGGAGCGGAGAAATACCGTGAGATTGGGTGTAAAGTTTACGCTGCACATCCTCGTCTATGGACAGCAGCTTGCAAAACTCCCAGGCAAGATCCTCATGGCGGGTACGGGAACTGATTCCCAGCATCATGGTATGCAGTTCAGAAATATTGGCACCGGAAGCTCCCGCAGGCATGCTGGCACAGTCCCACTGAAAAGCGGAGTACTTCTTTACCCGCCAGGGGTAGGGCTGATAGGCCCGGTACTCCGAGTAAAGGAGCGGACAAAAAGCGACTCTGCCTTCATCGAAGTCCCGGGCGGTAACGCTGTAGCCGCCGTTCAGCTCACCTAAGCGCTTGGTAAACTGAATGGCCTCCAGCACATTTTCCTCGGCCAGATAACAGCTGCGCCCATCTTCAGAAAACAGGGATGCACCGTTGGAATACATCGCATCGAGCCAGGAGTAGCCATACACGCCGTATTGGCGCAGCTCCACATTGGTAACCTGTGCGCAGATGTTATAAAAATCTTCCCAGGTCCAGTCATTGTCCGGCATGGTGATACCGTTGGTTTCCAGCAGCGTCTTATTTACGAACATGATGGTGGGAACACTTTCGTGAGGCAAGGCATATTGTCGGCCTTCGGACTGTCCTGAACGCAGACAAGGTTCATAGTAGACAGCAGTATCAAACTCGGGATCTTCAGCAATCCGCTCATCCAACTGTGCCAGCGCCCCGGAAGATACCAAAAGATCAAAATCCTCAGGCAGTACAAAGTACAAATCCGGCTCTGTGCCCATCATGATTTGCCCCGCCAGCCACTCACTGTAGTCACTGGAGGGAATGCCGCTGACATACTCCACTTTTACTCCGGGATGCGATTCTTCAAATAATGCAATGGCATCATCCAGAATCTGGTAGCAGTTTCCATTGGGTGTATTCCAGTAGCTTCCCGAATATACACCAATGGTGAGCACTGTTTCCTTATTCCCGAAACAGCCTGCCAGAGAAAGGCAAAGCAACACAATCAGCAGTGCCGCTGCATTCCATTTCCACATTCGTTTTTTCATAGTGGTCGATTCACCACCCCGGTTTGTACGGCCCAGATTGCCAGCTGTGTGCGGTCTCTCAGTCCCAGCTTAAACAGGATGTTGCTGATCGAGTTGCGAACTGTCCCTTCGGACAAAGAAAGCTCCTGGGCAATTTCCTTATTGGACATGCCGCTTCCCACGGTTTGGATAATCTGCCATTCGCTTCTGCTGATATCTTTGACAGATTCCTTGTCCACCTGGAGCCGGGACGAGCTCTGCGCCATGTTCGAAAACTGGTTGATCACCTTCGTGGCTACGGTGGGTGTGATGATCGCGCCGTCTTCGTAGGCAATTCGGATACTCTCTGACAATTTGGAGATGCTGCTGCCTTTCAGGAGGTAACCGCTTGCGCCGTTTTTCAGCGCTCCAAATATGTACTCATCGTCATCAAAGGTGGTAAGAACAATGATCTTTACATTGGGCCACCGTTTTTTGAAGAGCCTGGTTCCCTCTACGCCGTCCATACCAGGCATCCGAATATCCATAAGAACCACATCCGGGCGCTTCTGTTCCGCACTTTTCAGCGCCTGGGCCACACCGGGTACCGCATCGGTTACCTGGATGTTCTCGCTGACACCCAGAACCACTTTCAGGCTCTCACGAAATAATTCCTGGTCATCTACAATTAAAACCTTAATCATAGACTACTCCTCCTTTCTGTTTCTGACAGTCAGGCACACAGTAATGAAAAAGCCTGTGTACCCATCCTCTGCATTCTGATCCAAATTTCCATAGACAAGGGTACCGCCCAGCATTTCCAGACGTTCCCTCATGTGGCGCAGTCCAAATCCTTCCTCCAGCGCCCCGCAGCCGGTGCCGTTATCCCGAATACTGACAGAAACCGTATCCCCATTGCGTGTGATCCGAATTTCAATGCGGTCAGACCGGCCATGACGGACAGCATTGGTCAATCCCTCCTGCACAACCCGGTATAGTGCATCCTCTTCGTCCGCATCCAATTTCAATTCCTCTGCCTCCTGGAAATAGGAAATCCGGGCAGATGTCGTGAGGCGGAAATTCTCCACCAGTCCCTCCAGCGCCTGTGCAAGGGTGGAATGCTCCAATGCATCAGGCCGCAGAGCCTTGATAGAGCGACGCACGTCAGTTAGTCCGTCGCGAGCGGATTGGGCAACTACCTGTATCCGCTTCTTGGATTCCTCAGGAGCAACATCAAACAGCGCCAGTCCCGCATCTGCACCCATGATGATACCGGTAAGCGTATGTCCCAGGGTATCGTGAATCTCCCGGGCCAGCCGGTTGCGTTCCCTCATCTGCGTCATGCGCTCCATGTTTACAGCATAGTCCCGAAGCTGGTCATTGGCCTGGTTAAGCTGTTCATTCAGCTTGCGAATGCGCGCATTCTCTTCTTTTTGGCCGGTAAACAGCAGGATCATATACAGAACGAACAGCAAAATATTCAGACATACCATCAGGCTCTCCAAGCTGGTAAAACAGCTTTGGATCACCGGGTTGTAGTAACTGAGGTAGGCATCGAATGCGATGCCGTTGGTGAATTGTTCCACGATCTCATATCGGCCAAAAGCAAACATCAAGCTGAGTATCACGATAAAGCAGAGCCGCATTTTATTGCTGCGTATGTAGTGGACAAGGTCCGCGAGCACCAACAGGGCCACACCGCTGTAATAGAAATTCAAAGATACAAAGACTCCTGCGCACAGGGCTATTTCCATAACGCAAATACCGACCCGCAAGGAGAAACGCTCTATTGGGCGGACAATCTTAAAAAAACTTACCGCGCACAGCAACGCATACAGGCTGAGCGACTGGACCGGCATCTGCCAGGGATATCGGGGTATTTGCCTTACGGAATTCAAAAAATCATGTGCGCCCAGGGTATCACATATCCGAAAGGTGGTGGTCGCACAGATCAGCGAGTAAAAGGCAAGAATCGAAAAATTCAGGACAAACATCACTGATGCAATATTGATCAGATTACGTTCCGTTTTCATTACTGCCACCCATCTATTCCATATTCATTCACGTTTTCTTCTGTCAGCAGTTCCACCGGAACAATGACTTCATTGTATTCACAGCCGCCGTCTATGGCTGCATAGGCCTGGTTCACCGCTTCCTCAGCAACCCTCGAGGGGAACTGGGCACAGGTGGCCGTAAGGAAGCCGCTGCTGACCATGGCCTTTCCCTCCGGGGAGCCATCCACGCTGTACACCAGAAACCGGTCCGACAGACCTGCTCCCTGAATCGCTGCAAGTCCGCCGAAGGCACTGGGGTCATTCAGCGCCATCAGCACATCGGCATCGGGGTATTGCTGCAGCAGCTGCTCCATAACCGGCATGGCGTTTTCGATTTGCCCATCGGATTCGCCGGATCCCAGAATCTCAAAGCCCTCATGCCCCGCAATGGTGTCCTTAAAGCCCTGGATACGGTCTGCGCCGGAACGGGCAGTGATGTGTTCCAGTAGGAGAATTTTAGCACTGTCCCGGACAGACAGCAGATGCTGGGCGCACAGGACACCTGCCTGATAGTTATCTGACAAAACCGAGCAGGCTGCAAGCTCTGAGTCCTCTATCGGCGCATCCACCACAATAACCGGCACCCCTGCGGCGGCAGCAATCTCGACACCTTCCTTTGCGGTATCCCATTCTACCGGTGTCATGAAAATGGCACAGACACCTGCGTCCACCAATTCCTGAATTTCCTGGTTTTGCCGTTCCTGATCCATGGCAGCATCCCGGGTGAGCAGCACGTCACCGCGAACCTCGAGAAATGCCTGAATCTGAGCGTCCAGCATTTGGAAGTACGGATTGTTCATAGTCATATAGGTTGCCCCAAATACCCGCTGTTTCCCCGTCTGGCTGGCTGATAAGTCATTGGGACTCAGGAACAACAGGTAAATCGTAATCAGCAGAGGCATAACCACCATCGCAATCGCTGCAAAGGAGTCAAATCTTCTGTGAATGTTCTTCATGCCGGTCTCATCTCCCTAAAAGAGGTACTTTTGTCTTCATTATACGAATTGCCCATTCTCTTGTCAATCTACTTGAATCCCCGTATTTCAGTGCCATATCGTATGGAAACACCCGCAAATCCATTGGAAACTCCGGGTTTCTTCATTGCATCGCCTTCAGCATCACTTTTTCCCCCGGAATGCCGCCGGGTGTTTTCCGTGGACAGGCTGGGTTGGATGCAACGGCACCGATACAGCACAGATCTTCCAGAGCCGTGCGCACCCTGCGGTGTGTTACGGCTGGGAATCGTGCCGTTCCATCATAAAAGACCACCCGTAGGGTGGTCTTTTATGATTTTCGTTATTCCTGAATCTCGATTGCGGTGTCGATTGCTTCCTGCGGCACTTCGGGTACTTCCGCAGCCTCGTAACTGATGTTCGTACAGGCCATGCGGACGCTGCCGATCTCCAGCTCCACGCCCATGGATGCCAGATCGCCGCCCAGCGTCTGCTCCATCGCATCCTTCATCATTTCGTCCATACCCTGGATCTCCATATCGATCTGGACAGGCAGGAACGTCTTTGCATCAATGTAGAACACTGCAGGCACATTCAGAGCGCTCATATCCATATCGGACAGGCCCATATCGGACAGTGCATCGTTCATGCCGCCCATGGAGCTCATCACATCCTGCATCTGCGTACCGCTGATGGTACATCTGAGGACGTAAACTTCCTTACCGTTGATGGTCTGGGTCTCCTCATCCAGCGTCAGCTCCTCTGCCGGCTTCTGCGCCAGCCAGTTGTAGCTGCTGTTGCTCGTCATTTCCGCCGCGGAAATATCAACGATGGCCTTCTGCCAGATCCCGGCGCTCTCAACATAGGTATAGGTAGTGACCGTACCGTTTTCCTCAAGCATATAGACCTGGGAGGTTTCGGTCATATTCTGTCCCATCATGTCCATGGATATCGTCATGTCGGAATAGGCGCGGTAAGGCTCCAGAGCCACCACCATATCCATGGAAATATCCATTGCCATGTCCATCGTGAATCCCTGAGAACCAAGGGCCATCTCGAATCCCATTTCAACAGTCTCGCTGCTCATGGGTGTTTTGGTCAGCGCCAGGGCCATCTTGCCCGCCAGTTTCTCCGGTGTCATCTTGCCGCAGCCGGCGAAAACAGCCATCATCGCCACGGCCAGAAACACAGCCAGTATTCTTCTGAAGTTTTTCATATGGATCATCCTCTCAATATATATGATATTAACCGGAGACCAGCTCTCCGGTATATCCCATTCTGACCAGCTCACGGAAAGCATGCTGCGCATCCTCCGGAAGTTCCTGCGGAATCTGGTATCCCTTTTTGCGTACACGTCCATTCGCTGAAAATCACCGACGATGACATCGATGACACCTTTCTGCGTCATGCCCAGGGTCACTGTATCTGCAATATAGGTATCCATATCCACCTGCGGGGAGGTATAGATTGCCTCCATCTGAGGCCAGTAGACACCCATCGCCGCCATGAGCCGCCGTTCCATAAAGGGCTTATGAACCGCCAGGATCCGCCTGACGTCCATCCCCAGCTTTTCAAACAGATCCCTGGTAAACAAAATGTTTTCCGCGGAATTGGTGGATCTGTTCTCGATGAGGATGTCCCCCTCCGGGACACCTGCGGCAATGGCAATATCAGCAAAACGCTCCGCTTCGCTTCGGTTCCACACCTTTGAGGTATTTCGTCCCAGACCGCCGGTGAAGAGAATCTTCGGCGCGTAACCCTGATGGTAAAGCTGCGCACAGCGCAGGGGGATATCGCCGTTGAAACAGCCGAAAACCACGATGCAGTCACACTTTTCCGGGGTCATATTCAGGCGCATATAGTCCCACAGGACGCTCAGATGCTTCCGGGTGACATGATCCATATTCCGGTCCTCCTCGCTGATTTACATTATTATAGCATACCAGGAACACGGATGTCTACTGCCGCGCGGTGAACTGCTGCAAGTCAGATAATAAACAAAAACGCTGACACCCAAATGGGTATCAGCGTTTTTGGTGACCCGTCGGGGACTCGAACCCCGGACCCACTGCTTAAAAGGCAGTTGCTCTACCGACTGAGCTAACGGATCGTGTGGCTGGGATGGCCGGATTTGAACCGACGAATGTCAGAGTCAAAGTCTGATGCCTTACCGCTTGGCGACATCCCAATGTTGGAGTGGCGCCCGGCTCAGGACACACGGCGTATTATAGCACGAAATGCTTCGAAATGCAATCATTATTTTTTCTTTTTCTGCGACAATTTCTCCCCGGCGCAACTTTCTTTCCCACAAAACCTTGGGATTGCGATGTTCTTCCGATTGCGTTATAATGAATTCAATCCGTATAAAGGAGGAAACTGGTATGATCCGCTATGTAAACGCCGCATAAGCAATGGCCATACAGAAAAACTGAACAGGATGATTTGTATAGCCGTTGCACTCTGTAAATCAAAACACCAGGGAGGCAAAAGTGGGCTATATCAAAGCAGAGGATATCCTGCCGGAAGAGGTCATCTCGCTGATCCAGGAATATGTGGACGGTGAAACGCTCTACATTCCCAGAAAAGCTGCCAATCGCCACAGCTGGGGCGACAGTACCAACTACAGGGCAGAACTGCGGGAACGTAACTTCCGCATTCACAGGGACCACGCAGCGGGCATGGCTGTGTCTGAACTCGCGCGGCGGTACTATCTTTCCGAGAAAAGCATCCGCAGGATACTGAAACAAAAGTAAAACCATGGGCCCAACGGGCCCATGGTTTTTTACAAAGAAATCTCATGCTGGCCCTTTTGGGGAGACTGTGCTATGATAAAATATAGGAGATGAATGCTATGTATCGCTTTGTCAGAAATTATCGGGACGACCCGATTCTGCGCCGCGGCTTCAACACACTGGCCGCGGAAACCTTCGGTCTGGACTTTGAGATGTGGTATCAAAACGGCTTTTGGGGAGATGACTATGAACCCTGCTCCATGGTTCTGGGTGAGCGGGTCGTTGCCAACGTATCCTTGAACCGGACCGATCTAATCATCGGCGGTCAGCGGCATCGGGTTTATCAGCTGGGTACCGTCATGACTGCGCCGGAACACCGCGACAAGGGACTCATCCGCGCCATCATGGAGCAGATCGAGCCGACAATTGCCGATGCAGAGGGTGTGTATCTGTTCGCCAATGACAGTGTTCTAAATTTCTATCCCAGGTTTGGTTTTACACAGGGTCAGGAGTACTTTTATACGAAAGCTGTCGTCCAGACCGGCAACTGTATGCTGGAGCAGGTACCGATGGACGGCCCCTCCGCCTGGAGCCGGCTTCGTTGCGCGATGGCATCGGACAATTTCACCGCCGGATGCCGGATGTCAGGCAATCCCGGCCTGATCTTTTTCTATGTGGCGCAATTCATGCAGGATTGCGTCTGGCACCACAGTCCCACAGACACCTGGATCATCGCGGAGCAGGATGGCCACGATCTGATGATCCACAATGTTTTTACGGCCTCAGACATCTCACTCGATGAGATTTCCCATCTCTTTGGCAGCGATATCCGGCAGGTCACCTTAGGTTTTGCCCCTGCGGATCCGTCGGGATGGGATATCCGGGAACTGAAAGAAGAGGACAGCACCTTCTTTGTAAAAGGTAACCTGTTCGAACAGTTTAGTCAGAGGCAGCTTCGAATCCCCAGTCTTTCCCACGCCTAATTCTGACGTGCTATGCATAAAGCAAAAGAGTCAAGCTTTCGCTTGACTCTTTCTTATGTTGGCATTACCTATCTTCCCGGGCAGTCACCCGCCAAGTATTGTCGGCGCAAATGAGCTTAACTTCTGTGTTCGGGATGGGAACAGGTGGACCCTCATCGCAATCAATACCAACTCGTATGGATGGGTTCTT
>JAGAUY010000087.1 GCA_017620525.1 Oscillospiraceae bacterium | reverse complement strand
TCGTTCTCGACCCTGGTGCAGTCGATTGAGATCATGCTGCCGTCGGCATATTTGACCTCGACACAGGCGGTGTCGATATTGAACTCGCAAGAGATAATCTTATTCATATTGTCCTCCCAAAAACAAAAATAATCCGAACCTACAAATGTGGTTCGGATTATTTTCCTTTGGTACGCCGGAAGGGACTCGAACCCCCGACCTACTGATTCGTAGTCAGTCACTCTATCCAACTGAGCTACCGGCGCATGTGCGCGTTCCGTAACGCGCTTAGATATAATAGCACAGGATTCTAAAAAATGCAAGTACTTTTTTAGAAAAAATTGAAATTTTTTTCTTGAAACTTTTTGGGCCGGCGTTTTCTTAATATCTCCGTCTGAATCGGAGAATCAACAACAAAATCAGCAGAATGATCAAAACAGCTTCCACCGCAATGCAAATGGTCAGCTTGGTTTGGGCCTGTTTGGCCAGCCGCTGTTCCTCGGCAATGCGGGCTTCTTCAGCCAGTCTTGCTTCTTCCGCAGCTTTCTGCTCGGCTTCTTCCTTCAGCCGCTGTTCCTCAGCAAGTCTTGCTTCCTCTTCTGCTTTGCGGGCGGCCTCCTCAGCCTGACGCCGGGCCTCTTCTTCTGCTGCAAGCCGCTCTGCTTCCAGCTGCTGCTCCTGCTCGATCCGGTCCATTTCTGCATGGCTGGTCAGGTTTTCAAAGAAATCTTTCTTTTCAACATCGTCACCCACGGTGGTGCGGAACAGGCCGTAGTAGCAGGGATTATACTTGGGACACTCTGCGGCGGTATCATAATAGACGAGATACCAGGCAAAATCCTGGTACTGACTCTTGTGGCAGGGATAGCCCAGATCCCGGGTCACTTCGAAAGCGGTCATGCCGCCGAAGCTTTCCAGGGGCTGGTCCCAGTCCATGATGATCTGGTTTTCTTCGTAAAGATGGAGATAAGTCTTCGGAACATCCCAGGTGCCGTAGGTTTCGGCGGATTCGGGGAACTGGGAGGCATCGCTGCTCAGGTCCAGAGCTTCCATCAGAAGGTCTGTGTAGATTTTGTGGAGGGCATGGCCGTATTCGCCGTTGATGTCATGGCCGACGACTACCAGAGGCTGGAAACGGCGGATATTCTCCACCACGAAAGACATCAGGTCTTCTCTGGGATAGCCGAGATTCTCCAGGGCTACATAGGCATCATCCATATTGCGCTTGAAGAAATCCGGATGCTCGCCGAAAACCGGATAGATGTTCACACCCACTGCCCAGAGACCGTTGAGCATTTCGTGCATCCGTTCCGGCTCGTCAGCATGATCGGTGAAATAGACGACCTGGACGGTATAGCCCTTTTCCCTGGCATAATAGGGCAGGACACCGGCAAAGAACAGCTGGTCATCGTCGCCGTGGGTGGACAGCAGCACCAGGTCGGCCTTGCCGTCCGCGGGAGGATTCCACTTCTGGACGGTATCGGGGACTTCACCCTCAGTAAAGACGTCGATCTCGAAAAGATAGACGGAACCATTCTCAAAAGACAAAGTCACGGAACTGGGGGCGGATCCAAAAAGTGCGGTCAGATCGATGAATTCGTGGCAATAGCCGTACTGACCGACGGTACAGACATTTCCGGTGCCGTTGTCGGTGACGGTGTACTCGCCGTAGGGGCGGTTGAAGATCAGATACACAGAACCGATACCTGCTTCGTGTTCAAAGGTAATGGAGGCGTTGCCGGCGGTCTTTTCGCCCTCAAGCACGCGGTCGTTGAACAGGAAGCCGGTACCGGGGAAGCCTTCGCTGGCGGCGACGATATCATTTCCGGAAATGTTGGTTGCCTGGACGGCAGCTGCCTCGGTTGCCTCTGGGGTTTCGGCAACAGGCTCCTGGGTTTCCTCCGCGCTGACAGCCAGGGGAGAGAAACCTCCCAGCAGCAGGCATCCTGCAAGCAGGAGACATACTATGGAAAAAATACGGGATCTCATGGAATGCACCTCAAAAAAATAATTACATTTTATTATATCAAAGGATAAGCTCCTTGTCAAAGAGAAAGGAAAAAGACAGTAACTTGACAGATAAAAGCGGTTTATAGTAAAATGAGCAAATCAGGTACGGAAGGAGCGATGCCGGTTGGAAGAGAATCAATTGAAGCTGCTGCCGCCGGCGCTGCTGCCCTGGTACCGGGAAAACCGGCGGGACCTGCCCTGGCGGCGGGACCGGGAGCCTTATCATGTGTGGCTGTCGGAGATCATGCTCCAGCAGACCCGGGTGGAGGCTGTGAAAGGATACTATGCCCGGTTCCTGGATGCGCTGCCCACCATCGGGGCGCTGGCCGCCTGCGATGATGACCTGCTTCATAAGCTTTGGGAGGGACTCGGCTACTACAGCCGGGTGCGCAACCTGAAAAAGGCAGCCGTCAGAATCATGGAGGAACACAGGGGTGTATTTCCCGGGGAATATGGGGATATCCGTGCCCTTCCCGGCATCGGCGATTACACCGCGGGAGCAATCTGCTCCATCTGCTTCGACCAGCCGACTCCGGCGGTGGACGGCAATGTTCTGCGTGTCGTCTCCCGGCTGACGGAGGATGAGACGCCCATCGATCTGCCCGCGCAGAAGGCTGCTGTCCGGGATGCCCTGGCAGCCGTTTATCCGGCACAGGCGGGGGATTTTACCCAGGCGCTGATGGAACTGGGAGCCACCCTTTGCGGTCCCAACTGGAAACCGAAGTGCGAGGAATGTCCCTGCCGGGGCTTCTGCGGCGGAGCCATCCACGCAACGGCGGAGCATTTTCCGGTGAAGCTGCCGAAAAAAGGTAAAAAATGTGAAGAAAGAACGGTATTTATCCTGTCGTGTGATGGAAAATACGCGCTGGAAAAGCGGCCGGACAAGGGACTTCTGGCGGGATTGTGGCAGTTTCCCAATGTGGAAGGGAAGCTGGACACTGCGGCTGCATTGACGGCTGCGGAAGGTTTTGGCCTGCGCCCGAGAGAGATTCTGCGGACCGTGGAGCGCAAGCACATTTTCACCCACATCCGGTGGGAGATGAGGGGAATATATCTGGAAGTTGCGCAGTGCGCGGGGGAGTATACCTGGCTGACGGCGGAGCAGATCCGCACCTTTGCCGCCCTGCCCACCGCATTCCGGCAATTTTGGGAGGAAACAGACAATGTTTGACTATCATATGCACTCGACCGTCTCCTTCGACGGCAAGGACACGCCCGAGAAAATGGTTCAGGCAGCCGTAAACGCAGGCCTGAAGGAGATCTGCTTTACCGATCACATTGACCATGAGATCAACGTGGAGAAAGAGATCATGGTCTTTGATCAGAAAGATTATGATGCGGCCTATACCGGCCTCGGAGCAGAAGGCCTGAAGATCCGCTTTGGTGTGGAATACGGTCTGAAACCCGGCAATCAGGCGCAGTTCCGGGAGGATTTGAAACGCCGGGATTTTGATTTCGTTCTGGGCTCCATCCATATGGTCAATGAAATGGATGTGTATCTGGAGCCTTACTGGTCCCAGCGGGACATTCCCACGGCGTACCGGGAGTATCTGGAGGAAACTTATGCCTGTGTCAGGGCCCATGAGGATTTTGATGTGCTGGGCCACCTGACATTTATCAGCAAGGGACGGGCCAATCCCACCAAGGAACTGCTGCGCTATGGCGACCACCGGGAGATTGTGGATGAGATCCTGAAGGAACTGGTCCGGAAGGGCAAGGGCATGGAGATCAATACCAGCGGTGTGGACCGCTGCGGCGGCTATCTGCCGACGCCTGATTTCCTGCGGCGCTTCAGGGAACTGGGCGGCGAGATCGTTACCATTGGCTCCGATGCCCATACCTTTGACCGGGTGGGACAGTATTCCCGGGAAGCCTGTGAGATTCTGAAAGACATCTTCGGTTACGTCTGCACCTTTGAAGGCAGAAAGCCAATCTTCCATAAACTGTAAGACTGATCGCCATCCCGTGGGGGATGGCGATTTCGTTTTTTGGAGACAGATGAGTGTGACCTGCCTGCCGCAGGCCCAAAATGCGGAGCGGTTGACTTTACTTTCAAAATTGCGTATAATATAATAGATTTAATATGGATAATTATTTGTATTTGGCAGGTAACTGAATTATGGCTATGAAAAAGCAAGAACAATACGGCAATTCCAGTATCTCCATGCTGAAAGGTGAGGAGCGCGTCAGAAAGCGTCCCGCCGTTATTTTCGGCTCTGATGATCTGGAAGGCTGCAAGCATGCGGTGTTTGAGATCCTCTCCAATGCCATCGACGAGGCAAGAGAGGGACACGGCGACACCATCATCGTCACCCGTTACGAGGATCTGTCCGTGGAGGTTGAGGACTTCGGCCGCGGCTGTCCCGTGGATTATAACGAAAAAGAAAAGCGCTACAACTGGGAACTGGTCTTCTGTGAGATGTACGCCGGCGGCAAGTACGGCGAAAACGGTGAAAACTATGAGTATTCCCTGGGCCTGAACGGTCTGGGTTCCTGCGCCACCCAGTATGCATCCGAATTCTTCGATGTCACAGTCCGCCGGGACGGCTTCCGGTATGACCTTCACTTCGAAAAGGGCCGCATCAAGGGTAAGATGAAGAAAGAACCCGCCGACCGGAAAAAGACCGGCTCCTGCTTCCACTGGCGGCCGGACAAGGAAGTCTTTACGGACATCAACATCCCCGTGGAATACTACCGGGATGTACTGAAGCGGCAGGCTGTTGTCAACAAGGGCATCACCTTCAAATTCCGCAACCAGGCGGGCAGGAAATTTGAGGAAGAAGAATTCTGTTATGCTGAAGGCATCCGGCAGTATCTGGAAGAACTGGTGGGGGACAACGCTTTCACCATGCCCATATACTGGGAGACCGAGCGCCGGGGCCGCGATGCGGAGAACCGTCCTGAGATGAAGCTGAAGATCACTGCATCCTTCTGCTTCTCCAAGCAGGTCAGCCACATCGAGTATTATCACAACTCCTCCTGGCTGGAATACGGCGGCAGCCCCGACCGGGCGGTACGCCTGGGCTTCACCGCAGCGTTTGACAAGTATCTGAAGGACAACAACAAGTACACCAAGAGCGAGTCCAAGATCATCTTCCAGGATATCCAGGATTCTCTGGTGATGGTCACCAACTGCTTCTCCACCATCGGCTGCTTCGAAAACCAGACAAAGAAGTCTGTCAATTCCAAGTTTACCCAGGATGCCATGACTGCGTTCTTCAAGGAACAGCTGCAGGTCTGGTTCATCGAAAACGCTCAGGAAGCGGCCCGGGCCGCCGAGCAGATCCTGGTAAACAAGCGGGCCCGTGAATCCGCTGAAAAGACCAAGTCCAACGTCAAAAAGAAGCTTTCCGGCTCCATTGACATCGCCAACCGGGTACAGAAATTCGTCGACTGCAGAAGCAGAGATACTTCTGTCCGTGAACTCTACATTGTGGAGGGCGACTCCGCACTGGGCAGTGTCAAGCTCAGCCGTGACGCGGAGTTCCAGGGTATCATGCCGGTGCGCGGCAAGATCCTCAACTGCCTGAAGGCAGACTATACCAAGATTTTTGCATCGCCCATCATCACGGACCTGATGAAGGTCCTCGGCTGCGGTGTGGAGGTCCAGGGCAAGAAGGCTAAGGAACTTTCCAGCTTTGACATCGACAATCTGCGCTGGAGTAAGGTCGTTATCTGTACCGATGCGGACGTGGACGGCTTCCAGATCCGCACCCTGATCCTGACCATGCTGTACCGGCTGTGTCCCACGCTGATCCGGGATGGTTACGTTTATATCGCGGAGTCTCCGCTGTTTGAGATCACCTGCAAGGACAAGACCTGGTTTGCCTACAACGAATCCGAAAAGGTGAAGATCCTGAAAGATCTGGAAGGTAAGAAGGTCACCATCCAGCGCTCCAAGGGTCTTGGTGAGAATGATCCCGAGATGATGTGGATGACCACCATGAATCCCGAGACCCGCCGACTGATCAAAGTCATGCCCGAGGATGCGGAGCGCACGGCGCACTATTTCGACGTCCTGCTGGGCGACGCCCTGAGCGAGCGAAAGAATTTCATTGCCGAAAACGGCGCGAAATACCTGGAACTTGCCGATATTTCCTAAGAGAGGTTCCCTATGGCACGCAAGAAAAAAGAACCTGAACAGAATAAGAAAAAGATCAACACCGACGGCATCATGGGCCTGGTGGGTTCCACCACCGAGCAGGCGATTTCCGAGACGCTGGAAATCAACTATATGCCCTATGCCATGTCTGTTATCGTTTCCCGTGCGATCCCCGAGATCGACGGTTTCAAGCCTTCCCACAGAAAGCTCCTGTATACCATGTACAAGATGGGCCTTCTCAGCGGCGGTAGAACCAAATCCGCCAATATTGTCGGTCAGACTATGCGTCTGAATCCCCACGGCGATGCGGCAATTTATGAGACCATGGTGCGTCTTGCCAAGGGCAACGAGACTCTGCTGCACCCCTTTGTGGACTCCAAGGGCAACTTTGGTAAGGTCTATTCCCGGGACATGGCCTATGCTGCCGCCCGATACACCGAGGCGAAGCTGGATCCCATCTGCGCCGAAATTTTTAAGGATATCGACTCCGACACCGTGGATATGGTGGATAACTACGACGCCACCATGAAAGAACCCAGCCTGCTTCCCACCACATTCCCCAATGTGCTGGTGAGCGCCAATCAGGGTATCGCTGTCGGTATGGCTTCCAACATCTGCTCGTTCAACCTGAAGGAAGTCTGCGATACCACCATCGCCCTGATGAAAAATCCCGGCCATGACATTCTGGAGACCCTGCCCGGTCCCGATTTCTCCACCGGCGCGGAGCTGCTGTTTGATGAAGCAACCACCCGTGAGATCTATTCCACCGGCCGCGGCAGCTTCAAGCTCCGGGCAAAGTGGCGCTATGTGAAGGAAGGCAATCTCATCGAGATCACTGAGATCCCTTATTCCACGGCGACCGAAGTCATTATGGATAAGGTCGCGGAGCTGATCAAGGCGGGCAAGATCAAGGAGATCGCCGATATGCGTGACGAGACGGATCTGGGCGGCCTGAAGCTGACCATTGATCTCAAGCGCGGCGTGGAGCCGGAAAAGCTGATGCAGAAGCTCTTCCGCCTGACTCCCCTGCAGGACAGTTTCCCCTGCAACTTCAATGTGCTCATCGCCGGCATGCCCCGGGTTATGGGCGTAGGCGAAATTCTGGAGGAGTGGGTAGCCTGGCGCACCGACTGCGTCAAGCGCCGCATCTTCTTCCAGATCCAGAAAAAGGAAGACCGGCTGCACCTGCTGAAGGGTCTGGAACGGATCCTGCTGGACATCGACAAGGCGATTGCCATCATCCGGGAGACGGAGCTGGAAAGCGAGGTTGTGCCTAATTTGATGATCGGCTTCGGCATCGACGAGATTCAGGCAAATTACGTTGCCGAGATCAAGCTGCGCAACATCAACAAGGAATATATTCTGAAGCAGACCCGGGCCATTGATGATCTGGAGCGGGAAATCTCCGATCTGCAGGATATCCTGAATTCGTCCAGAAAACTGAAAAATGTCATCATCAAGGAGCTTCAGGCGGTTTCCGACAAGTTCGGCAAACCCCGCAGGACGCAGATCATCTACCATACCGAGCAGATCGAGCAGGAAGAGGAGGTCGAGGAGATTCCCGACTATCCTGTGACGCTGTTTGTGTCCAGAGAAGGCTACATGAAGAAGATCACGCAGCAGTCCCTGCGGATGAGCGGCGAGCAGAAATTCAAGGAAGGCGACAGCCTTGCTTTCTCCGTCGAAACGACAAACCGGGAAGAGCTTCTGGTATTTACCGATAAATTCCAGTGCTACAAGTCCAGGCTCTCCGACTTTGCCGACGGGAAGGCATCCCAGCTGGGTGATTATCTGCCCCAGAAGCTGGGTTTCGAGGCCGGAGAAACTGTGGTGCAGGTGGTCCTTGCCGGCGATTACAAGGGTTTTGTGTTGTTCTTCTTCGAAAACGGAAAGGTGGCGAAGGTGCCCCTCAGCGCCTACGAGACCAAGACCAACCGCAAGAAGCTTACTGGCGCCTATTCCGATAAGTCTCCCGTACGGGTCATTGTGGCGCTGAACGCGGACGAGCAGATGGTGGTCTATTCCAGCGACGGCCGCGCGGCGATCTTCTCCACGGCCCAGCTGCTGCCCAAGACCACGAGAAATACCCAGGGCGTGGCGGTATTGACGCTGAAGAAAAAGGCTGCGCTGGACAGAGCGGTACTGCTGGAGAACAGCGGCATCGTCAACCAGAGCCGCTACCGGACCAAGACCATTCCCTCCGCCGGTGCGCTGCTGAAGGAAGAGGACAGTCCGGAAAAGCAGGACAGCTTTGAAGTGTAAACTGCACGTGAGGAATACGGACGATCTGAAAGGAGAAACAAGGATGGAACGAATTTGGAAATCCGGCGGCTGGATTTTCAGCACGCTGGCGGGCAGCGTCCTGTTTGCGCTGGGATTTGCGCTGTTTCTTGCTCCGAATGACCTGAACTCCGGCGGTATTTCCGGCCTTTCCATGGTGATTGTGGAGCTGCTGAGATTCGGCAGTGTCGGTACGCTCAGCATTGTGATCAATCTGCCTCTGTTTTTGCTGGGCGGCCTGAAGATCGGCAGGAGATTCTTTTTCGGATCCCTGTTGGGCATGGTGCTCAGTTCGTTGCTGATCGATGCGTTTTCGTTCATCGTGTTTCCGGTGACGGAGCCGCTGATCGGCGCTCTTTACGGCGGTGTGCTGTGCGGACTGGGGCTGGGTGTGGTGTTCGTGGCCGGTACATCTACCGGCGGATCCGACATTCTGGTCCGGCTGCTGAAGCTGAAATACCGCAATGTGCCCATCGGACAGATCACCATGTGTTTTGATGCGGTGGTTGTAGTCCTGACGGGCCTGGTGTTCCGGGATGTGACCAAGGCACTGTATACCGGCGTGACGGTGTTTATCTGCGGCAAGGTCATTGATGCGGTGGTCTACCGCTTTGACTATTCCAAGGTGGCACTGATCATCTCCGGGGAGCATGAGCGCATTGCCCGGCAGATCGGTGTGAAGCTGGACCGGGGCGCTACGTTCCTCCACGGCGAAGGCTCCTACTCCGGCCAGCAGACGAAAGTGATTCTGACTGCTGTCAAAAAGCAGCAGCTGGCAGAACTGAAAGAGTTGGTGACTGGGATCGATCCCAATGCGTTTATCATCGTTCAGGAGGCCCACCAGGTCATGGGAGAGGGCTTTTCCCGATATTCCAGGGACTCGCTGTAAACAGGAGGGATCATATGAAACGAAGGATTATTTGCCTGGCAGCGGCGCTGTGTCTGGTATTCTCCGGCTGCAGCTGGCTCGACGGTAACTATGTTTCGGTAAAACCTCATCAGACCCAGCTGACCGATGTCCAGTCCGGTACGGTCAGCGCGGCAGATTATGCGGAACTGTTGGCGGCGCTGACCCGCATGGTGGACTCCGGTACGGAAAGCGCCGTCATCAGTGTGGCGGAGTATGACCAGAATTCGGTGGAGAGCGGCATGACCACCGCTGTGCGCTACCTGCAGAAAATGTATCCCATCGGCGCCTATGCCATTGAGAAGATCGACTATGAGATCGGCTCCGGCGGCGGCAAACCCGCCGTCTCCGTGAACATTTCCTATATTCACGGGCGCTCCGAGATTCGAAAGATCCAGAAGGCCATTGACATGGCGGCTGCGGAAGCGAAGATTGCTGATGCACTGGAAAAATGCGATTCCGGCGTGGTGATTCTGGTGGAGCAATATACCGACACGGATATCCCTCAGTTTGTGGATGATTACGCCACGCTGCATCCGGATATGATCATGGAAACACCGCAGGTGGCTGTGGGTATGTATCCCGACGCAGGTGCCTGCCGGGTTCTGGAGCTGAGTTTTACCTACCAGACCAGCCGCGATGCACTGCGCCTCATGCAGACGCAGGTCCAGCCGTATTTCGCTTCTGCACAGCTCTATGTCAGCGGCGACGGCGCGGATGCGCAGAAGTATGCCCAGCTCTACGCGTTCCTGATGGAGCGATATGACTATAAATTCCAGACCTCTATCACACCGGCCTACAGTCTGCTGTGCCACGGTGTCGGCGACTGCGAAGCCTTTGCTGCTGTTTACGCAGCCATGTGCAGTCAGGCGGGACTGGAATGCCGTGTGGTATCCGGAACCAAGTTGGGCAATCCGTGGTATTGGAATATGGTCTGTGATGAGGGAGCATATTATCATGTGGATTTGATTCAGTGCAATGCGGAAGGCCGATTCCGGGTGATGCAGGAGGATGCCATGACCGGATATGTGTGGGATTATTCGGCATATGAACCGGCTGAAACGGAGCCGAATGGAACGTAAAAATTTTTTCAAAAAATTTCAAAAAAGGACTTGACATTTCTGCGGAACATGTTATAATACGTCATGTCCGTTGCGGGTGTAGCTCATCCGGTAGAGCGCCACCTTGCCAAGGTGGAGGTAGCGAGTTCGAGCCTCGTCACCCGCTCCATAAAAGAAGACCGATGCATTGCATCGGTCTTCTTTATATTTACGGATCATATATTCCAATGCAGCAGCGTAACGGGACGGAACGCTGTCAGCCACTTTATAATAAAAAAGACCAATGCGAAAGCATTGGTCTTTTTTGCCGGCCTGCCTTGTTCGAAAGAAAGAAGTCATCTCCGACCTGCCGGAGATCAGCGGTAAACCAACCGGATTGTTGCGTGGTTCTTTCGAATCTGTTTCCTGAAAACAAAAAAGAAGCCATCCCATAGGGATGACTTCTATTGGCGACCCGGAACGGACTCGAACCGTCGACCTCCAGCGTGACAGGCTGGCGTGCTAACCGACTGCACCACCGGGCCAGATGGTGTGCTCACCGAACAGTTGGCATTATAGCAGAAAGTTTGTCGTTTGTAAAGACCCAAAATGCATTTTCTAAAAAAATTTCTGAATGTTGCTATTTTGCCTGTTATCCGCTATACTGATGGCAGATAGAACTGTTATTTACCGAAAGGAGACAGATTATGGGACTTATTAAAGCTTTTACCGGCGCAGCCGGCGGTGTGCTGGGGGATCAGTGGAAGGAATACTTTTACTGTGACGCGATTCCCGCCGATGTTCTGGCGGTGAAGGGCAGAAAACGCACCTCTTCCCGCTCTTCCAACACCAAGGGAACGGACAATATCATTTCCAGCGGCTCTGTCATAGCTGTGGCAGACGGTCAGTGCATGCTCATCGTGGAGCAGGGCAAGGTTGCAGAACTGTGTGCTGAGCCCGGCGAATACATCTTTGATTCCTCCAAGGAGCCGACAATTTTCAGCGGCGATCTGGGTAGCGGCATCAGCGCGGCGATTGCGAATTTCGGCAAGCGCTTTACCTTCGGCGGCGATGCACCGATGGATCAGCGGGTCTACTATATCAACATCAAGGAGATCGTGGGCAACAAATATGGCACTCCCAGTCCTGTACCGTTCCGTGTGGTGGACCGGAACATTGGCCTGGATGTGGATATTTCCATCCGCTGCTTCGGTGAGTATTCCTATCGGATTACCAACCCTGTATTGTTCTATACCAATGTGTGCGGCAATGTGACGGGGGAATATCACCGCAGCAGCATTGACGGACAGCTGAAATCGGAACTTCTGACCTCACTGCAGCCTGCCTTTGCCAAAATATCCGACATGGGCATCCGCTATTCCGCACTGCCCGGCCATACCATGGAGATGGCAGATGCCATGAACCAGGTCCTGTCCGCCAAGTGGAGAGAACTGCGCGGTGTGGAGATCGTGTCCATGGGTGTCAGTTCTGTGAAGGCATCGGAAGAAGACGAGGCAATGATCAAGGAGCTGCAGCGCAGCGCCGTTTACCGCAACCCCAACATGGCGGCAGCCAAGATGGTCGATGCGCAGGCGGAGGCCATGAAGGCGGCGGCAGCCAACAGCGGCGGCGCCATGATGGGATTTATGGGCATGAATATGGCCCAGCAGGCCGGCGGTCTGAACGCAAACCAGCTCTACCAGATGGGTGCCCAGACGCAGCCCCAGAGTGCAGCGCCCGTCGTCAATGGCTGGAAATGCGCCTGCGGCGCGGAGAATACCGGCAAGTTCTGCACCGAGTGCGGCAGCAAGAAACCCTCCGCAGAGGGCTGGCAGTGTGCCTGCGGCAGCGTGAACAAGGGTAAATTCTGCTCTGAATGCGGAGCAAAGAAGCCTGCGGGAGCGCCGCTGTATAAGTGCGACAAGTGCGGCTGGGAGCCGGAAGACCCGAAGAATCCTCCGAAATTCTGTCCGGAGTGCGGCGATATCTTTGACAGCGACGACATTACCTGATCCAGTCTCGGGAGGGATGGAAAATGCCCAGTAAAGTAACCAATTATCAGTGTCCATCCTGCACCGGTCCGCTCCATTTTGAAGAGCATTCCGGCAGGCTGGAATGTGAATACTGCGAAAGCACTTACTCCCTGGAGGAGATCGAGGCGCTTTTTGCGCAGAAGAATCAGAAAGCAGAAACTGCTGCGGAACAGGTGACGGAATCTTCGGACGCGGAATGGGGCGAAGATGCGTCTCATATGCGTTCGTATAACTGTCCTTCCTGTGGTGCGGAGCTGATCTGCGAGGAGACCACTGCGGCCACGGCCTGTCCTTACTGCGGAAACCCCACCGTGATTCCGGGACAGTTCGGCGGAACAAAACGTCCGGACTGCATCATCCCCTTCAAGGTGGGAAAGGAGCAGGCGGTGGAAGCGCTGAAGCAGCATTATCAGGGAAAACTTCTGCTCCCGAAGGCATTTGCTTCGGAAAACCACCTGCAGGAGATCAAGGGAGTCTATGTGCCCTTTTGGCTCTTTGATGCAACGGCGGATGTCCAAGCAACGTTTTCCATGACCCGGTCCCATACGCAGCACACCCGGGATGAGCGGATCGTTACCACAGAGCATTACGAAGCCCACCGCAGCGGCCGGGTGGAGTTTTCCCAGGTACCGGTGGACGGTTCGTCCAAAATGCCCGATGGCCATATGGATGCAGTGGAGCCCTACGATTATGGGGAATTGAAGCCGTTCTCCTTATCCTATCTGCCCGGTTTTCTGGCAGACAAATACGATGTGGACCAGGAGACATCTGCGGCCAGAGCGGAGGAGCGGTGCCGCAACAGCGCCATTTCCACCATGGCGGATACGGTCCGCGGATATGATACCTGCAGCGTGCGCCAGGCGGATGTGAAGCTTTCAGACCGGAAGGCCAGTTATGCGCTGATGCCTGTCTGGCTGCTGAGTACCCGGTGGAAGGAAAAAGAGTATCTTTTTGCCATGAACGGCCAGACCGGCCGGTTCGTGGGAGATCTTCCTGTCAGTTGGGGGAAATTCTGGCTCTGGTTTGCCGGACTCTTCCTGGTGATCTCCCTGATCGGATCGATGTTTCTGGACACGGAGGCAGCGCTGATTGCCGGCGCGGTTCTGGCGGGCATTATCTGTGGTGCGATGGTTTCCGTCATGAAAAGCGCGCGGCAGCAAAGTCATGCCAATGCCTACATACCGGCAGAGGGCGTGGAACTGCTGGCAAAGAATGACCGGTTCCTGCACAGAACCGTCACCCGTCACAGAAACCAGCAGCCCCAGGGCGGCCCGCATCACGGACCAAGATAGATTTTACGGCAGATACCCATGGGTATCTGCCGTTTTTCGTGTATTGCATCCGATACTGCTCATTGGGGGTGGAAATTTCTTCACAAAGGTGATATAATACCCAAGTCACACTGCGCTGGGGAGGTTCGGGAATGGAAATCATGGACGTGTGCGGCAGAGAACTACGCGTCATCAGACTGCTGGGCCGCGGTAAAGGCGGCTATTCCTATCTGGTCACGGATGGCGAAGGGGAGTATGTGCTCAAGCAGATCCACCATGAGCCCTGCGCCTATTATACCTTCGGTGACAAGCTCCAGTCGGAACTGCGCGATTATGAGCGGCTGAAAGGCATTGGCATTCCCATGCCGGAGCTTCTGGCTGTGGACGCGCAGCAGGAGCGGATTCTGAAGGAATATATTCCGGGGGATACCATTTTTGATCTGGTGCTGCGCGGCGAAATGAAGTCTGAATATTTGGATCAGATGATGGCCCTGTGTGAAAAACTATATCCCGCGAATATCAACATCGACTATTTCCCCACGAACTTCGTGGTGTGCGGCGGCGCGATTGTGTATGTGGATTATGAATGCAACGGCTATATGGACGAGTGGAATTTCGAAAACTGGGGAATCCGCTACTGGTCCATGACAGATGCGTTCCGGCAATACCTGAAAGAACAAAATGGCTGATTATTATCCGTTTTTTATTAAAAATGGACGCATATGAGAAACAATCGTCCGCATATAGCGTGCGCTTCGCTTCGGCGATGCGGCAAAAAACTGAGAAAAAATAACATAATTTAGAAGAAATTTGCCTGTTTTGGATTGACAATCGGTAAAAATATAACTATACTATTCATTATCAGGCGGATATCAGGAGAAATCTGCAAATGGTCAAGAAATGGGATGTAACCGTGCCGGCGCTTACCGGCAAGAAAACCCGGAAGGCCTACATTTACCTGCCGGATTATTATGAAGAAGATGAACTGAGACATTATCCCGTCATGTATATGTTTGACGGACACAATATCTTTTTTGATGCCGATGCCGCTTTCGGAAAATCCTGGGGCATGAACAGCTTCATGAAGTGGAGCCGCAAGGCCCTGATCATTGTGGCGGTGGAGTGTAATAAAAAGGGCAACAGTCGTCTCGCGGAGTACTGCCCCTTTGGCTTCAGTGATCCGAAATACGGTCAGGTCCGGGGTCAGGGAAGACTTTATATGGACTGGCTGGTCAATGAGCTGAAACCCTATATCGATGCCAATTACCGCACCCTGCCGGACCGGGAGCATACCATCATCAGCGGCTCTTCCATGGGCGGCTTGATGGCCCTCTACGGCGCGACGGTCTACAACCATGTGTTCCAGCGGGCAGCCTGCCTGTCTCCGAGCCTCTGGACGGATCCGAAAAAGATCCTGCGTCTGGTGCAGCATGCCCAGATCCGGTATGGCACCACCATCTATATGGACTACGGAAGCGAGGAATTGGGCAACCATCCGGCCAACATGGGCGCGCTGATGGCGATGAATCAGCTTCTGCTGGAAAAGCAGGTTAATCTCGCGTTCCGCATCGTCCCCGGCGGCGATCACAGCGAGGATTCTTGGGAAAAGCAGATCCCCATCTTTATGGAGTGTCTGGGACTGTAAATAAAGATATATCAATTTTAGGAGAGATAGAATGGAAATTCGTTACTTCAAGCATTGGAGCAGCAATCTGAACCGGGACATGGAGTTCAAGGTATACGGTCACGGAGGCAAACCTGTGATGTTCATTCCCTGCCAGGCCGGCCGTTTTTTCGATTTCGAAAACTTCCACATGATCGATTACTGGGCAAAGTGGATCGAAGAGGGTAAGTGCACGGTCTACTCCATCGATCTGATCGACAACGAAGCCTGGGCTGCCAAGGGTTCCGACAACCGCTGGCGCACCGAGAACCACGAGAAGTGGTACAATTATGTGATCGATGAAATGGTTCCCTATCTGAGACATCTGCACGGCTCCAGCGAGGGTATCATCACCTTCGGCTGCTCCATGGGCGCAATGCATGCGGCAAACCTGCTGTTCCGCCGTCCCGATATCTTCGGCGGCTGCTTCGCCATTTCCGGCCTGTATGACTCCCAGGAGTTCTTTGGCGACTACATGGACGATCTGCTGTACAACAACTGCCCCAACCTGTATCTGGCCAATATGCCCCAGGATCATTACTACATCGATATGTACAACAACCGCAAGATCCTGATCGTTGTGGGTCAGGGTGCCTGGGAAGAGCCTCTGCTGGCTTCCACCCGCTGGCTGGACACCGTCTGCTGCCAGAAGGGCATCAAGGCACGGTTCGAGTACTGGGGTCTGGATGTCAATCACGACTGGCCCTGGTGGTATAAGATGGTCGAGACCTACGGTCCCTGGCTGCTGGATCTGTAAACAGGCTCCCGAACGGGAACTGAATCAACCTAGTAACATATTGAGAAGGAGAGAGTAACCCCATGAAAAACTTCATCTTTATTTCCCCCAATTTCCCCCTGACTTACTGGAGATTCTGCGCAGAGCTGAAGAACAACGGCATGCGTGTTCTGGGTATCGGCGACAGCCCCTATGATGATCTGTCCCAGGAACTGAAGAGCGCAATGCACGAGTACTATAAGGTTTCCAGCCTGGAAAACTATGATGAGGTGTTCAAGGCGGTTGCTTTCTTCAGCTTCAAGTACGGCAAGATCGACTGGCTGGAGTCCAACAACGAGTACTGGCTGATGCGTGATGCCCAGCTGCGTACCGAGTTCAACATCACCACCGGCCCCAAGATCCATGAGATGGACAAGATCAAGTATAAGTCCGCCATGAAGGCCTACTACGAGAAGGCCGGCCTGCCCACTGCCCGCTATCATCTGGTGGAAGGCTACGATGACGCTGTGGAGTTTGCAAACATGGTGGGTTATCCCGTGGTCGTCAAGCCTGACAACGGCGTCGGCGCCAACAACACCTATAAGCTGCGCTGCGATGAGGACGTCCGTTTCTTCATCGACCACAAGGACGACAACGTCTATATCATGGAAGAGTTCGTCAACGGCTATGTCCAGACTTATGACGGCATCGTCGATTCCAAGGGCAATGTGATCTTCGAGTCCGGCAACATCACGCCCCATTCCCTGATGGACATTGTCAATGACAACGGCGACTCCGTGTACTACCTGGTCAAGGAACTGCCCGAGAAGGTCCGTCAGGCCGGTCTGGCTACCATCAAGTCCTTCGGCGTCAAGAGCCGCTTTGTCCACCTGGAGTTCTTCATCCTGAACGACGATCAGGAAGGCCTGGGCAAGAAGGGCGACGTTCTGGGCCTGGAAGTCAATATGCGCCCCGCCGGCGGCTTCACTCCCGAGATGTACAACTATTCTCAGGAGACCGACGTCTACAAGATCTGGGCCGACATGGTCGCATTTGACTACAACACCAAGAGCATCGGCAATGCCCACTACTGTGCCTTCTATGGCCGCCGTGACGGCAAGCCCTACAAGATGGACGATTACGAGATCATGCTCAAGTATGGCCACTGCATGAAGATGTGGGGCCGTATTCCCGATGCGCTGTCCGGCGCAATGGCAAATCAGATGTATGTTGCGATCTTCGACACCGAAGAGGAAATGATGGCATACTATGCTGATCTGGCCGCTCAGTACGAGGTGTAAATTACATAACATCAGGGGCCGCGCAAAGTGCGCGGCCCCTTTTTGTATAAAGAAAACCACGCGTTAGACGCGTGGTTCAATAAAGCCTATGGCGATAAGTAAAAAACCCTGTTATGATAATTGCGCGGTCCGCCAACTGCACAAAATCATAACAGGGGGGTACATTCACCATGGGGATGA
>JAGAUY010000012.1 GCA_017620525.1 Oscillospiraceae bacterium | reverse complement strand
GCTTCGCTGAGGCTGCCACCCCCTAAGGCCGCATCGGGGTGAAGGTATGGATCTACAAGGGTGTGGTTCTGAACAACACCCTGCGTGCCGCTGCTCCCGAACCCGCTCCCCGTGAGCGCCGTGACCGCCGCAACGGTGACCGCCGGAATGGCGATCGTCGGCAGGGCGGTGACCGCCGTCAGGGCGGCGACCGCCGCTTCGGCGACAGAAACAACAACCGCAGAGAAGGAGGTAACCGCTGATGCTGATGCCCAAAAGAGCAAAGTACCGCAAGGTACAGCGTGGTCGTATGACCGGCGTTGCTTCCCGCGGTAACAAGGTTTCCTATGGTGATTTCGGTATCCAGGCTCTGGAGCCCGGCTGGATCA
This sequence comes from Oscillospiraceae bacterium, assembly GCA_017620525.1. Classification (GTDB taxonomy): domain Bacteria; phylum Bacillota; class Clostridia; order Oscillospirales; family Oscillospiraceae; genus Faecousia. The sequence continues at coordinate 9,779 of JAGAUY010000012.1, read as the reverse complement.
CCGGCAACCAGATTGAAGCTGCCCGTATCGCCATGACCCGTTACACCAAGCGTGGTGGTAAGGTCTGGATCAAGATTTTCCCCGACAAGCCTTATTCCAAGAAGGGCCTGGGCACCCGTATGGGTTCCGGTAAGGGCGCTCCCGAAGGCTGGGTAGCTGTTGTTAAGAATCAGAAGGTGATGTTTGAGATCGGCGGCGTTTCCGAGGAAGTCGCCCGCGAGGCTCTGCGTCTTGCTCAGCACAAGCTGCCTATCAAGACCCGTATCATCACCAAGGAAGCAGAAACTGAGATTGGTGGTGAATAATGATGAAGGCAAAGGAACTGAAGAATCTGTCCGCTGAAGAGTTGACCAAGAAGCTGGACGAGCTGAAGAAGGACCTGTTCATGCTGCGGATGCAGCACGCGACCAATCAGCTGGACAACCCCATGCGTCTGAACGCTGTCAAGAAGGACATTGCCCGCATCAAGACCATTATTCGTGAGAAAGAGACCAACATCTGAGGAGGGAAACCATAATGACTGAAAATACCAGAGCTTTCCGGAAAACCAGAATCGGTCAGGTTGTCTCCGACAAGATGGACAAGACCATTGTGGTTGCGATTGAGGACAGCGTACAGCATCCTCTGTACAAAAAGACCATGAAGCGGACTTATAAGCTGAAGGCCCACGACGAAAACAACGAGTGCGGCATCGGCGATACCGTCGAGGTCATGGAGACCCGTCCCCTGTCCAAGGACAAGAGATGGAGACTGGTCAGAATTATTGAAAAGGCGAAGTAAGGAGGTCGGCGAACAATGATTCAACAGGAAAGCTACCTGAAGGTTGCCGACAACACCGGCGCTAAGGAAATCCACTGCATTCGTGTCCTGGGCGGCTCCAAGCGCAAGACCGGCAACATCGGTGACATCATCGTTGCTTCCGTTCGGAAGGCAACCCCTGGCGGCACCGTTAAGAAGGGCGAAGTCGTGAAGGCTGTAATCGTCCGTACCAAGCGGGGCGTCCGTCGTGAGGACGGCAGCTACGTCCGTTTCGATGAGAACGCTGCGGTTATCATCAAGGACGACAAGAATCCCCGTGGTACCCGTATCTTTGGACCGGTGGCCCGCGAGCTGCGTGAGAGAGACTTCATGAAGATCCTCTCCCTGGCACCCGAAGTCATCTAAGGGGGAACCGAAGGAATGAACATTAAGAAGAACGATACCGTTATCGTCCTGTCCGGCAAGGACAAGGGTGTGAAGGGCAAGGTGCTGGTCGCCATGCCCAGCGAGAACAAGGTGATTGTGGAGAAGGTCAACGTCGCTACCTGCCACACCAAGCCCCGCCGTCAGGGCGAGACCGGTGGCATCGTCAAGCGTGAGACCCCCATCCGCTCCTGCAAGGTTGCCCTGTTCTGCGAGAAGTGCAACAAGGGTGTTCGCGTCGGCCATGAAATCAAGGACGGCAAGAAGATCCGTGTATGCCGCAAGTGCGGCGCCGAAATCTGAGAAAGGAGCAGTTAATCCATGGCTAACAGAATGAAAGATCATTACGTTGCGGAGATCGCTCCTGCTCTGAACAAGAAGTTCGGCTACAAGAGCGTTATGCAGATCCCCAAGCTGGACAAGGTGATTGTGAACGTCGGCTGCGGCGAGAGCAAGAACAATGCCAAGGAAATTGAGGCCATCTGCAAGGATATCGCTGCCATCACCGGCCAGAAGCCCATCACCTGCAAGGCCCGCAAGAGCGTTGCAAACTTCAAGGTCCGTGAGGGCGAAACCGTCGGCGTGAAGGTTACCCTCCGCGGCGACAAGATGTACGAGTTCCTGGACCGCCTGTTCAATGTGGCCCTGCCTCGTGTCCGCGACTTCCGCGGCATCAACCCCAACTCCTTTGACGGCCGCGGCAACTACGCCTTCGGTCTGAAGGAGCAGCTGATCTTCCCTGAGATCGAGTACGACAAGGTGGACAAGATCCGTGGTATGGACATCTGCATCTGCACCACCGCTACCACCGACGAGGAAGCCAAGGAGCTGCTGACCCAGCTGGGCGCTCCCTTCACCGCTTGATTTAGGAGGATTACGTAAATGGCTAAGAAGTCTATGATCCTGAAGCAGCAGGCTGAGCCCAAGTTCTCCAGCCGCCGCTACAACCGCTGCAAGATCTGCGGCAGACCTCACGCTTACCTGCGGGACTACGGCGTTTGCCGTATCTGCTTCCGTGAGCTGGCCTACAAGGGCCAGATTCCCGGTGTTCGCAAGGCCAGCTGGTAATCTCGAGTAAGGTCGACAACAATGTGAAAAGATTTGGGAAGTCCCGGGAAGATGGAAGCCGGCTTCGCCGCTAAGGAAAAGTGAATAGTGAAGAGTGAAGAAGTGAGGTGTCTGCTTCGCGGACGATTTCAGAATCATTCCCGAAGGGAATACAATACCTATTCACTATTCACTATTACCTATTCACTGCGAGCGCAGCGAGCTTCGCATTCCCCGGATACCCCCAAACTTCAACGGGTTAAGCCCGTAACTTCTTAAAGGAGGATATTAACATGCAAATCACCGATCCCGTAGCAGATATGCTGACCCGTATCCGGAACGCGAACTCTGCAAAGCACGAAACCGTGGATGTCCCCGCTTCCAATCTGAAGAAGGCCATTGCCCAGATTCTGCTGGAAGAGGGCTACATCAAGTCCTACACCGTTACCGATAACGGTAATCAGGGCGTGATCCACATCACTCTGAAGTACCTGGCCAAGAAGCAGCCTGTTCTCACCGGCCTGCGGCGGGTCTCCAAGCCCGGCCTGCGTGTGTATGCCGGCGCTGACGAGCTGCCCAGAGTTCTGAAGGGCCTGGGTATCGCAATCGTTTCCACTTCCAAGGGCGTTATGACCGACAAGAAGGCTCGCGAGAACCACATCGGCGGTGAAGTCCTGGCTTTCGTCTGGTAAGGAGGATATTCAGAAATGTCTAGAATTGGTAGAAAGCCGGTTATCATTCCGGCAAACGTCACGGTTGACATTGCCGAGGGCAACGTTGTTACCGTGAAGGGCCCCAAGGGCACTCTGAGCTACACCTTCCATCCCGACATGATCCTGAAGGTTGAGGGCAATGAGCTGACCGTTAACCGTCCCGACGAAGAGCACCTGCACAAGTCTCTGCACGGTCTGACCCGTACGTTGCTTCACAACATGGTCGAGGGTGTTGAGAAGGGCTTCTCCAAGGAGCTGGAAGTCAACGGTGTTGGCTACCGCTGCGAGAAGAAGGGCAATCAGCTGGTTATGCGTCTGGGCTTCTCTCACGAAGTGTTCGTGGACGAGATCCCCGGCATCACCATTGAGGTACCCACCCCCAACAAGATTGTGATCAAGGGCATTGACAAGCAGGTCGTCGGCCAGTTCGCTGCCGAAGTCCGCAGCAAGCGTCCCCCCGAACCCTACAAGGGCAAGGGTATCAAGTACTCCACCGAAGTCATCCGCCGCAAGGTTGGTAAGACCGGTGGCAAGAAGTAATGGAGGTGTGCCGAAATGGTCAGCAAGGTTAATAAGAATGCAATGCGCCTGAAGCGGCATGTCCGTGTTCGTGGCAAAATCTCCGGCACTCCTGAGCGTCCCCGTCTGAACGTATTCCGCAGCAATGCGAACATCTACGCCCAGATCATCGACGACGTGAACGGCGTAACTCTGGTTTCCGCCAATACGCTGGAGAAGGAATTTGAGGGTCTCACCGGCAACTGCGAAGGTGCCAAGAAGGTGGGCGCGGTCCTGGCAGAGCGTGCCAAGGCCAAGGGTATCAACCAGGTCGTGTTCGACCGGGGCGGCTATATTTTCCATGGCCGTGTTGCTGCTCTGGCTGAGGGTGCCCGCGAGGGCGGCCTCGAGTTCTAAGAAAGGGAGGAAAACAAATGGCTTACAATAAGACTTCGAACAATGAAGCTTCCGAGCTCATTGAGAAGGTCGTTTACCTGAACCGTGTCAGCAAGACCGTTAAGGGCGGCCGTGTCATGAAGTTCTCCGCTCTGGTGGTTGTTGGTGACGGCAAGGGTACCGTTGGTTACGGCCTGGGTAAGGCCGCGGAAGTTTCCGAGGCCATTCTGAAGGGCATCGCCGATGCCAAGAAGAACATGGTCAAGGTTTCTCTGGCCGGCGACACCATCCCCCACGATGTGATCGGCATCTTCGGTGCCGGCACCGTTCTGCTGAAGCCCGCCCCCGAGGGCACCGGCGTTATCGCCGGCGGCGCTGTCCGTGCCGTTATGGAGGCTGTCGGCATCAAGAATATCTGCGCAAAGTGCCTGCGCTCCAACAACCCTCAGAACGTGGTCAAGGCCACCATGGCTGGTCTGACTTCCCTGCGTTCCCCTGAGCAGGTTGCTGCGATCCGCGGCAAGAGCGTGGAAGAAATCGTTGGTTAAGGAGGGCAATTAACATGGCAAACCTGAAGATTACGCTTGTTAAGAGCCTGAACGGCCGTCTGGAAAAGCACATCGCTACCGCTGCAAGTCTGGGCCTTCGCAAGATCGGCCAGACCACCATCCAGCCGGACAACACCCAGACCCGCGGCAAGATCGCCAAGATCGGCTACCTGCTGCAGGTTACCGAAGTTGAATAAGGAGGAGAACAGAAATGAAGCTCCATGAACTCTCTCCTGTCGCAGGTTCCACCTTTGTGGGCAAGCGCAAGGGTCGCGGCATCGCTTCCGGCAACGGTAAGACCGGTGGTCGCGGCCACAAGGGCCAGAAGGCCCGTTCCGGCGGCAAGGTCCGTGCCGGTTTTGAAGGCGGCCAGATGCCTCTGGCCCGTCGTATCCCCAAGCGCGGCTTCAATAACATTTTCGCTCAGCCCCTGACTTCTGTGAATGTCTGCCTGCTGAACGGTTTTGAAGACGGTGCTGTGGTTGACGCCGCTGCTCTGATCGAGGCCGGCATCATCGCAAAGTGCCCCTACGGCCTGAAGGTTCTGGCCGGCGGCGAGCTGACAAAGAAGATCACTGTTAAGGCCGCGGCTTTTTCTGAGTCTGCCAAGGAAAAGATTGAGCAGGCGGGCGGAAAGGCCGAGGTGGTGTAAGTGTTAGATACACTTAAGAATGCATGGAAGATTCCGGAACTTCGCAAGAAGCTCATCTTCACTCTGTTCATTCTCCTGATCTATCGGGCAGGCAATGTGATTCCTGTCCCTTATATCGACACCGTTACCCTGAGCAACTACTTTGACAGCGTTCTGTCTTCCACCATCCTGGGCCTGTACAACGCAATGTCCGGTTCTGCATTCTCCAGAGCCACAATCTTTGCGCTGAGCATTCAGCCCTACATCAACGCCTCCATCATTATCCAGCTGCTGACCATTGCGATTCCCGCTCTGGAGCGGATGGCTAAGGAAGAGGGCGAGGAAGGCCAGAAGAAGATTGCCAAGATCACCCGGTACACCACCGTGGGTCTGGGCCTGCTGATGGGCTGGGCTTACTACCAGATGCTCGTCAACTACTCTGCTTCCGGCTTCTCCATCATCACCAAGCAGGGCTTCCTGCCCGCTATGGTCATCATCCTGTCCTTCACCGCAGGCTCTGCCTTCGTGATGTGGCTGGGTGAGCAGATTACCGAGTATGGCATCGGCAACGGCATCTCCATGATCCTGTTTGCCAACATCATCTCCGGTATCCCTGGTATGATCGGCACCCTGACCACAATGGTCTGGTGGCAGATCCTGATCGTTCTGGTTGGTATGACCGCTCTGGTCCTGTTCATCATCTTTATGGACAATGCCGAGCGCCGGATTCCCATCCAGTACGCAAAGCGTGTTGTGGGCCGTAAGGTTTACGGTGGTCAGAACACCAACCTGCCTATTAAGGTCAGCATGTCCGGCGTTATGCCCATCATCTTCGCGCAGTCCATCTGCTCCCTGCCCGCTACCATCTGTGCCTTCACCGGCAAGACCAGCGGCTGGTGGTATGAGAACGTGTGGAGCTCTACCTGCTGGTTCTATGCTGTCATGTACTTCCTGATGATCTTCTTCTTCAGCTGGTTCTACTCCACCATCCAGTACGATCCTGTGGAGATTTCCAACAACCTGAAGAAGAACGGTGGTTTCATCCCCGGCTTCCGGCCTGGCAGACCCACCGCTGACTTCATCCAGAAGGTGATCAACAAGATCGTTGTCTTTGGTGCTGTTTACCTGGGTGTTGTGGCACTGCTGCCCATCATCGCCGGCGACCTGATGGTCGGCGTGCGGAACCTGGCAATCGGCGGTACCTCCGTCATCATCGTTGTGGGCGTTGCCCTGGAGACGGTGAAGGCTCTGGAGGCACAGCTGCTGATGCGGCACTACAAGGGCTTCCTGGACTAAGTCAAGGAGGTATGGCAGGATGAATCTCATTCTACTGGGCGCGCCCGGCGCCGGAAAGGGGACGCAAGCGGAAAAGCTTGTAAACAAGCTCTCCATCCCCGCCATTTCTACCGGGAATATGCTTCGCGAGGCCATTGCCAACGGCACGGACCTTGGAAAAGAAGCGAAGAAATACATGGACGAGGGCAATCTGGTTCCCGACGAGCTGATTCTCGGCATTGTCGCGGAGCGGGTGGCCAAGCCTGACTGCGCAAACGGCTTTATCCTGGACGGGGTGCCCCGCACCCTGGCCCAGGCTGAGGCCCTGGAAGCAAAGGGCGTTCGGATCGACCATGTGATTTCCATTGAGGTTAACGACCAGGATATTGCCCAGCGCATGGGCGGACGCAGAGTCTGCTCCAAATGCGGGGCAAGCTACCATGTCGTTGCCAAGCCCCCCAAAAAGGACGGTGTTTGCGACAGCTGCGGCGGGGCGCTCATCATCCGCAAGGACGATGCGCCGGAGACCGTGCTGAAGCGGCTGGAGGTCTACCACGCTTCTACGGAAGTGCTGAAGGACTTCTACGCCAAGCTGGGCCGCCTGCGGATTGTCAATGGCAACCAGTCCATTGAGGGCGCTAACGAAGAAATTCTGAAAGCGATTGGGGCAAAGGCATGATCACGATCAAAAATGAACGTGAAATTGCGTCGATGCGCGAGGCCTGCAAAATCACCGCTGCCGCCAGAGAACTGGCAGGCTCCCTGGTGAAGCCCGGCGTTTCGACAAAGGCGATAGACCGAGCCGTTCATGACTTTATTGTCAGCCAGGGGGCAAAACCGTCCTTTCTGAAGCTTTACGGCTTCCCTGCAAGTGCGTGCATCTCCGTCAATGAGGTGGTGATCCACGGGATTCCCGGCGGATACATTCTCCAGGAGGGGGACATTGTCTCCGTTGACGTGGGCGCGTTCTATAAGGGCTTTCATGGAGATTGTGCAGCAACCTTTGCCTGCGGTGCCATCAGCACCGAAGCACAGCGGCTCATCGATGTGACAAAGCAGTCCTTCTTTGAAGGAATCCGCTTTGCTGCAAAGGGGAACCGTGTGCAGGACATCTCCCATGCCGTACAGACGTACGTGGAGTCTAACGGTTTTTCAGTTGTCCGTTCTTTCGTGGGTCACGGCGTAGGACGGCAGCTGCATGAGGAGCCGGAGGTGCCGAATTTCGGCGCGCCCGGCCGGGGCCCCAGATTGCTCCCCGGTATGACCATTGCCGTAGAACCCATGGTGTGCCAAGGCACCTATGAGGTGAAGGTTCTGAAGGACAACTGGACAACGGTCACCGCCGATGGGCGGCTTGCGGCCCACTATGAAAATACTGTACTCATCACCGACGGCGAGCCGGAAATACTCACCGTCACCGAAGGACTTTGACTATGGACCCAGAGAAAACCACAATTGCGACAGCGGATGTGGTTTCTTCCACGGCGGGCAGAGATCAGGGCCAATTGTTCTATGTAATGGATGCCGATGATCAGTTTGTGACGCTGGTCAACGGCAGGAACAGACCTGTGGAAAAGCCCAAGCGGAAAAAACGCAAACACGTAGAAAAGGTACTTCGATCTGAGACCAGAGTTGCCGAGAAGCTAAGATCCGGCGACAAAGTGCTCAACGGAGAATTACGAAGAGACCTGGCTTCCCTGAGCCGGTCGATGCAAGGAAAAAACCTGGGAGGGTAATGACTTGGCAAAAGACGACGTAATCGAACTTGAGGGCATCGTAACCGATGCACTGCCGAATGCTATGTTCAAAGTGGACATTGGCAATGGACACACCATTCTGGCACACATTTCCGGCAGGCTCCGAATGAATTTCATTAAGATCTTGCCCGGTGACAAAGTAACCGTTCAAATGTCTCCTTACGATCTGACTCAGGGTCGGATCACCTGGAGAAGTAAGTAATCTAAAGAGAACCATTCTCATATGGAGGTTAAACAGTATGAAGGTAAGACCGTCCGTTAAACCCATGTGCGAGAAGTGTAAGATCATTAAGCGCAAGGGTCGCGTTATGGTAATTTGCGAAAACCCCAAGCATAAGCAGAGACAAGGCTAATAGGAGGTGCTCAAGAGTATGGCACGTATTTCTGGTATTGATCTTCCCCGCGACAAGCGGATCGAGGTTGCCCTGACTTATATCTACGGCATCGGACCTGCCCGGGCGGCAGAAGTCCTGGCCAAAACCGGCATCAGCCCTGATGTCCGCGTGAAGGACCTGACCGAGGATCAGGAAGCTCAGCTTCGTGAGGCTATCGAACATCAGTATATCATCGAGGGCGACCTGCGCCGTGAGACCGCTATGAACATCAAGCGCCTCAGCGAAATCGGCTGCTACCGTGGTCTGCGTCATCGCCGTGGCCTGCCTGTGCATGGCCAGCGGACCAAGACCAATGCTCGTACCCGTAAGGGTCCGAAGAAGACCATCGCTAACAAGAAGAAGTAAGGAGGGATATGTACAATGGCTAAGGCTACTAAGAAAGTTGTTAAGCGCCGTAAGGAGCGTAAAGTAGTTGAAAAAGGCGCGGCACATATCCGTTCCTCTTTCAACAATACCATGGTAACCATTACCGACCTGGAAGGTAATGCCCTGTCTTGGGCTTCCTCCGGCGGCCTGGGCTTCCGTGGTTCCCGTAAGTCCACTCCCTTTGCTGCTCAGACTGCAGCAGAGACCGCAGCTAAGGCTGCTATGGAGTATGGCCTGAAGACCGTTGAGGTCTATGTTAAGGGCCCCGGCCAGGGCCGTGAAGCTGCTATCCGTGCTCTCCAGTCCGCAGGCCTGGAAGTCGTTATGATCAAGGACGTGACTCCCATTCCTCACAATGGCTGCCGTCCTCCCAAGCGCCGCCGTGTATAATTGATAGGAGGAAATTGAACTATGGCAAAGAATACTCAGCCTGTTCTGAAACGCTGCAGAACTCTGGGCGTATCTCCCGCCGCTATGGGTTATAGCAAGACTTCCAACAAGAACCCCGGTGGTCAGAGAAGAGCAAAGAAATCCGAATATGCTATGCAGATGACCGAAAAGCAGAAGGTCAAGTTCGTATACGGCATCCTGGAAAAGCAGTTCAGAGGCTACTACGAAAAGGCTTCCCGTGCTGAAGGCAACACCGGTGAGATCCTGCTGAGCCTGATCGAACGCAGACTGGACAACGTTGTTTACCGCCTGGGCTTTGCTTCCACCCGTCGTGAAGCTCGCCAGCTGGTCAACCACGGTCATTACACCGTCAACGGCAAGCGCGTCAACATCCCCTCTTACATGGTTCGGACCGGTGATGTGATTGCTGTTTGCGAGAAGAGTGTTTCCAATGCTTTCTTTAAGAAGCTGAAAGAGGACGATGCTTTTGTTGCTGCTCCCAAGTGGCTGGACCGTGATAAGAACACCCTTACCGGCAAGGTCGTTGCTATGCCCACCAAGGCGGATATCGACTTCGACAT
>JAGAUY010000011.1 GCA_017620525.1 Oscillospiraceae bacterium | reverse complement strand
TACATTTACAATGGCTCTCACAACTGGGAGGAGTTCGCAAGCAACGTCACCGAGGCTACCATCAATCTGGAAGAGTGTGGCACCTCCTTCTGTATCAGTGACAGTGCCAACAACTGGTACCATGTGACCATCGTTGTTGAGGAGCCTGAATCCGAGTATGAGCTGGGCGATGTGAACATGGACGGCGTCATCGACACCCAGGATGCGAACCTGGTCGTTTCCTACTACTACGGCAGCGAGGAGCTGACCGAGGAGCAGCTTGCTCTGGCTGATGTGGATGGAAACGGCATTATCGACACCCAGGATGCCAATCTAATCGTTTCCTACTACTATGGAACAATCGATGCTTTTCCAGTGGAGGGATAACTTGACTTGATTACGAGGATTATTGCTTCGTAAAAAATAAGGCGGGGCATAGCCCATGCCCCGCCTTCATTCAGAACACAGTTTTGCTTCGGAATTGTGAGTTTTCCTTTGTTGACTTGATATAAGTCTGCAAAGGAAAGCTGGCACAATCAATTTGCTTTGAGAGGACTATACTATGGATTGGAATTCGCTGTTACATAGCAAAAAAGTAAAGGTGGGCATTTGTCTGCTTTTGACAATGGCTATTTTGCTGGGGCTATTCTATTCTGGAATGGCACTGACAACCGTAAAGCCACAGAATCCTCTGGAGGATGAAGAGATCAGAGGGATCACGGAACTTCAAATGGGCGAGAACAAAGAAGATCCCAATCTAGGCGAGAACTCAAATGATGATTCGACGGAGCCAACGGAACCGGACGAAACGGAACCAGAGGAAACCGAGCCGGAGGAGACAGAGCCGGAAGAAACAGAGACAACGCAGCCAGAGGAAACGGAACCCGAAGAGTCTAAACCGGAGCAAACAGAGCCGGATGAAACAACGCCTGAAGAAACTCAGCCGGAAGACTCTGAAAATGATGACCCGGATACCGGCGATGGCGATGAGGGTCAGGAAGACGGAGATCAGGGTGAAGAAGGCGGCGAGGAATCTGACCTGGATCTGGCGATGGTCATGACCTGGTATAAGTACGGAACTCAGCCGAAAACCATTGTATGCGGACCGTCCGAGGCGGTGTCCAAGACGATGAACACTGCGCAGCTCGTAAACAACGAACTGAAATATTCCTTCTCCTTGACTGGCACGGAAGCGGATCATGTTGAAATCATTTCCGTTTATCTGAAAGAGGGAGATGGACAATACGCTGAAGTTGCCGCAAGCGGCGAAACAACAATCGAGCTGCCCAATGCAAATGCAGAGCGTGATTACACGTTCCAAATCAATGCCCATCTCGAAAAGCGGGATTCTCAGGGAAATCTGGTGGAGCAGGACATTACTTTTTCTTATGTACTTCATTGCTGTTACACGCTGGATGTGGAGCTGGAACTCGGTTGGAGGAAAAATGGTGATTCTACTGCCACGATTACCTGCGCCGCAGATGGTTCTGCAGCCAGGACGATAGAGAGCAATGAGCTGACGGAAAATGTTTTTGCTTATACTCCCAAGCTGATTGGTGCGTTGGCAGAAGATGCACAGATCGTAAAGGCGGAGTATACCACGGCTTCCGGAGGTAGCGGTATGCTGAATCCGGATGGTGGTTCGCTGATTTTCCAGACAGCAAATGGTTCCGAGGAAGAAACATACTATCTGACTTTTGAAGTTCAGGTACCGGATGAGGATGACAGTTACCAGACAGTCCGCTATCATTTTACCATCCTCTTTGCAGATACTTTGGACATTGAGCTTTCTTTCACATGGCTGGAAAAAGGTACGACCCGCCGAACCCTGACCTGTCAACCGGGCAGCCGTGTTTCTACGGATGTGAAGAATAATCAGCTCTCCGCCGGTGCTGTGAAGTATGAGCTGGCACTTGCTGGCGCTGACAGCGAAAGTGCACGGATCCTGAATATTTCTTACACATCGGAGGGATCCGGTGGCGGCAACCTGGAGCAGAGCGGCGCTTTGACCATGGCGTTACCGGATGGCTATACATCAAACGCTTATACCATTACAGTCGTTGTCCTTGCGGGCGGTCAGCAGATGACATTTGAAGTCGTGCTGAACTACTCTATGGATGTGTATTTGGAAATGCGTTATACCGTGAATGATAACGGGGAGCAGGTGGACCGAACAGTCACTTGCGAGAATGGAAAGTCCAAAACCGCGGAAGCGATCTATGACGATCAGCTGATGGACGGCATCCTTTCCTATGCGATGTCTATCGTAGGTACAGATAGCTCCGATCTTGAAATCAGTTCCGTAACCTGCTATCAGTCCGGAAGCGGAAGAGCGCTTTCGCTGGCTTATGCTGATGATATTCAGATGCTTCTGAAAAATGGTAAGACGGGTGAAAATGCCTTTACCATTACAGCGGAAGACAGCGCTGGAACTGTGTACGAATTCAAAATCAATATCCCCTACAAGCACAGGGGTGAGAATACGGTAAAGATCACGACAAATCTCACCGATGGACAGGTCGTTATCAATGAAACGAATACGAACCTGAGTGTCAATGCCTGGAGTGAGGATGCGGACGGAAATGTGATCAGTTATATTCCTGCCAACGGTACGGATACAAAACTGATCGTGAAATTGGATGGTGAGGAAATATCCTACACTAGTTCCTCCGGTTCTGCATCGGAATATTCTCTGTATCCGGGCAACCCGGAAACGGGAGACACCAATACACATACGCTTTATATCTACGCGGAAGATGCCTATGGTAACTACGGTGAGCTGACATTGACACTGCAAGGACAGCGCAACCAGGCAGGCCAGAAGACCGGTAATGCAACGATCTACATTGATCTGTCCGTGCTTGGCCTGGGTGTTGTGGATTCCGTATCCTATGAAGTCTTGGCGGATGAGCCGATCTCCTATGCGGTTGCTAAGGCTGTTATGGGTATGGATACCGGAGAACCCTTTGGCGCTGCGTCCAATTCTTTGGGATGGAGCGGACGGTATTCCGGAACCCTGGACAGCGGATTCTATCTGCAAAGCTTGTCCCCCGGATACAGCGCGAATGCTCTGAGCGGCAGCAGTTGGTCCCAGTATGGTTCTTCCGAGGAAGAAATCCTGCAAGCTATTGACAGCTACTTTGGAGAGGGAACGGGCCTTGCAACGCTGTGGCGGTGCATTTACCGCAACGGACTGAATAAGAGCAGCGGTGGGAGCGGTACATTCAGCGAATTTGATTATACCAGCGGTTCCGGCTGGCTGTTCTCTCTGGATGGCACCTACTATCCCGGACAGTCTATGTCCCAATACTACTTGCAGGATGGCGATGTGCTGACCCTGCGTTACACGCTGGCTTATGGCTGGGATGTTGGCGGCGGTACTGCCGGTTATGGCAATACCATCGGTTATTGCGTGACTGCGGTAAATGGCAGTTACTACATCAACCATCAGATGGAACAGGTGGAGAATACGGATGGATCCATTCGCTATGTCTGCCGCTGCTGTGGTCTGGTGGAAGATTGTGCCCACGAGCATCTGACCTACATGGATCTGGAAGACGGTACCCATATCCAGTTCTGTGACGACTGTAAGACGACCATTGGCGATCCACAGGCGCATGTCTGGGATAACTCCGATGAATCCCATACCTGCTCCTCCTGCGGCATTTCTGAGACACACAGCTGGAGGGAAGTTGAGGGCAGCAACACAGCAACCTGTACCGAGCCCGGCACCAGGACGGTTTGCTGCACCGTATGTGAAATGGTCAGAGAAGAAGAAAGCCCTGCCAAGGGTCATACACTGAACAGCAGATGGAATTACACAGATTCGGAGCATTATCAGAAGTGCTCCACCTGCGGCGAAGAACTGAACCGGGGCCAGCACAAGTATGTTTACAATGAAGGTTGGGAGGACTACGAATGCAGTGTATGCGGTGTTCTCCACGATTGGGATGTGGGGTGCAGCGGGACGCTGACAATGAAGGAAGCCACTTGCAAGAAGATCGTATACCATTGCGATGGATGTGGTCTGGATCTGATCTGGGAGGGAACTTTCGAGGAGTACCATTCTTATACGGATGGATCCTGTATCCATTGTGGAGCGCAGGACCCGAACTATACGCCGCCTGAGACAGAACCCCCGGAAACGGATCCTCCTGTTACCGATCCGCCTGAGACAGAACCCCCGGAAACGGATCCTCCCGTTACCGATCCGCCTGAAACAGACCCACCTGTAACAGAACCCCCGGAAGAGGAATCTCCGGATACAGAAGAATGATTTCCATAGGATACATTGGAGGAGAATATGAATCAAAAGATTAACGAAATCCTGCAAGAAATTGAAAAGGTCGTTGTAGGTAAAAATGAGATTGTCGAGAAGATATTGATGGCTGTGTTGGCAGGCGGTCATGTACTGATGGAGGATGTTCCCGGCGTCGGTAAAACGACGACAGCTATGACCTTCGCGAAGGTGCTGGGACTGGACACCCGCCGTGTTCAGTTCACCTCCGATACGGTGCCCTCCGACATCATCGGCTACTCGGTCTATGATAAGGAGAGCGACGGGTTCGCCTATAAGCCGGGTGCGGTTATGACGAACCTGCTGCTGGCGGACGAGATCAACCGTACCTCCAGCAAGACCCAGTCCGCATTGCTGGAAGCGATGGAAGAACTCCATGTGACGGTGGATGGGCAGACCTATGATCTGCCGAAGCCCTTCGTGGTCCTGGCTACCCAGAATCCTATTGGCTCTGCCGGCACCCAAATGCTGCCCAATTCTCAGCTGGATCGCTTTATGATCAAAATCAGCATGGGTTATCCGGATTTTCAAAGCCAGGTCAGCATTCTTCGGGACCGACATACAGAGAATCCGTTGAATAAGATCGCACCTGTGGTGAATATTGCCCAGCTTCAGGAACTGGTCAAGGAAACCGGAGCGGTAGAAATCAAAGACACTGTGTATGAGTATGTAACCAGACTTACTGTGGCAACCAGAGAACACCCCATGGTGCAGTTGGGCATCAGCCCCCGCGGCGCGCTGGCGGTTTGCCGTATGGCAAAAGCCTATGCCTATCTGAATGGCCGTGATTTTGTGATCCCGGAGGATGTAGCGTCAGTCTTCCCTGATGTCTGTGCCCACCGTTTGGTGCTCGCAACGAAGGCCAGAATGATGGAGGAACGGCCTGAGAATATTATCCGCAGCGTTCTGGACTCTGTGAAAATGCCGGTTGTGAAAAAATAAGGGAAGCAGGTACTGCTTATGATCGCAATGAAAATATGCTGGCTGGTACTGGAAGGGATTTGTTTAGGTTTCTTCGGGTATTTTGGCAGCAGCATGGCATTGGCATTGGCTGTATTGCTTGTGCTGATCCCACTGGGCAGTATCCCGGTGAACCTGTATATAAGAAAAAATCTCAGTGTCAGTCTGAATGCGGCTCCCAACATCCGAAAGGGTGAAAGCGGCAGCTTTTCGGTTGCCCTTGACAACCCTACGATCTTTCCCGCGATGCGTGTCCGCTGCAAACTGCTGGCGCAAAATCAGCTGAACCGGGAATGTGAAACGATCCATATGATGACCTGGATGCCACCGAAAAAGGGGCGTGAAGCAGCTTTGACAACTGGCAGTGACTACTGTGGACGGTTGCGTGTATCCGTTCAGCAGGCCGTGCTGTATGACTGCTTCGCATTGATCGGAATACGCTGTAAGTGCAGCGCAGTGACGCATATAACAGTTCAGCCGGATACCTTTGAGCCGAACATCACATTGATCCCAAGCCCTCACAGCATGGACGAAAGCGATGTATATTCTCAGGACAGGCCCGGTTCCGATTTGACGGAAACATATCAGATTCGGGAATATGTTCCCGGAGACAGCCCACGGCAGATTCACTGGAAATTGACCGGTAAATTTGACAAGCTGATCGTCCGTGATCCTGCGTTGCCCATTACCAGAAATGTGTTGGTGTTCTGGGAGCGGACGGGAGAGTCAGGGAACCGGGAAATCATCGATGCCCAGGCGGAAACGGTTGTTTCTCTGTGCCGGAGCCTGTTGGATAGCGGTATCCAGTTTACCATCGGCTGGAATGATACGGACAGAAATCTGTGCATCCTCCACGAAATCCGGGATATGGATGAGCTGGTGGGCATCATTCCCAGACTGATGCGAGCAACAGGCGTCAAGGAAAGCGTCAGCGGAGCAGGCTTACTACTGCAGACCGGTGGAGCGCCACTGTGCGCACACATGGTCTACATTGCGGAGGAACCCCAGAGTGAGGTTATGGAGCTGCAACGGTTTGGACATGTAACGATGCTGCTGTGCGGAAAAACATCTCTGGATAGTGCGGTCATGTTTGACCCGGAGCACTATCAGGAGCAATTATCACAAATTGATCTGTAAGGGAGGCGGAAGCCTTGACCCAGGTAAATAAAAAGGGAATGTGGCTCCGCCCGGCGGAGCGAACACAAAGGAAAAATAGCGACTGGATTTTGCATACCGTTACGGGCCTTTTGACATACACAGCGCTGATACTGGCGTTTACAGAAATGACGGGATTTGATCAGATTTATCCCGTTCTGTGGATGCTTCTCATCGGTATCTGTCTTTGTGCGCTTCATGGCATTCTGTTGGCCTTTCAGCGGCAGGGAGTATTCTATCCTGGTGTGCTGATGCTTTTGCTGCTGCTTGTGATATTCTTCAGACAGCAGATGATGGATGGGATTGGGCTGTTTTGGAACCAACTGGGGGATACCTGGACTGCATCCACCGGCTGGGTACTGCCTGAATTGGAAACCCAGTGCGGACCGCAGGAGCGTAGTGCCTGCTTACTACTGTTCTCCCTGCTGACAGGCGGTATTGGATCGCTTCTGTGTAGTATGATGGTTTCTGTCGCTGCACCTGTTCTCGCGGCTGCGCTTCCCGGTTTGGTTCTGATTGGAACAACCGTCTTTGGAGAACAGATTTCAGGTGGGTATCTGATGCTTGTGATGATGACCGCAGTGCTGCTTCTACTGTATAGCGGCTGGGGAAAGAAAAAAGCATCGCTGGGAATTCTGATAAACTGGGTTGCCTTTGTGCTGGTTGCCTGTATGCTTGTATCAGCGGCGGCGCTTCCGGCAGTGGAAAGCTGGGCATCGGGATTCAGTCTGCTGCTGCATGAAAACCTACATGCGCGCAAATATGAAACAAAATATACGACTCTTCCCGAAGGCGTTTTTACCGATTACCGGGACGCTGGAGAAGATGCCAAACCGGCGCTGATCGTCACCATGGAAAAGCCGGAGCAAATGTATCTGCGTGGATTCACGGGGGCGGTATATGAAAACAACGCCTGGAATCCATTGGATACGGAAATTCTCGCAGAGTATGAAGATCTGCTTTATTGGCTCAATCTGAATGAATTCAATCCAAACCGGCAATTTGAAAGTGCCATTTTCAATATGGAGACAGAGCGCAATCAGATTACGGTGCAGAATATCGGTGCCTGCAGCAGGTTTTATTGTCTTCCGTTCAGCCTTTCGTCGGATGAACTGCTGCATGCGGAGAATCTGAACGCGGAAAGCACCGCCTCCGACGGCGAAAGAATCTATATGTTTTCGGTTGTTTCCAGCGGCTCCGGGTTGGTCGGTCAGGTGCTGGAAAATCTTCAGGCATCAGATGACGAAGCGGTGATGAACTACAGAAAAGCGGAAAGTGCGTATCGGGACTTTGTGTACAGATGCTATCTGCAAATTCCACAGGAAGTGTTGGATATGCTGGAGCAGAAATGGGATTCTGCCGCGAATCGGTATGGTGCTTCGGACAAGCTGACTTCTGAACAGGCGCAGGCTTGTGTGCTGGACTTTTTGAATCAATGCTTTGGTGATGACAGTGAGGTTGAATTGCCCTTGAGCCAGGTACAGGGGAGCAGCTATCAGTACGCCACCGTCGCAGCGCTGACCCTGCGCTACTTTGGTATTCCTGCCCGCTATGCGGAAGGCTATGTGATTACAGAGGAAATGGCGGCGGAAGCAGAAAGCGGGGCTTCCATAGAGGTGGACAGCATCTGCGGGCAGGCTTGGGTGGAAGTATATCAGGACGGCATTGGCTGGATTCCGCTGAATCTGACTGCCGGAATGGATGAGCAGGAGTCTGGGGACAGAATTGACAACTCCGATACGGCAAAGGATCCGAATTCCGAAAGTCTGAATCCCAAAGAGGGGCAGGAGCTGGAAGAGAATCCTGAGGATAACCAGGAAACGGAAGAACCTGACGGCGGTTATATGACCAATGTTCCGAAAGCAATTGCCTGGGGTGGTATTCTGATCGTGCTCATAATCCTGCTGTTGGCTGTGATTTTGATGGTCAGAAGAAAGATCATTCTGTCTGCGAAAGAGAAGAAGTTCCGGGATGAGAATTGCAGGGGAGCTATTGCATGGATTTTTGCGGATACCACAACGCTGCTGGAAAAGCTGGGTTTTGATCGGGGCAATGGTTCAATGCAGGATTTGCGCGAGCCCGTCAGAATTCGTTTTGGCGATGGGTATGCGGCAGAATTTTGGAATATGATCGATCTGAATTCCATGGCGCTGTTCAGCAGCCGTGAAATGACGGAGGAACAGAGAGATGCCATGTTGGAGTTCCGAAATAAAACGCTCCATCATCTGCTGTCCTGGACAAGATGGAACAAACGGCTGTGGATGAAGTGGATCGAATGTCGATACTAGGAAGGAGTATGACCAATGAAGAAAATGGGAAAGAGAGTGCTCTGTTTGCTTCTTACCGTGATGATGCTGGTTGGAATGTTACCGACAGGCGTCATGGCAGTGACAGAGAACACCTTTGTGCTGGTTGCGGAAGCAAACGGAACGCTGGTGATCGCTCCGGAGTATGTTACCTATACGGAAGGTCAGACAGTGCAGGAGGCGTTGATTGCCAGCGGGCATGAATTTACCGGACTGGAAGAGGGCATGGTTTCTGCCATCGACGGTGCAGTGGGGAACTTCACCCGCAGCGATGAGGATGGTGACTTTGCGCTGGACAAGCAGGCATCTGAGGTGGGATTCTTCCGTTTCAGCGAGGATGCCAACAGCCAACCCAGCACTGGTCTTCAGCAGTTGATGACAGCCATGGCAGATTATCAGTTAAAGGAAACCGATGTTCGGACTGCGGCAAAGGATGCTTACGACACGGCATACATCCAGTTTGTTGGTATTGACAGTGATTCCGCAGCGGTTCTTGCAGAAAACCTGAATAAGGCCATCAGCGATTATGAGCAGAGCCAGACCGGGGTACAGTACAAAGTGACCTTCGCCAACGGAAGCAGCGTATATTCCAATGTAGCTATTACAGCGGAAAATGCCTATGGCAAGGTGTGGACCGACGATGGTGACGGTGTGCTGGAGCTGCCGGCAGGAAGCTATGCTTTCCGTGTCAGTCAGAATGGACTGGCCGTAGAGGGCAGTACCACGGTGGCAGACACAATGACTGTGCAGGCGGCATTGCCCCAGAATCTGTGGCTGGAGCTGGATGCTTTCCGACTGTCCGGCAGTTATGGTGCTGAGGACAGCACAGACAACAAGTTCAGCGACGATGAATTTGCCCTGGGTACATGGAGTGACCGGCAGGTAGTAGTGCCTGTGAGCGATACCTTTACGGGCACTGTCTATACCTATGCAGAGTATGATGCTGACCTGGTTCCCGGAACACCGGTGCTAACGGCTGTGTACAGGAATGCCCAGAACGGCAGCAGTGTGGAACAGACGATCCCCTTTGAATCCCTGACCAGCGGTGCGGCAAATGTTTTGAAGAAGGGTGCTTCCGGGAACACGGTCATCTACCGGGTCAGCTGTACGGCAGAGAATGACTACACCTATTCTCAGGATTACACTGTGGAATTTGCGAGAATTCCCTCTCTGATGGCAATTTCCGTTGCGGATCAGAACGGTGTGGATCAGACCGCTATGACGCCTTTCAGCGGTGATGTGACGGAATATGTGTACAAGGTCGTGGATACGGTTACTGCGGTCACGGTTACTGCAAAGCCCCTGGATGATAGCTACAAGGTCACAGTGAACGGTCAGGACGCTGCAAGCGGAGTGACAGTGGAACTGGCAGACGCAGAGGAGACTTCCGTTGTTGTGACCGTATCCGCAAACGGCTACTCCAATACATATACGCTGATCATTTGTCCCGGTGAGGGTAAGGCACTGTCTTTCGTTACTACATCTGCGGATGTGACGGTGGAGGTGGTCAACAGCAATGGGGAAGTGATGCCCTTTGAGCGGTTCAAGGAGGGGACTTCCGGAAACCGTTATCAGTATATCCTGGTTCCCGGTGAAACCTACAGCTATGTGGCTACTGCCGATACCTATTACCACATCGCGGATGAATTCACCATGGAAGATGTGGCCGACAGCACCATTGAATTGGATGTTCCCACGGAAGATTGGCTGAAAGAGCTGGCTTTTGGTACAAAGAGCAGCAGTAAATACAAGAATACCCTTCCTCTTAATTCGGAATTCTCTGTGTCCAACCACAGCTATCAGGTGGAATATGTGGACACAGAGCATCTGGCATATGTGTGGGTTTCTACGGAAGAAAGCGGTGTGACCATTCAGGCAATTTACGATCAGGTATTTGCGTCTGCATTGTACCACGGTAAGGAACAGACCAAAGAACTGACTTCTGGCGCAACGACTGGCGTTCAGCTGAACCGTTTCCTGATGGATGAAAACCCCATTGAAAATGCGGTGACCATCCGCCTGACGAAGGAAGCAGACGGCGCAACCTATTATCAGGACTATATCGTTGACTTTGGCAGAATGCTGACCCTGGAAGATATGACTGCAAAATGCGACGGCATTACGGCATCTTTGGTACAGGAAAACGGAAGCACCGGCTTCAGCTCGGATGTGAAGGAGTATTTCGTAACGGTTTCCATGGCCGCCGAGACCCTGGATCTTTTCGTAGCGCCCCACGCAGGCAATACCTGCTATGGCGAAGATGAAGTTGGCTACCGGGTCAAGGTGGACGGAACTGATGTGACCGGGTCTGGGGTGGCGGCAATCGAACTGGACGGTACCATAGAGACCCAGAATGTGACCATCACCGTAGAAAATGATAAGGCGCCTAATGGCAGCTCTGATTATGTACTGCATATCCTGAAATCTCCCCCGGTGGAGGCGATCTTTGAGATCACACCGGAGAATGCACTTCTGAATCTGAACGAAACCATGTCCGGCGAGCGGCTGTGGCCTGATGAAAATGGAGCATTCCAGCTTTGCGAAGGATACAGCTACGACTTCACGCTGACGGAGTACGGCTATGTGAGCAAGTCCGGCACCATCAGCGTGACACGGGATGAAGATAACAATCTGGTGGTGACGAATGGAACCGAGAGTTATGCTGTGACAGAAACCGAGGCAGGCGGCGGAACTGTGACCATCACCTGGAAGCTGGATCAGGCGGCGATCAACAGTACCATCAATACAAGCCTGACATCGGAATGGTCCAATTTCCGTGGTGATGAATCCAACAACGGCGTGACCGATGCCAGGATTCCGACTGCCGCAGAAGATGGTACCCTTTACTGGGCAAACCAGATCGGCAGCGGCATCGACTCTGACGCGGTCGGCAGCCCCATTATTGTGGATGGATATCTGATCACCTACGCAAGCGATAAGATCTACCGCGTTGATACGGTTACGGGTGAAGTTGTGGCAACAGGCACGATGGATCATAAGTCCAGCTTCTCCATCACCCCGCCCACCTACGCAGAAGGCATGGTTTTTGTGGCGTTGTCCAATGGTACCGTACAGGCGTTCAATGCAGTCACGCTGGAATCTCTGTGGATTTATACCGATCCGCTGGGCGGCCAGCCCAACTGCCCGCTGACGGTGAAAAATGGTTATCTGTATACCGGCTTCTGGAACAGCGAAACCGGCGACGCCAACTTTGTATGCCTGTCCATCACGGATGAAGACCCCACTCAGACGAAGGAAAGCAAATGCGCCTGCTGGTATTATACCGCCAAGGGCGGCTACTACTGGGCCGGTGCTTATGCCTGCGATGACTTTGTGCTGGTAGGCACCGATGACGGAACCAATACCTGCACCAGCCAGACCTCCCGGCTTCTGCTACTGGATCCTAAGTCTGGCGCGCTGCTGGACAGCTGGGATGGTCTCAACGGCGATATTCGCAGCACGGTTGTCTATGACAGCGTCACCGACGCTTACTATTTCACCTCCAAGGGCGGCGGCTTCTACTGCGTTCAGGTCACCGCTGACCGGAAGCTGACAAATATGTGGAGTGTTGTACTTGTCAATGGCAGCAGCAATACGCCCATGAGTACCTGTTCTCCCGTGGTTTACAATGGCAGGGCCTATGTGGGCGTGTCTGGTTCCGGCCAGTTTGCCGCATACTCCGGGCATAATATCACAGTCATCGATCTAAGTAAAAAGGCCATTGCCTACAGCGTTCAGACCCAGGGCTATCCCCAGACCAGCGGTTTGCTGACCACGGCTTATGAAGCTGAAAGTGGTTATGTCTATGTCTATTTCTTTGACAACATGACCCCTGGCAAGTTTCGGGTTCTGCGGGATAAGGCAGGCCAGACCAGTGCCGATTATGTGACCACCGAGGGCAGTTACACCACCGCTTACGCGCTGTTCACGCCCACCGGCGACCAGGCGCAGTATGCTATTTGCAGCCCCATTGTGGACGAGTACGGCACCATTTATTTCAAGAATGACTCTGCTTACCTGATGGCCTTTGGCAGCAATGTAACCATTGAAGTGACCACTCTGCCGGACAAGATGACCTACGCAGAAGGGGAGACCTTCGACCCCACTGGCATGGTGGTGACGGCCACTTACGCTAATGGCATGACCAGAGATATCACCAAATATGTGACTTATTCTGCGGATGCATTGACAGAAGGAAATTGCGCTGTTACAATTTCTTTTGAATATGTCATGTACCACAACGCAGAGGATGGAACTGCCATGACAGCAGGCGTCGCAACGACTACACCCTCTGTAACGCTGGAACTGACCATTGGTGAGGAAGAGGCAGATCTGCTGATTGGTGATGTCAACATGGATGGCACCATCGATACACAGGACGCAAATCTGGTGGTTTCTTACTACTATGGCAGCGAGGAACTGACCGAGCAGCAGCTGAAACTTGCAGATGTGGATGGCAACGGTACGATTGACACCCAAGACGCCAACCTGATCGTTTCCTATTACTATGGAACGATTGATACCTTTCCTGCGGAAAGCTGAGAAAGCGGGAGTGAGTGAAAATTGAAAGATAAAATCATGTTCAAAAAAATACTTGCTGTTGTTATTGCCTTGGTGATGACGCTGACTGTGACAGCTTGCGCCGGGGAAAAGAAGGAATCTTCTCTGGATGACAGCACGACAACCCAGACGGATGTAGCTTTGGAACCCAGCAGCGGCTCTGAGGACGGAGAAAAGGAAAGGGCAGAATTCTCTCTGGATGACTGCGCTGCGATGCTGCAGGAATCGATTCCCGAACCGACTTACGGTTCTGTCGGCGGCGAGTGGGTAGCCTTCGGCCTTGCCCGTTGGGGTGGAGAAGTGCCCCAGGAATGGTTCGACAGCTACTACGAACAGGCGGAAGAATATGTTATCAATTGTGAAGGCCTCCTGAACGAAAGGAAATACACGGAGTATTCCCGTGTGATCCTGGCGCTGACGGCCATCGGCAAGGATCCCACCGATGTGGGAGGCTATAATCTGTTGGTTCCGCTGGCAGACTATGAGCAGACCATCTTCCAGGGCATCAATGGTCCCATCTTTGCGCTGCTGGCGCTGGACAGCGGCAGTTATGAGATCCCTGAAAATGTGGCCGGCACGACCCAGGCGACCCGGGAGCTTTATCTGGAATACATTCTGGATGCGGAGTGTCCTGCCGGTGGATGGACTTTGGCAGGCAGTGAAGCGGATGTGGACATTACCGCCATGGCACTGCAAGCCCTTGCGAAGTATCAGGATCGTCAGGACGTGTCCGAGGCCATTGACCGCGCACTAACAGTGCTGTCTGAGCTTCAGAACGACGAGGGTGGATTTTCCGCCTATGGTTCTGAGAGCAGTGAGTCCATTTCTCAGGTGATCACCGCGCTGGCAGAGTTGGGGATCAGCATCGATGATTCGCGGTTCGTGAAGAACGGGAACACGCTGAAAGACCGGCTGCTGGATTTCCTGACGGAGGACGGCGGGTTCCGCCATATCCTGGATGGAGAGTCTGATCTGATGGCAACGGAGCAGGCGTTTTATGCGCTGGTCGCTCTGGAGCGCATGGAGCGGGGCGAAAATTCCCTTTACGATATGACAGATGTCCAATAACCCAAATGACCGCCTGCAGCAACGCAGGCGGTTTTCCTATCTTACCAAAAGGCATTGAACTTTTGAGGATAATATGATAAACTATCAGGTATGATGAAATGAATATCAAAAGTCAGGGCAGACATTGGAATGGGTTAATCCCAGCGGTACCAAGCCGCCGTAGATGGACATTATGCCGCGCAGGAACATTGGAGCAATCTGAGAAGTTGCTGAGCACAGGGCGTCCAGAGCCGGAATACGAGCTTTGACTTTGATCCGGGAGGCTCTTGGGGGTGCCTGCTGGTTGTTTTTCGTTGCACTGAAGTCCCCAATTTGGGGACTTTTTCTTTTTGGGAGGTCATGCTGATGAAGAAAAAGAAGTTAGCGAATATCGTCATGGTTGTTGTGATCGTGGCAATGGTATGCTCCGGTGTGCTGGCTGCGCTGCATTTTCGGAAGCAGGGAGGAAATGAATTAGGCTCTGAATTCCAGACCGGTTCAATTCCGAACGATGCGATCCTTCTTTCGGAGGAACCGGAGAATCTGTGTAAGATCACCATTGTCTGCGACACGATTCTAAGCAATCAGGAGAAGTTGGACCCGGCGAAGATCGCCTATGTTCCGGCAGATGGTGTGATACTTAGAGAAACTGTCGTTGAATTTAACGAGGGCGAAACTGTTTTTGATGTACTGCAGCGGGTATGTACTGCCTGTGATATCCAGCTGGAATACAGCTGGACCCCGATTTATGACAGCTACTATATCGAGGGAATCAACCATCTTTACGAGTTTGACTGCGGCAATCAGTCTGGCTGGATGTATAAAGTCAATGGAGAATTCCCCAATTATGGCTGTTCCAGCTATGAGGTTCAACATGGAGATGAGATCGTCTGGTGCTATACCTGCGAGGGGCTGGGCACGGATGTTGGAGCGAAAATGGAATGAACACTTCAAAATATGATGCTTTTTCCAAACGGCACCCGCTGGTAAACTTCTTGTTCTTCATCGGGGCCATCGGCTGCGGCGTGGTGATCCAGCACCCTGCCTACCTGATCGCCGGAGTGATGGGCGGAGGAACCTATTATCTGCTCCTAAATGGTAAAAAGGGCTGGAAGATGATCCTTGGGATGCTTCCCATGTTTGTCATTCTCACCGTTATTAACCCACTGCTTAATGCCTATGGTGTTACAGTGCTGTTTCACCTGTTCGGGAGACCCTATACCCTGGAAGCGTTGATGTATGGTGCGGCCATTGCAGGCGTATTCGTAGTGATGCTGCTGTGGTTCGGCTGCTACAATGCCGTCCTGACCAGCGATAAGTTCACCAGCCTGTTCGGAAATCTCATCCCGGCGCTGTCACTGCTGCTGGTGATGGTGCTTCGCATGATCCCCAACTTTATCCGCAAGGCAAAGCAGATCATCGGAGCCAGAAAGTCTATTGGCAAGGGTGCCGGGGACGAAAGCACCACCAAGGAGAAGGTGAACGACGGCATGACCGTCCTCTCTGCTTTAACCGATTGGGCGCTGGAGGGCAGCGTTATCACCGGCGATTCCATGCGCGCCCGTGGCTATGGCACCGCCAAACGCACCAGCTTCCAGATCTACCGCATGACCGCCATGGACTGGACCTTGATGGGGATGATCGTTACTCTGTTATTTGTGGTGATAGCCTGCGGCGCAAATGGAAGTATGACCGCAACCTTCACCCCTGATCTGTATATCGCGCCCATTACCGGGCTGAACACTTTGGGATTTATCGCTTACTGCGCATTTTTGCTGATCCCTACCGCTTTACACATAAAGGAGGCCATTCAATGGCACATTTCGAGATCAAAAATCTGACCTTTTCCTATCCCACCGCAAAGGGGAAGCACTCTCTGGAAGATGTGACACTGTCAATCGAAAAGGGCGAATACGTTGTCCTCTGCGGCAAATCCGGCAGCGGCAAGACCACGCTTCTGCGGCATCTGAAATCCGTGCTGGCACCCCATGGCAAGCACAGCGGAGAGATCCTGTTCAACGACATTCCCATGGACAAGGTGAGCCAGCGGGATCAGTCCGCTAAAATCGGATATGTGATGCAGAACCCGGATGATCAGATCGTCACGGATAAGGTCTGGCATGAGCTGGCCTTTGGCCTGGAGAGCCTGGGAACTGATCAGAAAACCATGCGCGCCCGTGTTGCGGAAATGGCCTGCTATTTCGGCATCCAGGACTGGTTCCATCGGGATGTGGCGAACCTGTCCGGTGGACAGAAACAGCTTCTGAATCTGGCGTCCATCATGGCCATGCAGCCGGAGGTGCTGATCCTGGATGAACCCACCAGTCAGCTTGACCCAATCGCGGCATCGGATTTTCTGAATACCGTGCGGAAAATCAATATTGAGTTGGGCACTACTGTCATCATCACAGAGCATCGTATGGAGGATATCTTCCCCTATGCGGACCGTGCCATCGTCATGGACAGCGGCCGGGTCATTGCGGACGACACGCCCCGGAATATCGGCAAGCTCCTGTATGAGCAGGGCAATGATATGTTCGCCGCCATGCCCACCCCGGTCCGGGTGTTCTACGGGGCCCAGGGCGAGGGCGACTGCCCCCTGACCGTCCGGGAGGGCCGCAACTGGCTGAGCAAGGCATTCCCGGAAGCGCCCAAGGTATCCACCTTCCCGGCAGAGCCGTTGGCGGACGAAATTGAAAACCCCGCTCTTTCTATGAAAGAGCTGTGGTTCCGGTACGAAAAGGACAGCCCCGATATCCTTCGAGGCGTCAGCGCTGAGGTGCCTGCGGGCAGTTTGTATGCCATCGTAGGCGGCAACGGTGCCGGAAAATCCACCACCCTGAAAGCCATCTGTGGTATCTGCAAGCCCTACCGGGGTAAGGTAAAGGTTTTCGGGAAACGGGTGGAGAAATATAAGTCTGCGGAACTGTTCAAGAATTGCCTGTCCATGCTGCCACAGGATCCCAAGAGCCTGTTCGTTAAGAAAACCGTCCGGGAGGATTTGACCGAGATGTGTAGGAATGAACAGAAGATTGCTGAGGTTGCGGAGCTTTGTCAGGTGACCGCTCTGCTGGACAACCACCCTTACGATCTGTCCGGCGGTGAACAGCAGCGTGCCGCCCTGGCAAAAGTCCTGCTGACGGAACCGAAACTTTTACTGCTGGACGAGCCCACCAAGGGCATCGACAGCTTCTTCAAGGAAACCTTTGCCACCATCCTTGCCCAGCTCAAGATCCAGGGCATCACCATCGTGATGGTGTCCCATGACGTGGAGTTCTGCGCAAAGTACGCGGACATGGTTTCCATGTTCTTCGATGGTCAGATCCTGACTACCGATACGCCCCGCCGCTTCTTTGGCTCCAACAGCTTCTATACCACTGCCGCCAACCGTATGAGCCGCCATGTGTTTCAGAATGCGGTCACGGCGGAGAATATGATTGACCTCTATAAGCAGAACAAGGAGGGCTGATGTTATGAAGAAATCTAACATTGCTACGCTCATTGTTCTGTTTGCACTGATTCCCGCAACTTTGTATTTTGGCACGATTTTGCCGGGCCGTTCCTATTATTTCACTGGAACACTCATTGTGATCGAATTGCTGATCCCATTCTTTATGGCCTTTGAGGGGCGAAAGCCCCAGGCGCGGGAGTTGGTGACCATTGCGGTGATGTGCGCGCTGGCTGTTGCGGCCCGTGCCGCCATTCCCATTCCCAATTTCAAGGCCATCTTCGCCGTTATTATGATCTCCGGTATCGCCTTTGGGGCGGAGACCGGTTTCCTGGTTGGCGCCATCTCTGCCTTTGCCAGTAACTTTTTCTACGGCCAGGGTCCCTACACTCCCTGGCAGATGCTGGGTTACGGTGTCGCCGGCCTGATCGCGGGCTTCTCATTTGCGAAAAAACGGCTTCCCCGGAAGCCCCTGGTCATGGCTGTTTTCGGATTCATCAGTGTAGTGCTGATCGTCGGCCCGGTGCTGGATACCAGCAGTGTATTTCTGACTCTGCCTGCCATCTCCTGGGGGACGGCGTGGCCGCTGTATATTTCTGGCTTCAGCGTGAATGTGAGCCAGGGCATCTGCACCTTCCTGGTGCTGCTCCTGCTGGGCAAGCCCCTTCTGGAGAAGCTGGACCGGCTGAAGGTGAAGTACGGCATGATGGAGGCGCATGACGATGGGGTTTGAGAGTTACCATCCTGCCATCAACCTGTTCTATTTCGTCAGCACCATCGCCGCAGCGATCCTTTTTAAGCAGCCTGTTTTCTTGCTGATCTCCTATCTCAGCGCCTTTGCCTATTCCGTAAAGCGCAACGGAAAGCGGGCGGTAATCTTCAACCTTTGCCTGATCCCGCTGATCGTTATTTTTGCCATGTATTACTCCAGCTACAACCACTTTGGCGTCACCGTCATGCGGCAGAATTTCATCGGCAACAACATGACCGTGGAATCTTTGCTGTACGGTGTGACCTTGGGCATGATTGTGGCAACGGTTTTCATGTGGCTGAGCTGCGTGTTTTCCGTTTTTACCGCTGATAAGGTGGTATATCTCTTTGGCCGGGTCAGTCCAAAACTGTCGCTGTTCCTCTCTATTATTCTGCGAACTGTGCCAAGACTAAAAGCCCAGGCAAAGAAGATATCCACAGCCCGGAGAGCAGTAGGACGGGGCGTCAACCAAGGCAATGTTTTTCAGAGGATTGTCAACGCTGTCTGCATTTTCTCCATGCTCCTGACATGGTTGTTGGAATCTTTCACTACGAGTTCCGATTCTATGCGGAGCAGGGGATATGCGCTGAAAGGCCGCACCGCCTTTTCCATTTACCGCTTTGACAACCGGGACCGGAGCCTGGTGATTAGCTTGTTTGCCTGCCTGACGGTGGCGCTTATGGGATATTTACTGGGCCAGACTGTCATTTGGTATGATCCCAAAATCGTCATGAATCCTATTACCCCCATTTCCTTTGTGTTTTATATGGGTTTCGCAGTTTTGTGTTTGCTGCCGCTGATAATGGAACTGTGGACGGAGTTTCGATTCAAGAAAACGAGGTGTCAGCTTTGAACAGAGAAAAAATCTACCTTTCTACCATTGCCACCGACGCGGTGCGCGTTACAAAGGAATACGGCTGCGGCATTGAGATTGCGGAATACTGCACCGCTTGGAACATGGATGAGAAATTCGCCGGTGTGGACGGTGTGGTCAAAAAGAAGCTGGATGGCATTGCCCGCAGCGTTCTCCACGCACCCTACAACGAGCTGTTCCCCTGTGCCATTGATCCCAAGGCCAGAGAACTGGCCGCTTCCCGCTACTGGCAGGCAATCGACCTTGCGAAACGCTACGGCAGCACCAAGGTCATCATCCACGGCGGCTTTAACCCATGGATCTATTTCCCGGTGTGGTACACTGCCGAATCGATCAAGTTCTGGAAGGAGTTTCTGGAGGAAGATCCCGGTATTCAGATCGTGCTGGAAAATGTGCTGGAAACCGATCCTGCCTGGCTTCTGGATATTGTGAAGGGCGTGGATGATCCGAGGCTAAAGATGTGTCTGGACATTGGCCATGTAAATGCCTATTCCAATATCTCTGTCATGGAGTGGCTGGAAATCTGTGCGCCTTACATCAGCCATTTCCACGTCCATAACAACGATGGAACGCGAGATCAGCATAATGCCCTGAACGATGGCACAATCCCCATGAAAGAATTTCTTCTTCGGGCAGAAGAAATCTGCCCGAATGCAACCTTTACCATGGAGCTGATGAAGGACGCACCTTCTATCGAATGGATGGTAGAAAATAACCTGATTTGAGGTAACCCAATGGAAAACTCCCATAGCTTCTTTCAAAACCGTAGCTGCGAATATTTTCCTTGCCACAAAGTAAGGGATGACGGCAACTTCAACTGCCTGTTCTGTTATTGCCCATTGTATGCTTTGGGTGATAAGTGCGGCGGCAACTGTGCTTATACGGAAAATGGCATCAAGGATTGCTCCAACTGCCTGATCCCTCACAGCGCAGGTGGTTATGATTATGTGCTTTCAAAGTACAGCCAGATCGCGCAGCTGGCGAAGAAGAAAGAGGGCTGAAACCATGTACTTAGAAGCATATCTCAATGCGATCCGTCCTTTGGACGAGTTCGCTATGAATGAAGCCCGTGAGCGGCAGGACCAGCTTGCGAAACCTCCCGGAAGTCTGGGACGGCTGGAGGACTTGTCCGTCCAGCTGGCAGGCATCACCGGGCTGGTACATAACAAAATCGAGAAAAAGCATCTGCTGGTATTCGCTGCCGACAATGGCGTGGTGGCAGAGGGCGTGTCCAGTGCGCCCCAATCCGTGACTCAGATGCAGACCATCAACCTGACCCGGCACAAGACCGGCGCTTCTACCCTGTGCAAGCACTTCGGATGTGGTATCACCGTTTGTGATGTGGGCGTCAATGCGGATATCAAGGAGCCTGCGGTGCTGAACCGCAAGATCGCCTATGGAACTCAGAACATCGTGAGCGGCCCTGCCATGACGAGAGAGCAGGCAATCCAAGCTATCTTGACAGGCATTGAGCTGGCGAAGTCCACCCATGCTGATGCGCTGGGCGTCGGGGAAATGGGTATCGGCAACACCACCACGTCTTCCGCTGTGCTGTCCGTTCTGCTGGACGCATCCGTGGAAGATGTGACAGGCCGGGGAGGCGGTATCACCGACGACAGCTTCCGAAAGAAAAAGGAAGTTATCAAAACCGCTATCGCTGTAAATCAGCCCGATAAAAACGATGTGATCGATGTGCTCTCCAAGGTGGGCGGCTTCGATATTGCCGCCATGTGCGGCGCATTCATCGGTGCAGCAGTTACCCGCTGTCCGGTGGTGATCGACGGTTTTATTTCCGCCGTTGCCGCCCTATGCGCTTACAAACTGTGTCCCAATGTGAAGGGCTATCTTATCCCCAGCCATGCTTCTTATGAAATTGGCTACAAGCTGGCGATGGATGCCATGGAATTAAGCCCGCTTTTCCTGCTGGGAATGCGGTTGGGCGAAGGAAGCGGATGTCCGCTGGCATTCGAGATTTTGGATGCCGCCTGTACCATCATCAATGATATGGCGACCTTTGACCAGGCAGGCATCGACGATGGCTATCTGGATGAAATTCGTGAGGGCGACAAATTCACTGTGGAGGGAGCCAAATGACTTATTTCATCTCCGGCGGTGCCAAGAATGGAAAATCCACCCTGGCACAAGACCTGACCGTGGCACTCGCCAAGGGCGGAAAGCATTACTATGTAGCCACTATGATCTCCACCGGCGAGGAAGATGATGACCGCATCCGCCGCCATATTGCCGACCGGGACGGCATGGGCTTTGAGACTGTGGAGTGCAGTAAGAATGTTATGTCCTGTCTGGAGGTGGCCGATAAGGATGGCACTTTCCTGGTGGACAGTGCAACGGCACTGCTGCAAAATGCTCTGTTCCCGGTGGAGAAAAACTATGAGATGGATATGGAAGCAGCTCACCGCTGTGCCGATGAACTGATCAGGTTTGCAAAGACCGTCCGCCATGCGGTGATCGTCAGCGATTACATTTATTCGGATGCGGAACGGTATTCCGAAAGCACCGAAATGTACCGCAAGTGTCTTGCGGATATTGACCGCAGACTGGCCGCAGTGTGCGATGCGGTTATCGAGGTATCCGCAGGGCAACTGACTATCCACAAGGGAGATTTATGTATATGAAAAAATTTCTCCACGCTTTTATCATGTGCCAGAGTATGTTCTGTTCCATCCCGGCACCGCAGGTTTGGGACGAGAAAGCCAAAGATAAAATGCTCCTGTTCCTGCCTGTTGTGGGTTTGGAGATCGGCGCGATCTGGGCGGTGCTGGCTTGGCTGTGCAGACTGCTGGATTTGCCCGCGCTGGTCACAGGGCTGGTTCTAAGTGCCTATCCCTACATCGTCACTGGGTTCATCCATCTGGATGGCTACATGGATGTGACCGATGCAGTCAAGTCCTGGCGTGACCTGGAGCGCCGCCGGGAGATTTTGAAGGATTCCCATGTTGGCAGCTTTGCGGTTATCGGTATCGTACTGCTGATGCTGGCGCAGTTTGCGGTATTCGCATCTGCACCCAATGATGCCAACTACCTGATCCTGTTTTTTATTCCGGCAGTAAGTCGGTGCTGTTCCGCTTTGGCGGTGACCGGGCTGAACCCCATGTCCACCAGCCAATATGCCGACCAAAAGAAACCAAAGTCCCACATAGTAGCACTGACGGTCATGCTCTGCATCTTCCTTGCCGCAGGTTTCCTGCTTTGCAGAAAGTATGGATTTGTTCTCGTTGGCTGCCTGGCTGGCTATGGACTTGCACTTCGGCGTGCCTACAAATCCCTGGACGGCATGAACGGCGACATTTCTGGCTACGCACTGACCATTGGCGAACTGTGTGCCGTGGCGGTGTATGTGCTCATTTAAGGAGGCCAATATGATTCTGATTATCGGCGGAGCGTACCAGGGAAAACTGGACTACGCAAAATCCGCTTTTAATATCTCTGATGAGGATGTGTTCATCTGCAACGGTGGGGAGATTGACTTTTCCAAGCGTTGCATCTATAAAATCGAAGAATTTACCTATGGCCATCCCAACCCCATCGGCTATTTTCAGACCCACCGTGAGGAATGGCAGAATAGCATTCTGATTTTACAGGATATTTTCTGCGGTGTGGTTCCCATGGGTGCTGAAAACCGGGCATGGCGGCAGAACACCGGGCGGCTGGCCCAATATCTGAGCAAGGAAGCCACACAGGTCAGCCGAATTTTCTGCGGATTGGAGCAGAGATTGAAATGACCATCTACTTAATTCGCCACGGTAAGACGGAAGCCAACGAGCGCCATCTCTACTGCGGCAGTAGCGACTTGCCCCTGTCCGATGCAGGCAGAGAAGAACTGCACCAGTTCCATTATGACATCAAAAATGTCCGATTCCTCACCAGCGGTATGGAGCGGACGAATGAAACCTTGCGTGTTCTGTTTGGCGATGTGCCTTTTGACATCGATCCTCGATTCCAGGAAGTGGATTTCGGCATTTTTGAGATGCACAGCTACGAGGAACTGAAAGACACCCCAGCTTATCAGGCATGGCTCACTGGTGACAACGACGCCAATGTACCGCCCAATGGCGAAAGCGGTGTGCAGATGCGCCAGCGTGTGCTGGCTGCATTCTCCGAAATCCGGGAGGACGCCTGCATCATCACCCACGGCGGCTGCATTGCCGCTATAATGGAGCATCTGTTCCCAGACGAAAATAAGAACCGCTATGAATGGCAGCCAAAGAACGGCAGTGGCTATGTCATTGCGAATCGGAACTATAGGTATATTCCATGAAAAAGAGGAATCGCTTACGATTTGTAGCGATTCCTCTTTTTGTGTTTATGGTGTGTTTTATTTGCCAAGCGGTGGTTTTTGCGGTTTAATAAGCAGGAATACCATATCCAAGAATTTCGTAATACCCAAGCGGATAGCTGCGTTCGCGGCAACTGTCGCTTGTATTGCCTTCAATGGTATACACCCTGCCATTATCAACCTTTTCAACAATACCAACATGGTCAGCCAAACCGTCCTGACCTTCATCATCGTCCCAGTCAAAGAAGATAATCATTCCGGGTGTGGGTTCGGCGCTGTTATCTGCCCACTGGGCACGATCCTTGAACCACTGAACGCCGTTGATACAGCCTGCGAATTTCGGAATAACACCGGCTTCAATATAGCCACATTCATTGGCACACCAGGAAACAAAGCAAGCACACCACTCCACCCGGCTATTAAAACCGTACCAGGACCAGTAAGGCTCACCACCGATGTTGCCGATCTGGGACTGGGCAACCGCTACGATCTGGCCATCGCTCGTGGTGATGCCATACAGAACGGCGGTCCAGAGAGAATCGTTTTCGTCAGCCAGAAGGGCTTCAAGCTGGGCTATTTGGTCATCATTGAAGTTCAGTTCCCCCGCCATTTCCTCAGCAGTCTTGTGGTCAACGGTGATATACAGATAGGTGTTCGTAACCGGCACTTCTTCCTCTACAATATTGCCGTTTCCGTCATCGCTTTCGACAATCTCTGTTTCAGACACCGTATCCGTTTCATGGCTGATTTCATTCATCTGCCAGAAGATGTCCCTCAGCAGTTCCTTCTTTTCATCGGTAATGGACGCCACTTCCTGGGGATTATCGGGATCGGTAGTGGTTTTTACAGCATAGATTGCCAGAACTTCGGGCCAGACAGCACGGGAACCGGACATTTCCAGTTCATCATAAGCGGTGGATGCCTTAATTTCATCCAGCCTTGCAAGGTATTCGTCATTGATCTCCCAGACGACCTCCTGCATGGTCTGAGAACTGTCGGTGTCCTCGCTGGAGAAGAAGATACCGAAGCCGGAGCCAGCGATCAGGCCAATCAGGCAAATAACAACGACTACCAGAATTGCCACCCAGGCGCCAGCGGCGATGGCGGAGATCAGGGCTTTCGTACCTTCGATGATACCCTTAACAGCGGATGCCACCGCCTTGGCCGCAACCTTAGCGTTTGCGGCGGCAGCTTTGGCGGTTGCCCGGAAAGACTGAACCGCAGCCTGAGCCGTTCTTTCTGCTGCGACTGCCGCCTTTTGTGCTGAGGTGGCAGCTGATTGAGCAGTCTTGGTGGAAACTTGGGCAGTGGTGTCTGCTGTTTTGACTGTCCTGACGGCAGTTTTTACGGACCTGCGTACCGGCTTCGTAGCAGTATCGACTGCCTTACCTTCCTGACGGATGGTTCTGTCAGGGCTTCGTTGTTTGATCGTTTTAGCCTGCGTATGGGGTGCAGCTTGGCGAGGAACCGTCTGATACTTCACAGACTGAGGAGGGCTTTCTATTTTTGGAGCAGGGGCAGACTCGCCGGACACCGCAGGCTGCACCGGGGAATCCGCCTGCGGTGCGTGATGCTGTTCTTTCGGCTGGTTGGCTGTGCGTTTTTTCTGAAAATCAGCCTTCGCCTTGGAAACATTCGCTTTCGTGGCATCAAGCCCTTTCTGTCCCTGCTTCTCAATTTGATGGATTCCCTCATGGGTCAAGGCTTCAATGCCGCCGGTCAAATGATCGGCGGCATATTCATTGGAAGAACTCTCAGAAGAATAAACGCTG
Source organism: Oscillospiraceae bacterium (assembly GCA_017620525.1). Lineage (GTDB taxonomy): Bacteria > Bacillota > Clostridia > Oscillospirales > Oscillospiraceae > Faecousia. The sequence goes on along the minus strand of JAGAUY010000011.1, from coordinate 40,773 downwards.
TTTTCGCCCTTTTCCTTCATGCGGACATAGGCATCCTTCATCCGTTCCCCGGCAACAGCAGTTTTTTCAACGGTCTTGATTGTCCCTTTGACCACATCCCTGGTCTTAATATCAGGCATCGCCGCTCACTTCCCCGGTGGGAGGCTCAATCAGCTTTGCGACAATAACCATTCTGCCGTTGGTCTGGCTGTATTCGCAGGTAGACAGCGTAATCAGCTTATCGCCATATATCGCAGAAACACCGGTGTCATACAGGGACAACTCCTTACACTCAGCAATGAACGCATCAAAGGCGGCTTCATCCTCGGCATTGACGAAATGGTAGTATTTGAATCCGTCCTGAGAATAAGCCACGGTCTTAAACACGGCGACAATCTCATACGCTCCAAAGCTGGACAGCGTATCAAAGTGGATGGTTTTGTGTTCCTGATAGAAGTCCGCGTCCTGATACTTGCACAGATCTGCGAACATGGAGCCGTTCTTCATGTTGTGACCGTAGATCACCACATTGTCGGAGATACCCAGCATACAGTTCTCCTGAACATAGGGCACACCGTAATCGCTGTATGCCTTGTCAAAACCACGCTTCAGGTAATAATTGGGATTGTCCACGGTCTGCATGACGGGATAGTTGATGTCGGTGCCGTCGATAGAGAGCCAGCCCACAAAATCATTGTTCTGGGCATAGACCTCGGCGTACTTCTCGTAGGCAGTCATGGCAGGCTCCGTGGGTTCGGTTCCCGCCTCACCGCTGGGCTCGGCAGAATCAGTGGGCTGGGTGGACTGCGTTTCCTCCTGCACCAGACTGGTGATATTATTGAACACTTCCGCGCTCTGCTTCTGATCGGCATAGTGATGCCAGAGCATCACGGCGGAGAAAAGGAAAATGGCGGCAAATACTGCCGCCAGACTAATCCAGATATTACGCTTCATAGTTGTACCTCCATTTAGTTGTAGACGTTTGCCGCATCACCGCCGAAGATGCCCTCGCCGGGTTTCGTGGTCATCAGCTGATACAGCTTGGTATTCTTGGGGAATCGGTTAACGAACGGAACCAACGCAGAACCGTATTTGATAAGGCCGCAGCCTGCATCCGCGTTGGTAACATAGCTCATCTGCTCGTCGGAGATGTTCAGCAGCTTTGCCAACTTCTCACGGTCAGACGCTGCCTGATTCAACATCACAATGAACTCGGAGTTACTGAGCATGGTGCTGGCCTGAACGGAATCCAGTAGATACTCCACATTCTGGGTGATGGCCGTGGGGAACGCATTGCGCTTGCGGAACTGACGCCATGCGGAATTGAAGAAGGTTGCGGACGCTTCATTCTCAAAGGCAACATGAAACTCGTCGATGAACACATGGGTACGCTTACCCTGTGCCCAGTTCATGGAAACACGGTTCAGCATCGTGTCCGTGATGACCAACATTCCGGGGGGCTTCAACTGAGGACCCAGCTTGTGAATGTCAAATACGGTGATGCGCTTGGTTAGGTCCACATTGCTGCCATGACCGAAGATGTCCAGAGAACCGGCTGTGAACAGTTCCAGAGCCAGGGCAACTTCCTTTGCCTGGGGTTCCGGCTGCTCCATCAGCTTCTCACGAAGAATAGACAGAGTGGCAACGGTACCGTTCTGTTCGCTCTCCCGGTAGACAGCGGCAACACAGCGGTCAATAATAGACTTGTGCTGAGGGCCTACACCCTTCTTATCGATCTGTTCCACCAGGGACATGACAAACTGGGACTTGGACACCAGAGGATTGTCCTCACCATAACCGGCAACCATGAACATGGCATTCAGCCGATCCCGGCCACCGGCGTGGAGGCGAATAATGGATGCCATTTCTTTTCCCAGGGCTTCCACCAGCGGCACATACTCGCCTTCGGGGTCACAGATCAGAATGTCATCATCCGTGGTCAGAATCAAAATCATGATCTGTAATTTCGTGATAAAGGACTTGCCAGAACCGGGAACACCCAAGATGAACGAGGACTGGTTCAAAAGCTGTTCCTTGTTACAGAGGATCATGTTATGGGAAATGGCGTTTTCACCATAATACAGTCCACCTCGGTCCTGAATCTCCTGCACCTTAAAGGGCATGAACACAGCCAGAGATTCGGTGGTCAGGGTGCGGAAAATATTGATCTTCCATGTGCCGATGGGCAGTACCGTATTTAGACCATCCATCTGCTGGAAGGTCAACGGGGCAATCTGACACATACGGTTGATTGCAAAGGAAAGAATGCCGTCAGTCTCGCTTTCTAATTCTTCCTTGGTGTCAGCGGTGATGACCATCGTGATGCAGGTCTGCATCATACGCTGGTCGCGGGTCATCAGGTCCTCCAGGAATTCCTTTGCTTCCTTTCTCTGCAGCTCCATCTCATAGGGAACGGTAGCAGAGAAATTGTTGTTGGCATTCTGGCGGCGCTGCCAGTTGGTAATGTTGGTTTCGATACCCAGCAGGCGGTTTTCCACCTCCCGGATGGCTTCGTCCATAGGAATGGGCAGGATGTTGATGGAAACCATCATATCCTGATTCCGGGTAATCAGTTCGTCGATGAAGTCATCCTTGATAAAGGACGCCAGTTCCTTCAGAAACAGCACTCTGGCATAGCGGTCTCCGATTTTCAGATAATCGCTGTGCTTTTTGATGCTGTCCGGGCAGATATAGTCCTTGAAATCATGGCCCCAGCGTATCCGCTTTTTCATATCAAACGCAAAGGCATTGCTTTCCTTGGGGCGGTAGAAGCCGTGCAGAATTCGCAGCCGCTCCTGGACATCCATTTCCGTGCAGCGGGAACCGACAGCACCGAAACGGGTCTGAAGCTCCGTGCCGACACGGTCAAAGTACATCCGTGCTTCATCGATATTCTTCTTGCTGGCAGCGATGGTAACGTACTTCTCCTGAATAAACCCGGTGCCGCTTCGGGATTTGCCGGACACAATATCGTTGTACTCCTGGCGGTATTCATCCCGGTAATCCTGCTTCATAGTCATGAGGACGGATTCGGAAAAGTTCCAGCGGTTCATCCGGTGGTTATTGACCAGGATCTGGGCGGTGCCGCCGCTGTCAAGGCCATTCAGGATGCTGGAATATCCCAGAAACATCCCGCGCTGGTCCTCATCGGATGCAACTTTGTAATTGATGTCCGTAAAGCGGAAGGTCTTGGAATATTGACCGCAGCTGCGGAAGATGCCATCCTCCCAGATGCAGTTGATGGGGATCAGGTCTTGAACCCGTTTGGGGATGCGGTAGCGTTCCTTGCGTTGTTTCAGAAACCGGGTGATGGATTTAATCATGGGCTTTCTTCTCCTTTCTCTTAGGCTTGGGTGCAGTTTCCATCAGCTGGTAGTAAAGGCTTTTGGATTCAAACTTGTAATAGCGGGGTTCAATCAGTTCGGTGCGGACCCAGTTGATGATGAATTGCTCGGCGGTCATGCCATGATAAGTGAAAAAGCCCATTGCGGCGAAGGGAGCCGCGCCCAGAACACACATCCAGGACACGGTTTCCGTTCCCACATAGGGCTTTAACACAAAGTACAGTACCACCGCAACGATGATCGCCAGGACAGAAAAAATGAACTGCCGCATGGACAGTCCAAAGAACATACTCTCCTGATAGTTACGAATTTCCTTGTTGATTTTGACTTCCAATGTTTTCCCTCCTTACAGGCCCATCATTTCACGCACCACCCGGTCTGCCATTTTGACGGTACCGACAAGCACCAGCATATTGAAGATCAGTTCTCCCACATAGGTCCATACCATAGACACCGCTGAGGCGTCGGGATCGACCACAGGCGGCGATGCGGCAAACAGGGAGAAGATAATGCAGGCCAGTACGATAATCGCACCTTCCAGACACACGGCTGCATAGGACTTGATAAAACTTTTGCCCACACTCTGGCTGGGTTCACCGGCAAAGGTGGACAGCGGAATGGGGGCAATGGCAGCGTACAGATAGAGCTTAAAGAACCGTCCGTACACCGTCATAATCATCACAAAAGACAACACCGTAATGAACAGACTTCCGATCAGCGTCACTGCCCACAAGGGGATGCTTTCAAAAAAGCCGCATTCTTCCACGGCGGTGACGATTTCCGTCGGCAGGACGGTATCCTGCGGTGCTCCATACCCGGATGCGTTCATGATGGTAGAGATCACGCCTTGGACGATGCTGAGTAGTGCGAGCATCAGCTCCAGACTGTAGGTGACTGCTCCCTTGGCCAGTGCAAATCGGATAAACAGCTTCAATGCGTGTTCCGGTTTCTTCACCTCGGCAAAGCTGCCGCAGGTTTTCATCACACCAACAACAAAGAACAGCACAAGCAGCGCAATGCCGATGGCCTGAATTGCGCCGTGGATGCTTACCATCACATTCCAGATGGTGCCGCCTTTGAACTGCTGCGGAGATTGGGTGATGAGCGTCCAGATCTCTGCCAGCTTCTCATTCCAGGTATTCAGGGCGTTTTCGAGGTTCTGTATGACCCAGTTATCAGACATTCAGCTTCCTCCTTTCTTTGAGATCAGCGGCAGGGCTGTTTTTCCACCCTGCCGCCTTTCTGTGCTGAATTAGCCGGTAATCAGAGTCAGGATCTCCTTTGCGAAGGTGATGACGATACCACCGGCGAGGGTCAGGAAGCCGTTGGAACGCTGGGAGGGATCATGGGACTGCAAGGACAGGCCCACCTGGACGATACCCCAGCCCAGCAGGATCATGCCTACCGCACGGATCAGGCCGAAGATGAAGTCGGACAGGTTGTTGACCACGGTCAGGGGATCACCGCCGGTAGCGGATGCAGGCATAGCCAGACCCATAACCAGAGTCAGGGCCAGAATGGTGGAGCAGTAGAAGCTGAAGCCACGCTTGATCTTGGGGGGCATGGGCATACGGTTGGTGTTCTTCTCGTTCTTGTTGGTTTTCTTGATGATGTTCTTGATGATGTTCTTCATGGTAATATCCTCCTGTTAAATAGAAAATTCTTCTTCAATGTCCTCATTGGACTGAAGCACATACATGGATTCGATTTCTTCCAGTTCAGGAACCGGTGCGCCGGTGGCCTTGGTCAGTGAAACCGATGCAACAACATGGTCGGTACGGCCATGCTCGTAGGGTTCAGCCCCGCCGTGGGTGGTCAGACCCACATTGGGGTGCTTGTGAATGTCATACTTATCGTCGATGATGGGCCGCTCACCACGGATAAACAAAATGGCGTACACCAGCTTTTCCATCTGGTAGATGCCGGTGCTGATCTCGGTCAGGGTGCCAAGGGATTCGTCATCCTGATCCAGCTCCTTGTTGCCGTTGCTGTCCCGGTAAATCTGGAACTCTGCGCCGGTCAGCTTGTTGTCGGGATATTCCGCATCCACCTTGGTCAGCTGCACCGCACCCAGAATCAGGGTGTTGGCAATCTCCACTTCAATCACAGCACCGTCCCCGTCGATGGTCACGGAGTAGGCTTCGTCGGAAAGCACATACCCGGTGGGAGCTTCAATTTCCCGGACGATCCAGTTGCCATAGGGAACCTGGGTGAAAGAGAAGCTGCCGTCCTCAGCAGAAGTGGTGGTCAGGATAGCCGTGCCTGCGGTAAACTCCGTGGTATCATCACAGAACAGGCCAATGACCGCACCGGCAAGGGCATTGCCGCTGTCATCCTTCTTCATGCCGTGGATGCTGCCATAAATCAGCTGGTTGTAGATGGCGATGCCGTCATTCACCAGGATCTCCACCACAGCGGTTTCCTGACCGGCATATTCAAAGGTGAAGGGATAGGTTTCATCAGAGATGATGTAGTGGCCATCGGTGGTCATCTCTTTCAGATAGTAACTGCCAATGGGCAGGTCGGTCTTGCAGGTGGCAGAACCGTTTTCGTTGACAGATACGATCTCCAGCAGACCGTCAGCAGGAATGGTGCAGCCGTCAGCGGCAATCATTTCCTCTGCTGCGTACAGGCCAAAGGTAACGGCGGTGACTTCACCGTTCATACCGATGCAAAACTGCTCATTCTGCTCCATCGCCTTGCCCAGAGAAACAGATACCTTCTGGCGTTCGTTGGTGAAGTTGGCAGAGGTTTCGGTGATTTCGATTTCCTGACCGGCATAGACCAGCTCGACGGTATTAACCTCGCTGTTCAGCACCATGCCATCGGGGGCGGAGATCTCCTGAATATTGAACTTGCCCAGGTACAGTGCCTTGCTGGTTGCATAGCCGGTTTCGTCGGTGGTGATGGTATCGACCACTTCCCCAGCGGAATAGCGCAGCGTACCGTCCAGGGTGTAGATGTCCTCGGCGGCGGTGATCTCATAGACCGCACCGGGCAAACCCTGCGTTGCAAAGACGGGCTGGTACACCGCATCTGCCACCACAGCGGAGGCAAATACTTCACCGCTCTTGTAGACCTTGATGACACCCTTCTGGGCGGTGTTGGCCTTGGTCACTTCAATGACGGTGACGCCGCCCTCCTCGGTGGAACTGTCCTCAGTCACATCAAAATAAACAGGCTCGGTATTGATGACATAGCCGTAGGGGGCCTGGACTTCAACCAGAGAATAACCGGTGCCGTATTCCAGAGAATCGGGCGTAACCAGATAACCCTGATCGTTGGTGTAGAAAGTATCGATGGTGGTGATTTCGGGATAGGTGAAGGTTTGCGTTACCAGAGAACCGTCAGGGCGGTAGATCTGGAACGCTGCGCCTGCATAGGGAATGGTGTCGCCGGTTTCTGCATCCACCTTGATGATTTTCAGGAAGGATTCAAAGGCGGCGTTGTTGATGAGATAGCGGTAGACCTCGCCGTCCTCGGTGATGAACACATCAAAGTCATCCATCAGCTCCCGGCCATCCCAGCCGGACACCTGATGGACGGTGTAGACACCATAGGGCAGGTCCTTGGTCTGGGCAAAGCTGTTCTCATCACAGGTCAGGTAGTCACGTTCGGATTCCTTTGCGGCATCATAGCTGCCAGCGGATTTCAGATAGACGGCAAATTCAGCCCCTTCTTCGGGCGTTTCAATCTGCGTGTCGCCGTTGTCGCTGTGCTTGATGATGGCGATGCTGCCCATCTTTGCGGTTTCCACCACATCCAGGGTGATGCTGTTCAATTCCACGGTGTAGTTCCTAGGTTCTGCGCCTACATGATAGGTGGTGCTATCCAGCAGATAACCCTCGGAGGGGGTGATTTCCCGGATGGACCAGTTTTTGCCGCAGGTGTAATAGACGGTGGTAAACTGACCATTGGCGTCGGTGGTGTAGGTGTCCACCAGTTCCTCGCCGTCATACACACCGTAGACCGCACCGGAAAGGGAACCGTCGCCCTGGGCTGTGCCGGTGGCTGCATCCGTCTTGGTAACGGTAGCGTTCCACTTCTTCAGGGTGTTGGTGACGCTCTTGTTGGTCACGGTGTTCCATTCGATGGCGGCAGTCTGAGCTTCAGGAACCACATAGCGGTCAGGGGTGTCCACTTCCTCCAGAATATAGCCGGAGCCGATGGGGACATCGTTAAAATAAGCGATGCCGTCGCTGTCGGTGATGGCATACTCATCAATGGTCTGTCCGCTGAGAGAAGTGCCGTAGAGATGGAAGGTCATACCCTCGTTCAGACCATCCTCGGAGTTCTTGATGACAGCCAGATCACCACGCTTTAGAGTGTTATTGAAGTTGACCGCTGCCGTATGACCGCTGACCACCGTGATCTGCTGGGACTCCTGTGTTTCGTAAATGTCATAGCTCTGCTCGGTCACGGTGTAGATACCGGGCATAAGATTCTCAATCAGGATCTCACCGTTCTTGTCTGTGGTGACGGTCTTGTTGATGCCGTTGCCGGTGATGGTGAAGGCTATTCCAGCCACATTGCTATCCTCGGAGGTCTTGACGATCTTTGCGCTGCCATAGCTGACCTTGACATTCAGGTAGCTGGTAACAGGGTCGCTGACGGACTGGGTATAGGACACAACATCTTGGATGCCGCCATTCGGGCCATAGGTGCCATCCGTCCAGGTCACAACACCACGGCGCATGGAGTTGTTCTTGGATGCGGTGATGGTCACGGTTTCAGCGGGGGCTTCAGCAGCGGTGACGGTCAGCTCATTGCCGATGACAGAAAACTGGATGCCGGGTTTACTGGCCGAAAAAGAGAAATGGAAGAGGACCCCGTTGACATCAGTCAGGGTAGCGATATACTGACTGCCATCCCACTCCAGTTCTACCGTCTGCCCGCAAAAGCTGGGAACCGTGGTGTGGGTCTTGACGCTGGCCACCATGCTGTCATAGTAGGCGAAGATCTGATCCCGGAGAGGGTGGGTGTCGGAGATGACTTCCTTTACGGACTCATAGCCAGCCGGGACAGAAACATGATTGAAGTCGGCATCACGCTCACCAACCACGGTTTCCCAGATCAGAAGCTGGGTAGCAACCAGATGAGCCAGATTGTCAGCATCAGGGGAGTTCTGGGAACGCCAGCCCAGGCTGATCTGCCCAGTATAGCCATACTGGAGAATACGGCCAATCAGCAGCTTGATGGTGGGACCGTCGATAGTGCTGTTCAGATTGGAGGGGTAGTTATCCCAATAATCTTCGCCGCGGCTCCCGTAGGTGTCACCGGTGTTCTGATGGACGCCGGGTTCGATGCAGTAGCAGGCCGTGCCTTCGTAGGAATCCATGGCACGGACGATGGTGGTACTCGCTTCGCCGGAATCCCAGCCGTTCATATAGTGCAGGTCGGGATGGCCCCAATCGCCGCTGAAATTGGAATCACCTTCGCGGGGATAGGCAATCAGGTAGACGTCGGATTCTTCACCGGCAGCATGGGCGGTGGTCGGGCCGATGCCCAGAAACACGGAAAAGCACATCGCCAATGCCAGAACCAGCGACACGCCTTTCATGAAAGTGTTGTTTTTCATTTCTTAATCCTCCTTTGGACATAAAAAAGAGACGCACCGTTTTGGATACGTCTGCATGGGTGGATGATTTGAATTTGCGGGTATGAGAGTATCTTCTTTTCAGGTAGTTCAGGCAGTAACTGAGGGGGTGAGGTGTGGAGAGGGGGAGCGAGGATTCCCTACCCAGTCAAATGGGCAGACTATCCCCTTGGTAGTGAGATGCTACCTTGCCTGTTCACGCTGGCGCTTTCGGTAGAGTTCCAGAGCTTTCACGATAGTGTCCTCCATTTTCTGTGCGGGCGTCCCCGGCGCAAAATACTTGCTGATACGCTCTTTGGGTATTCTGAACTGTTCCTTTTGATTAGGCTTTTCCTCCTGCATGATGGACAGGATGACTTCTGGGGTCAGCTTCCCGGCCTTGGAAAACTCACGCATTTTGATAGCCTGGGCATGGGAGGGGGTACAATCCTCGCACTCCATTGTTTCAACCAATGTGCGTTGTTCACTTTCGGACAGATAGGACAGTTCCACCGCAGGCCGCATGGCGATCTGCTTCATTTCCTTATCTTTCAGTACAGAGTTGTCCACCATTTCCAGAAGTTCAGGCAGAAGATAGGTCAGACGGATATACCGACGTACTTGAGTCTGACTATCGCCGCCATCCTTGCCTACAACGCTTGCAGATTCCACCCCATCATACTTCCAACCCAGTGGGTCGGAAGTTAAATCCGTGCGTTTTCCTTGCCGCTTCATGGCATCCAGCTTCATCTTATAAGCAAATGCTTTCTCCGAAGGCAGGATGTTTTCACGCTGCAAGTTGGAGTCAACCATGATAATGGTCGCTTCGTCGTCGGTCAAGTCCCGGACGATACAGGGTAACGGAACGCCTGCCAGTTCACTTGCCAGTTTTCGCCTGTGGCCTGCCACCATCTGATAGCCGCCATCCGGTTTCGGCCTGACAAGTGTGGGAACAAGAATGCCGTGCTGCTTTACACTGTCCACCATTTCCCACATTTTATCGTCTATGTGGACATGAAATGGATGACCGGGGAAGCTGCTGATCTGCTCCGTGGGGATGGTGATGACCCGTTCACATTGAGCCTCGTCCCGTTCTGCTTGGGTGGTGAACAGGTTATCTACTGATGTCAGCAGATTTCTGGCGCTGTTTTGTGCCAATGTCCGTCACCTCCCGTACAAGATTGCGGTAAGCTGCTGCCGCCTTGCCCCTTGGTTCATGCTTGAAGATGCTCTTGTCTGCTGTGCTGACCTCTGCAAGCCGTACCGTGGCCGGAATGACGGTCTGGAAAACAGGCAGACTCTTGCCACAGTTCTCCCGGACGGCGGCGACAACATCCTTACGGAAATTGGTGTCATTCGCCATGGTCAGAAACACGCCGCCTACCTTCAGCCGGGGATTGATCTGCCGCTTGATGCTCTGCACCGTGCCGATCAGTTCCGTCATATCCTCCGCAGCCAGATAGTCGGCCTGTACGGGGATCAGAACATAGTCCGAAGCTGACAGCGCATTGATGACCAGCATACCCAGAGAGGGACGGCAATCTAGCAGCACATAGTCATAGTTGCCTTTGATGCTGTCGATGTACTGTCTGAGTACGGTTTCCCGGCTCATAACATTCACCAATCCAACCTCTACGGCGGACAGGGTACGGTTGCCAGGAACAAAGTCGAAGCCCTCATGGTGGTGCATGACCTCCGGGTGGGCCTGATCGATGGAACCGCCGACAACATCATTCATGACATTGCCCAGGGTCAGGGGCAGGTCATGGGGCTTTCGCTGCCCCAACATCTTGGTAAGATCACCCTGAGGGTCAACATCTACCAGCAATACCTTCTTGCCATCCATCGCCAGTCCAGCGCCGAGATTGAACACCGTGGTGCTTTTTCCGACACCGCCTTTCTGGTTCGCAACGGCAATCACCTTTGCTTTCGCCATAGCTGATTTCCTCCTTTCATAGATTTAGCCGCCCACGGTGAAATTGACGGCTATGTATGGGAATAAAAAAGCCGCCTATTCCTTGTAGAATAAGCGGCCTATGTAACGATTTGTTATGCACCCATTTTCTTGATGGGAGAATCCAGGATCTTGATGATCAGTTCATCTACGCAGTCAGTGTACCGGCTTTGGGCAATCAGGGAGTTTCGAAACTGGACGAGTGCCTGAACCAAAATGCTGAAATCCTCATCATTCAGATACAGGTAACGCTTTTTGTTGAACATGGTCATCACTCCTTTTTCTTCCATTTTATCTGTCAATTACCGAATAGGCAAATGTATAATTTCCCGATTTGGAGTAACCCAGAGGTCGTATAGTTTTTCTGAAAAAAGTTAGGCGAAAAAAAGACCGAACTTTTTGGAAATATGCTTTGGGGTTTATTTGGGGTTTATTGAGTTCACGCACTTTGCTGGCACTCGATATTACTCGATTTTTCTCGCCAAATTAGTTCTAAGATTTTGTGCCTTTTACAGTTACTCACGCACTTTTTAGCTACTCGCGAAGGATGCCGAAATCCTCATAACCCGGAGGTCGTAGGTTCGAGTCCTGCCTCCGCAACCAGAAACAGAACCTGATTTGATACAAAGTCAAATCAGGTTCTTCTTTTTATATCGTGAGAAAAGTTGGAATTGTGCCTGGAAATGGGATGATTCCAACTTTTGCTTTTGTGCGCTCTGTATGTGGGAATGTTGCGGCAGTGGGTGATGACTGGGTTGTTATTCAGATCGCAATATAGCCAATAATAAGCTGAAATAAAGGGATTGATGAAATGGATTTGCTGTTTTCGGTCGTATATAATATAAGACAGTGATTTCGGGAAAGCGGGGTGAGTCTGTGCGCAGCGAACAGGAAGTGAATGAGGCCATGGAGCGGTATTCGGATATGATTCTGAGGCTGTGCATGGTTTACCTGAAAAACGGGGCGGATGCGGAAGACATATTTCAGACGGTATTTCTCAAATATGCTCTCTATAGAAAAGCTTTTGAAAACGAGGAGCATGAAAAGGCATGGCTCATTCGGGTCACGATCAATGCCTGCAAGGATCTGCTGAAAAGTTTTTTCCGAAGCCGTACCATTGCTATGGAGGAACTGACGGTTTATGCTCCGGAGGTGACTGTGGAGCAGTATGTGGTGATGGAAGCGGTCTGGTCGCTGCCGAAGCAATACCGGGATGTAATTTACCTGCATTATTATGAAGGTTATTCCGCACCGGAGATTGCGGGGATCCTGAAGCGGAACCCCAATACCGTTTACACCCATCTGTACAAGGGGACGCAGCTGCTGAGGGAAATTCTTGGAGGTGTTATGGATGGATGAGCGAATCAGAAAGGCTTTTGATGGAATTCAGACACCGGAGAGGCTGAAACGGAAAGCAAAGGCTTATTTGCGGAAAAAGACCTTCGACTATGGGCGCAACTTGCTCCGGATCCGAAGATTCCGCAGCCGGATTGCCGCAGGTGTGCTGATGCTTTCAGCTGTGCTTACAGGTGCGGGAATTTGGTTTTTCCCGACTACGAGCATCGGGATGGATGTTAATCCCTCCGTTGAGCTGAAGGTCAATGCTCTGGACCGGGTAATCTCGCTGAAAGGCAGAAATTCCGACGGGATGGCGCTGGCGGAGGAACTGGACGTTGCGGGAATGTCTTACGATGATGCCATGCAGCGGATCCTGCTCAGCCACGGTCTGGAACCGTATCTGGAGCGGGGCAGTACGATCACCATTACAGTGGTGGGAGGAAATGATGCCCATGGTGAGGAAATGCTGAGCAAAGTTCTTTGCCGGGCTTACAACATCGCCGAGGAAGAAAATGTGATATACTACCAGGTGGACTGGGAAACGGTACGGGCGGCGCAGGCGGCGGGATTGTGTATTCCACGGTATCTGGCCTGGCAGCAGCTGCTTCGGGAGGACCCGGCCATTACGGCGGAGGATGTGAAGAAGATTCCGAAAGAAGAGATCCATCAGATGGTTCAGATGGACGTGATGGAAAATCCCTGCGGGGAGTAACAGAAAAGAGGAACGAAAATGCTGATGTTGATTTGGAAGAATATTTCCCGGCGGAGAACCCAGTCGACACTGACGGTGACCATCACCATGCTGACGGTGCTGGTTTTTGTCATGGTGCTGGGCATTTTCCAGACGGTGAATCAGGGTCTTGCCCTGAGCCGGGAGCGTTTGGGCGCGGATGCGGTGTTGATTCCCAAATACTCTGCAGCCAAGGGTGACGACCTGCTCTTTACCGCCATGCCTGAGAACATTTATATGCCTGTGGAAACGGTGGAGCAGGCAAAACTGCTGGAGGGTGTGGCGGCCATGACGCCCCAGTTTTACTGCCAGACCCTGGAACTGGGTTGCTGCGAACCCGGCGAGGCTGTCCGTATCATCGGTTACGATTCGGAAACGGACTTTCTGCTGAAGCCATACCTGGACGAAGGAAGCCAGAATGGCATAGATGGGGGACAGCTGATCGTCGGCAGCAATTTTGAGGATGACGATCTGGTGGGGTACAATTACATGATTCTGGGGCGGGTGTTTCAGGTTGTCAGTATGCTCCAGCCCACCGGCAGCGGTATGGACAGCACCTTTTTCATGGATCTGAACACGGCGCAGGATATGTGTCTGGAATCCGAGGTGCTGAGCCAGAGCTGGACCAGGCGGGATCCCCACGATTACATATCCGTTATTATGATCAAATTCGCAGATGGCGTGGATCCGGAAGCCTTTGTGCAGCAGGTGGAGGAGTCCGGCATGGAAGCAAAATGTCTTCTGACCGGTGAAACCATCGCATCACTGCAGAGTCAGCTGGAGGTGACCATGCAGGTGATGTTTGCGCTGTGGCTGGCATCGCTGCTGATTGCGATTCTGTCTCTGGTGGGACGGTTCAATGCCCTGGCGAAGGAACGAAAGAAGGAAATTGGTCTGCTTCGGGCCATTGGTCTGAAAAAAGGCCAGGTTTTCGGACTGATCATCGGTGAGACCTGCACCATGGCTCTGATGGGCGGCTTCTTCGGCAGCGCCCTGGCGCTGCTTGCCATGAACCCCGTGATCGAGATGCTGAAAGATGCGTTTAAGCTGTCTCCTTCTGTCTGGGATACCACTCTGGCGCTACTGTGCGGTGGCGCGGGTGTGGCTCTGGCAGGGGTGCTGGGATTTGCGGCTGCGGTTAATCCTGCCTGGAAAAGCGCATCCATGGATCCCCAGGCAGCCATCACACAAGGAGAGGTGAACTGAAATGGAAATATGCAAGCTGGAACATATTCATAAGGATTACCGGATGGGCGAGATTGTAACACCCCTGAAGGATGTCTGTCTGAGCGTCAATTCTGGTGATTTTATCGCCATAGAAGGTCCTTCGGGTATCGGCAAAAGCACACTGCTTTACGTCATGGGCACGCTGCTGCAAAGCGACGAGGGAACCTACACCTTCGGCGGCAAAGACGTATCCGGATTTTCTGACGCGGAAAAGTCCGAATTCCGGGCGAAAAAGATCGGCTTTCTGTTTCAGGACAGCACCATGATACAGGCGCTGACCCTCCGGGAGAACCTGATCTTTACCCAGGGGGTGGGAGGCAAAAAGGATCCCCGAAAAGTGGACGAGCTGCTGTATCAATTCGGACTGGAAGATCGGGCGGATTTTTTTCCCCATCAGCTGTCCGGCGGTCAGCGCCGCCGCGCCATGGCTGCACGGGCGTTGATTCATCATCCAAGCCTGATTCTGGCGGACGAACCTACCAATGATCTGGATGAACACTGGTCCGAAGCGGTTATCCGGATTCTGAAAGAACAGACGGAAAAGGGGACTGCGGTCATCATGGTCACCCACAATAGCCGGTGGGCCGCTGTTGCTACCCGCCGCATGCGGCTGGAAGACGGCATCCTGACTGACATTGACGAATACGGGAGGAAACATACATGAAAACCACAATGAACAGGATCCTGATCATTCTGCAGGCTCTCAGCGCACTGTGCCTGATCGGGGCAGTCAGAATCTGGGCGCCGGTATGCGGGAAAATGCTGGAGCTGGCCGCCGGTAATCAGGTTCCTATGAAGTGTCACTGGGCTGGTCAGGCAGCCATTGCCGTTGCGGTCATCATTCTGGCAGCAGCGGTCATGGCGCTGCTGGCGAAGAAGGAGTACAAGGGGCTGATGGTGGTCACTGCAGTTGCCGGTATTGTGCTGTTCCTGGTTTTTACCAGCCTGATCGGGGTGTGCGCCAATGAGCAGATGCGCTGCAATATCACCAAGCTTTGGGGGATGGGTGCGGCAGCTGTCGTTACCGCTGCGTCCCTGATCAATCTGCTCAGCGGCAGAGAAGGACAGATACCGGAGTGATCTGAGGCTGTGTCGAATTAACGGATACCTGACTTGAAAGGGATTCAAGTCAGGTATTTTTATGGGGCAAGATTGCCAAACGAATGGGCGAATGGTATAATTGACGCATCATTTGCAGGAAATGTTCCCATCAAAAAGGAGGCAATTGCCATGATCAGAATCGATACATCGGGGCTGCAGGGCTATCATCCGGAAATGGATGGAGATCCGCTGTCTGTTGAAAAGGGATATGCCCATTACAGCCATGAAGGTCAAAAGGATTTTCTGGACTGCGTTGAGGCATATCAGCCGGCGCCGGACGGCGCGGATTTTGAAGTGCGTACCTTCCGGGGGGCAAAGGCGCTGGTTCGGATCCGTTTTGTCAGTCCCGCGGCGTTCCGGTTTTTGATGTTTCCCAATATGGAGATTCCCTCACGGTGCAATGAGGTGTTCTCCTTCAAGCCTGTGGACTGCGTTCGGGTGGAGGAAGAGGAGCTGTTTATTACGGCAAAAACGGACCGGCTGAAGCTGATCTTCCGCAAGTGCCCCTGGGAAATGCGGGTCGAACTGGACGGCGAGCTTCTGACCATGGAGCAAATCAGGGACCACAATGTGGATCAGAAATACAAAGCGGTCCCGGTGGGATTCTCGACGGATGACAGCGGCAGGGTCATCAATGCCTTTGAAACCATGTATATGTATTGCGATGAGGCGTTTTATGGCTTCGGTGAGAAGTTTAATTCCTTCAACAAACGTGCCCAGAAGGTGACGGTCTGGCAGCGGGATGCCCAGTCCACCAACTCCGATATCTCCTATAAGGGAATGCCCTATTTCATGAGTTCGGCGGGATACTCGGTCCTGATGAACACCTATACCAGGACCCATTTCAATATGGGTGCTTCCTCCGGTGTTTCCTATACGATGGAAACGGAAGATCCGTATCTGGACTATTATATGTTCTGCAATCGGGACTATAAGGACCTGATCCGGGATTACACCGCCCTGAGCGGACGGTCCGCCATGATTCCCAGATGGGCGTTCGGCTTCTGGATGTCCCGGATGAGCTATATGAGCCGCCGGGAGCTGGAACAGATTGTCGATCAGATGGCGCAGTTCGGAATGTCCGCCGACGTGATTCACATTGACGCATGGCAGTCCAATGTGCTGGACAGCTGGATGCCTGACGGCGGCGGTGAACTGCTGAGCTTCGACGAAAAACGTTTTCCGGACCCGGAGGGGATGATCCGGGAGTTGCGGGAGAAGGGAATCCATCTGTCGCTGTGGATGTTCCCCTATGTCCAGGCGGTGGATCGCCGCGGCAATATGTCCAGCCAGTATATTGCCATGAAACAGCGGGATTTTCTGGTGAAGAACCGGCAGGGAGAGCCGTATCTGTTCTTCCCCGGCGAAGGCGACGTGGGAGAGTGGACTGTCGCGGCGCTGGACTTTACGAATCCTGCAGTGGCTGCATATATGAAGGAACGGATCAGGCGCCTGATGCGCATGGGTGTCGGTGTGATCAAGACGGATTTTTCTGAGGAGATTCCTGAAGACGCGGTATTCTATGACGGGACCACGGGACTGGAAAGCCACAACAAATATCCTCTGCTGTATGCAAAGACCATCTATGAGGCATCCCGGGAAGCCAAAGCGGAGATGGGGGAGAAGGCACTGCTCTGGGGCCGGAGCGGCTATGCCGGCAGCCAGAATTACCCCGCCAACTGGGCGGGCGACTCCTCCGCATCGAAGAACAATCTGCATGCAATCCTGACAGGCGGACTGAATATGGGTATCAGTGGCGTTTCCTTCTGGGGATTTGATATCGGTGGGTTCTACAACTGCGACTACACGGGCGCCCGTGTGATTCCTGAGGACGAGGACTATATCCGCTCCGTTCAGATGGGACTGATGAGTCCTCTGAGCCGCAGCCATGGTCAGGCAACGCCCAGAGAACCCTGGATCTATTCGGAAACCGCGCAGAAAGCCTTCCTGAAGATCAACAAGCTCCGCTACCGTATGCTGCCTTATCTGTACAGTACCGGCTATGAGACGGTACGCGAAGGCATCCCCATGATGCGTGCAATGCTGCTGGAATACCCGGAGGATCTGAATGTGCGCAGCATTTCCAGCCAGTATATGCTGGGCGGATCACTGCTGGTTGCGCCCGTGTTTGACCAGAGAAAGCACCATGTTTATCTGCCTGAGGGAAGTTGGATCAATCTGGAGAGCGGCGGTCGGATGGAAGGAGGCCGGTGGATCGAATACCCCCGGAGGATCGATGTCATCCCCATGTTCCTGCGGGAAAACACCATGATGCCGATGCTCATCAAGGCGCCGGATCACATCGGGGAAGAGAATTTCCGGGATCTGGAACTGGTGATGAATCTCACAGATACCCTGCAGCAGGCTTACTTTGACGACGGTGTGGAGGGAATGTGCCGCGCGGCTATCTGCAATGGCATTCTCGAGATTACACTGCAGGATGTTCCTGCCGACAGGTTCCGCGTTTATTCCGGTACGCAGATCACCGGAGCGACTGTCAACGGGGAATCCCGGACGGTTCGCAAAGATGGCAGCTTCTTTGTGATCTGAAGAGCAATAAAGCACCGGATTTCCATGGAAATCCGGTGCTTTTTGATTGGATGATCAGATGATACCCCAAAGAAGGACCGCAAGTACAGCGCCGATCACGGGGCCCAGAACGGGAACAAGAGCGTAGCCCCAGATGGAGGAACCCTTACCCTTAATGGGCAGGAAGGCGTGGGCAAAGCGGGGAGCAAAATCCCGGGCGGGATTCATGGCGCAGCCGGTGAGGCCACCCATGCAGAGTGTGAGAGCGGCATAAACGGCGGGAACCAGGAATTTGTGGGTATCGGGCTGGGCGGTGGAACCGATGCCTTTGACGGTCAGGACAAAAATAAAGGCAGCAACTGCTTCGCAGAAAAAGTTGCGCGGGGCATTGGGGATGCTGGGACCGGTGCAGAAAACTCCCAGCTTGGTGCCGGGGTCTTCGGTGGCATCGAACTGGTCCTTGAAGCAGATGTAGACCAGAACCGCGCCCACAAATGCGCCGGCGAACTGGGCAATGATACAGTTCAGAGCCTGATCAAAAGGCAGTGTACCGTCGATGAACAGCGCCAGCGTCAGGGCGGAGTTGTAGTAGGTGCCGGAATCGGTGCCGAAGATGCAGCAGGGGACCAGCAGGGAAAGACCGATGGACAGGCTGATCTGAAGAGAGCCGGCGCCCTTCATGCCGGATTTGTTCAGGGTGCAGTTAGCCACAGCACCGTCCAGCAGAAGGATCATGACCATCGCGCCGAGAAATTCAGGGATGTAGTGTAACATGGGATGGACCTCCTGTAAAGGTGATATTCCATTACATTGTAGCATATTTTGGCGGTATTGGCAACGGAAGGTATGGAAAAACCGAATGCAGTTCTTCCGGTGGAATATGTGACAGAAAAATATAAATAATAATGATAATTATTATTGACAAGAGAAGACGGATGTGTTATACTGATGCCACAAAGAAAAGGCAAAGGAGGAGGGGATGCCGGTGGAGAAAAAGCTGCGCCGGTCCCATCAGCGGGATCAGATCTATGAATACCTGTGTCAGAGCGTGGAACATCCTTCCGCCGAGATGGTTTATAATGACCTTCGGCCGGAGATCCCCAACCTGAGCCTGGGTACCGTCTATCGGAATCTGAAGCTTCTGGAGGAACTGGGGAAGGTTCGGCGGGTGATCTCTTATCAGGGCAGCGAGCGTTACGATGCCATCTGCGGCGATCATGTCCATTTCCTGTGCGGCTGCTGCGGGCGGCTGAGGGACGTGAAGAACGTCAGCACAGAGGCCATCCGCTCGGCGGTGCTGCTGGAAGAAGGCTGCCGGATCACCAAACTGGATCTTACCATTACAGGCATTTGTCCCGACTGTACCGGTTAACCGGCCGGTACAGCCGGATTCTTAAAAATCAAAAGTTAGCATATGCTAACTAATAATTATATCAAAATCAATCCATACTATCATGAAAACTAAAAAAGGAGAAATGATTATGTCTATGATCAACAAGGAAATCAATGCTTTTGCCGCTCAGGCTTATATCGACAACAGCTTCAGAACCATCACCAAGGAGGATATCCTGGGCAAGTGGAGCGTGTTCTTCTTCTATCCCGCCGACTTCACCTTCGTCTGCCCCACCGAACTGGAGGACCTGGCCGATATTTACGACAAGTTTGTTTCTGCCGGCTGCGAGATCTACTCCGTATCCACCGACACCCACTTTGTCCACAAGGCCTGGCATGATGCCTCCGACCGGATCAAGAAGATCCGCTATCCCATGCTGGCGGATCCCACTCATGCCATTTCCAGGGATTTCGATGTGCTGATCGAATCCGACGGCATGGCGGAGCGGGGTACTTTCATCATCAATCCTGAGGGAAAGATTGTGTCTTACGAAGTCAGCGCCGGCAATGTGGGCCGCAACGCGGATGAGCTGCTGCGCAAGCTTCAGGCCTGCCAGTTCGTTCATGAACATGGCGATGAGGTCTGCCCCGCCAAGTGGCAGCCCGGCGCTGAGACCCTGAAGCCCAGCCTGGATCTGGTGGGAATGCTGTAAGAATAACGATGGCCGGCGCCGCAGAAACCGGTGCCGGCCATCAGGCAATACACAGGAAAGGAGAACCTGCTATGCAGAATTTATATGACGTGATTATCATCGGCGGAGGCCCCGCGGGCCTGACGGCCGCATTATATCTGGCCAGAGCCAAATACCGCACTGTGGTGCTGGAAAAGGAGAAATTCGGCGGTCAGATTACCATTACTCATGAAGTAGTCAACTATCCCGGTGTAGCCCGCACCAGCGGCGCAGAACTGACCGAGACCATGCGTGCTCAGGCGGAATCCTTCGGCGCGGAGTTTATGCTGGCGGAAGTGGAAGCGCTGGAACTGTCCGGGGATATCAAAACCGTGAAGACCTCCCGCGGGGAGCTGAAGGCTTTTGGTGTTCTGCTTGCCACCGGCGCCCATCCCAGGATGGTGGGATTCAGGGGCGAGGCGGATTTCCGCGGCCGGGGTGTGGCCTACTGCGCCACCTGCGACGGTGAATTCTTCACCGGAAAAGAGGTGTTTGTGGTGGGCGGCGGCTTCGCCGCGGCGGAGGAAGCGGTGTTTCTGACCAAGTATGCCCGGCATGTGAACATCCTCATCCGCAAGGATAATTTCTCCTGCGCCCAGAGCGTGGCGGATGCAGCCTGGAACCATCCCAAGATCACGGTTCTGCCCAATACGGAGGTGGAGGAAGTATTCGGAGATGATTCTCTCCGGGCCATCCGCTACCGCAACAACCGCACCGGGGAAGTGAACGAATACCGGGATCCGCAGGGCGATAACATCGGTGTGTTCGTCTTTGCCGGTTATGCGCCCGCGACGGGACTGGTGAAGGGCATTGCGGAACTGAATGAACACGGTTACATTGTCACCGACCGGAGCATGAAGACCTCTGTGGAGGGATTGTATGCGGCAGGTGATGTGTGCGTCAAGGCCCTGCGTCAAGTGGTCACTGCGGTGGGCGACGGCGCGCTGGCTGCTACGGAGCTGGAAAAGTATGCGGCGGCAATGCACCGTAAGACCGGTCTGCATCCCAGGATGCCCAAAGCAGAGCCGAAACAGGAGGCGCCGGCGGCCCAGAACAGCGATTTCTTCGACGCCAATACCGTGGCCCAGCTCAATGGGGTATTCTCCCGGATGGCAAATCCCCTGATCCTGAAGCTGCACCTGGACGATAAACCGCTGTCTGCAGAACTGAAGGAATATGTGGAAGCGCTGGCGGCGCTGACGGATAAGCTGAGCGTGGAAGCCGGCAACGGCAGCGATGCGCCCTGTGTGAAGATCCACCGTGCGGACGGCAGCTGGACGGGAATGGCCTTCCACGGTGTGCCCGGCGGCCATGAGTTTACCTCCTTTGTCCTGGGCCTTTACAATGCCGCCGGACCCGGTCAGCCTCTGGATGAGGATGTGCGGAGCGGAATCGCCGGAATCCACCGGAAACTGGATATGAAGATCCTGGTGACCCTCAGCTGCTCCATGTGTCCGGAACTGGTGATGGCAGCCCAGCGGATGGCTGCGGAAAATGAGAACATCACCGCGGAGGTCTACGATGTGACCCACTTTCCGGAACTGCGGGAGCGATACAAGGTCATGAGCGTTCCGTGCCTGGTGGTCAACGACGGAGAAATGGTTAGTTTCGGCAAGAAGAACGCCAAGCAGCTGCTGGAGTTCCTCGGATAAAGAAAAAATGCAGTTTACCGGACTGTTCCGGTAAACTGCATTTTCAATTATGAGGACGAAATTCAGATGGCCGGAGTGTCCGCAGAAGGCAAAAAACCTTCCGATTCGGACGGTTCGGTCTTGTTTTTTCGCCGGGGGTGTACTACAATAATATCGACAATTTAATAATGGGAGAAGAAGTTATTTTGTTGTAACGCCGCTTTGACAGCGGCGGAAGGAGAATAGCAATGATGAAAAAACGTATCCTTGCAGTTTTCCTGGCGGCGGCAGCGCTGGCGGGTTCACTCTGCGCGTGCGGAGGAACCACGAATCAGGCTGGCGTTTCCAGCGACGAAACTACAGATTCTTCCGGGGGTTACCACGCCAATGAGATCACCGTGGGTATCTCCCAGGACCTGGATAATAGTCTTGACCCGTATGTATCAAACGCAGCAGGAACTAGAGAGGTCATGTTCAACGTCTTTGAGGGTTTGGTCAAGCCCGATTCTAATGGCGATTTCGTGGAGGCGGTTGCTTCCAAGGTGGAGATCTCCGGCGACGGTCTGACCTATTCCTTTACCCTTCGTGATGGTGTGGTGTTCCACAATGGAGCTGTCTGCACCACGGACGATGTGCTTTATTCTTTCGAAACCTGCGCTGCTACTTCCGTTTATTCCAACGTGGTAGCGGCGCTTTCCGCTATTGTGGAGACAACGGTTGACGGCAATGTGATTACCGTCACACTGTCTGAGCCCAACAGCGATTTTCTCAGTGCGGTGTCCAGCGTGTATATCCTGCCGAAGGGCTATACCGACCACGGAACCGCGCCTGTGGGTACCGGTCCGTTCAAGTATGTTTCCCGCAGCATTCAGGAGAATCTGATCCTGGAGCGGCACGATGCCTACTATGGCGAAGGTGCAAAGCTGGACCGGGTGACCTACAAGATCTATGAGGACAGCACCGCTCTGTTCAATGCGCTGGACAGCGGCAGTCTGGATCTGGTGGCGCATCTGACCATGGATCAGGTAAACAACCTGTCCAATGGGTATACTGTTCTGGAAGGCACCATGAATCTGGTCCAGGCCATCTACCTGAACAATGCTGTGGCGCCTTTTGACAACGAGCTGGTCCGTCAGGCCCTGTGCTATGCGGTGGATGTGGACGGTATGCTGAATCTGACTGCGGACGGCCACGGTACAAAGGTGGGTTCTTCCATGTACCCCGCCTTCGGCAAGTATTTTGACGCGTCTGTGGCTGATGCCTACCCCTACGACCCGGATAAGGCGATGCAGCTGCTGGCGGAAGCAGGCTATCCCGACGGCTTCAGCTTTACCATCAAGGTTCCCAGCAACTATCAGCCCCACGTTGATACCACCGTGGTGCTGGCAGAACAGCTGAAGCAGGTGGGCATCAATGCCCAGATCCAGCAGATTGACTGGAACACCTGGCTGGAGGATGTCTACGGAAACCGGAACTTTGAAGGTACGGTGGTCGGCTTTGATGCCAGTATCCTCAGTCCCACGGCGCTGCTGGCCCGGTGGGTCAGCGACAGCAGCAAGAACATGATCGGGTTCTCCGACGCGGAATACGATGCGGTTTATACCCAGGCGCTGGCAACGGTGGACGATGCGCAGCAGACGCAGCTGTTCAAGCGTTGTCTTGAGATCCTCAGCGAACGTGCAGCCAATGTGTATCTGCAGGACCTGGCTGATTTCGTGGCGGTGCATCCCCAGCTGAAGGGCTTCCGGTTCTATCCCCTGTATGTCATCGATATGTCCACGCTTTATTTTGAGTAAATGACCTGAGAAAGGAGGTGAGGAGATGAAATACGCCATAAAGAAATCTCTCACTCTCATTATTACATTGTTCATCGTTTCGCTCCTCGCCTTCCTGGCTTTTCAGGTGATCCCTGGTGATCCCACCACAAAGATGCTGGGCACCGAGGCAACCGAAGAGGCAAAAGCCGCTCTGCGGGCCCAGCTGGGTCTGGACGGACCGGTAATCGCCCGGTATTTTAACTGGCTGATCTCCTTCGTTAAAGGAGATATGGGTACCAGTTACAGCTATCAGATGCCGGTCAGCGAAATGCTGGCCGACAAGCTGCCTGTTACCTTTTTGCTGTCTGCCATGTCCTTTGTCCTGACTGTGGTGATTTCCATCCCTCTGGGAATCTGGGCAGGCAGCGCGAAGAGCAAGGCGGCGGATTTGGCCATTTCCGCGCTGGACCAGATGGTCATGAGCGTGCCCCCTTTCTTTATCGGCATTCTGGCTACCTGGCTGTTCGGCACGGTTCTGAATGTGTTTTCAACAGGCGGTTTCATTTCCTACAAGGAAAGCCTCAGCGGATGCATCAGCTATCTGATCCTGCCGGCATTTTCCATCGCCATTCCCCGGATTGCCATGACGGTCCGGATGATGCGCAGCTCCATCATCGCTGAGCTGGAGCGGGACTATGTCCGCACTGCCCGCAGCCGCGGCGCGGCCCGGGGGGTGATCCTTTCCCGCCATGTGCTGAAAAATGCCCTCATTCCGGTCATTACCTTCCTGGCGGTGTCTGCCGCCGAGATTATGACCGGCTCTATCATCATCGAGCAGGTCTTTGCGATTCCTGGTGTCAGCCGGCTGCTGCTGGCAGCCATCTCCGGCCGTGATTTCCCGGTGGTGCAGGCCATCGTGGTGATCCTGGCTGCCTGGATCGTGATCATCAATTTCCTGGCGGATCTGCTGTACAGAATTGCGGATCCCCGGATCCGGCTGCGGTAGGAGGGGGATGACTATGAAACAAAAAGCAAATCCCTTCCTGAGCATCGGCGGTACCATCAGTGCAGCTGTGACGGCGCTGATCATCATGGGATACTTCTGGACACCCTATGACCCCACCGCCATGGAATCCGGAAAGTTCCTGCCGCCGTCTCTGGAGCATCTGCTGGGTACGGACAATTTCGGCCGGGATATCTTCAGCCGTGTGCTGCAGGGTGCCGGCACTTCCTTCCTCATTGCGGTGTGCGTGGTGCTGATCGGATGCGTGTTTGGCATCCTGATCGGCAGCTTCTGTGGTTATTACGGCGGTGCGGCGGACCTGATCCTGACCCGGATCTGTGATTCCATCACCGCGTTCCCGTCAATTTTGCTGGCGCTGGTCATCATCACCGTCATGGGGCAGGGAACTTACAACATCGTTATCGCGCTGGGAATTCTGTTTATTCCCAGCTTTGCCAGAATCGTCCGGGGAGAATTTGCCCGGTGCCGTGATCTGAACTATATCAAGAGCGCCCGGCTCATGGGCGTGGGCAGCGGGAGGATCATGTTTACCCATATTCTGCCCAATACCTGGCCCGTGCTGCTCAGTGCCATTACCATCGGTTTCAACAATGCCATTCTCAGCGAAGCCAGCATGAGCTTTCTGGGTCTGGGTATTCAGCCGCCCCATGCCAGCCTCGGCTCCATGCTCAGCGACAGCCAGACCTATCTGAAGAGCGCACCCTGGTATGCCCTTGGCACCGGCGGCGCGATCATCCTGCTGATCCTGGGCTTCAGCCTGTTGGCGGAAGGCCTGCAGCGAACCAGCAAGACGGTCTGACGGAGGTGCGTTATGGCAGATATCTTAAAAGTACAGGACCTGCGGGTTCACTTCAAGGATGCCGCCCCGGACCGCTTTGCCGTGGATGGATTAAACTTCAGCATTGGTGCGGGGGAGATCGTCGGACTGGTGGGAGAGAGCGGCAGCGGCAAGACCGTCACTGCCATGAGCATCAGCGGCCTGCTGCCAAGAAAGAAAGCGAATTTCAGCGGCAGCATTACGCTGGATGGGCGGGAGATCTTCAGCTGTTCGGACAAAGAAATGCTGCGCATTTTGGGCGATGATCTCGGGATCGTCTTTCAGGAGCCGATGACCAGCATGAATCCCGTCATGCGTATCGGTCCCCAGGTGGAAGAATGTCTGCGGATCCACACGAAGCTCTCCAAAGCGGAGCGAAAGGTCCGGGCACTGGAGGCAATGGCGCAGGTGGATCTTCCGGATCCGGAGGCGATCTACGATAAATATCCCCATGAACTGTCCGGCGGTATGCTCCAGCGCGTGATGATCGCCGCGGCGATTATCAGCAAGCCCAAGCTGCTGCTGGCGGACGAACCGACAACTGCGCTGGATGTGACCATCCAGGCGGAGATTCTGGAACTGCTGAAAAAGCTGAACCGGGAACACGGCATGGCGATTCTGCTCATCAGCCACAATCTGCATGTTGTGCGCAAGCTCTGCGGCCGGGTGGCGGTGATGCAGCGGGGAAAACTGGTTGAGGACCGTCAGGTGGAGGATATCTTCCGGGATCCTCAGCACGAATACACAAAAAAACTGCTGGCAGCGATCCCAACCCGGGACCGCAGGCTGGTCTGACAGAAAGAAGGGAAACTCCATGGAACCAATACTGGAAGTGCGGAACCTGAACAGCTACTATACAGAGGGCCGCTCCCTGTTCGGCGGCATGGAGCAGCGCCGCCAGGTACTGCGGGATGTTTCCTTTGATATTCATCGGGGCGAGATCGTGGGCCTGGTAGGCGAGAGCGGCAGCGGCAAAACGACCCTGTCCCGGGCAATTCTGGGCCTGATCAGCGATTATGACGGCCAGATCATCCATCATTCAGACCGTCCGCAGATGGTGTTCCAGGATCCCTTCAGCAGCTTGAATCCGGCTCACTGCATCGGTTGGATCCTGGAGGAACCGCTGCGGGTCCAGGGAAAGCTCAGTGCCGCCCAGCGGCGCCAGGCTGTGCTGGAGATACTGGAGCAGGTTGGCCTGGGGGCGGAGTATTACGGCCGGCGGCCACGGGAATTATCCGGCGGACAGCGGCAGCGGGTTTCCATTGCCAGCGCTGTGATCTCCCGGCCTGCCCTGGTTATTGCCGATGAGCCGGTGAGTGCACTGGATGTGACCATTCAGGCCCAGATCCTGCAGCTGCTGGTGGACCTGCGCAAGCGCTATGAGCTGAGCTATCTGTTCATCAGCCATGATTTGAATGTGGTATACCAGGTCTGCAACCGGGTACTGGTGATGCAGCACGGTGAAATTGTGGAGCAGAATACGGTGGAAGAGCTTTTCCGCAATCCGCAGCACCCATATACCCGCCAGCTTCTGGCTGCGGCGGATTGAAATCAAAATGTCCGGCTTGGCAAAAAGTGCTTGACAAACCGGACATTTTGTATTACTATAACGGAAGTTAGCGAAGGCTAACTGCTATTCTGCCCTGGGGTTAGTGGCTGCTAATGCTTGACCCTTTCCTGATTGGCGGCCGTCAGCTTCCAGGTGGGGATAACCATGGACTTTCCCAACGCAGGGCGGGAATTTGCTCCCGCGGTTTTCATTGTTACCTCTGCATCCTCTATATCCCAATCCTTCACCTTTCAAAATCCAACATCAGGCGGGAGCAAGCTCCGGCCCTATGTTGGCAAAGTCTATGGCCCTGACGCGGGGATTTATGTCAGGAAAAAAGACCACCGGTACAACCGGTGGTCTTTTGTTTTACGGCCGGGTCATTCGGCTTTTTCTGCTTTGGCGATCAGCTTGGCCAGGGCGGGGCGGATCACGCGGATATTGCTGTAGCAGATCAGGGACAGCGCCAGCGTACACCAGACAAATCCCAGGCGCATGAACCAGTAGGGTGTGATCAAAAGCACGGCCATGGGGACCAGCATCGTTGCGATCATGATCAGAGTCTTGATGGGGTGGGCGCAGGCCATGACAGCTGCGTTCTTCAGATGGTTGGCGGTGGTGTTGTTGAACTGGGCCATGAGCGGGAATACCCAGCCCATGACAGCCAGCAGCGCTGCGGCCAGCAGAACGATCACAAGAGTCACCCAGAAGGAGGGGGATTCAGGGACCACGACGAACAAATAGATATAGGCCAGGACTGCCGCGAGCAGGGCCAGCAGAAGGAGCCAGACGCAGGTGGACTGCTTCCAGTCCGTCTTCCATACGGAGAAATAGACCTTCAGGGGTTTTCCTCCGTCCAGCATGGTGATGATGCTCTGACACAGGGCGGTGGTGGCAATGCCGATGGTCACGACCGGCAGGCATGTGAACAGGTAAAACAGGTTCAGAAAGAACAGCTCACCGACGGTTTCGAGAAACCGGTATTCCTGAGAATCAGGAGAGAAAAGATTGGACATGGGGGACACCTCGCGTATATTCGGAATATCTAAATAATAAATCGAAACCTGCGGAATGTCAAGCCGCGGTACCCGGGAAGGGGATTTTTGGGGCAAAGACAAACGTTCGCTGATTGGAAACGATTCCAAATAGTTTGGAAACATACAGTTTGTCGGGGATGCTAAAATCGATTGTGAATTTTTAGTGAACATGAATATTGAAAAGCCTGTTGGATTTTGATATACTGTGAATGTTGATATATGAAAACCTTTTCATAAATACTTCCCGAGAGAAGGTGATGACATGCTGGTAACAGTTTTTGATGTGGCTAAGGAAGCCGGTGTGTCGATTGCTACGGTCTCCCGTGTGATGAACAACTCTCCCCGGGTATCCCCCGCAACCGTCGCGGCTGTAAGGGCTGCAGTGGAGAAATTGGGCTACGTTCCCAATCAGCAGGCCAGAAGCCTGCGCAAAAATGAGAGCAACACCATTTTGGTGATGATCCCCGATGTAACCAAGCTGTCCTACTCCCGGACACTGGCAGGCATCAGCGAAAAGGCGCTGGAATACGGATATACGCTGCTGATGAATAATGCCGAGGGGGCGGAACAGGAACGTGTTCTGCACAAGATGGCGGATAGCCAGCGTGTGGACGGCGCGATCATCCTGAATGTGATGCTGGATGACCGTTGGCTGCCTGAGATTGACGCAAAGCTTCCGCTGGCGCTGTGCACGGAGTATGTGGAAGAATGCGCCTGCCTGAGTGTGGGTGTGGACGACTATCAGGTGGCTTTTGAGGCGGTTTCGTATCTGATGAGTCTTGGACACCGCCGGATTGGATATCTTGGCTCCAGCGTTTCCTGTTCTTCCGCAGCGGAACGATTGAAAGGCTATCGGGACGCACTGGCCCGGGAGAATCTGGAGCCGGCTGAGATATTTGTGGACTATGCCAACATGAGCCGGAATTATCGGGAGGGCTGCCGCGCAGCAAGAGAATTGCTGAACCGGCCGGACCGACCGGAAGCACTTTTCTGCTACGGAGATATTCTGGCAATGGCTGTTGTAACGGTTGCCGGAGAGATGGGCATCCGGGTTCCGGAGGAACTGGCCGTCATGGGTGTGGACAACACGATTTACGGTGAAATGGTCCATCCTTATCTGACGACGGTATCCCAGCCCTTTGAGGAGATCGGCCGCAAAGCCATGGAACTGATCCACCGGAAGATATCCGGCGAACAGATTTCGTCCGAGCGGATTATTCTGCCCCATCATCTGAAACTACGGGAGTCCACCATTCCCGCAGATAAATAATGTGAATTCTTGGCGGCTCTGTGCCACCGTTTATCAAGATTTTATAAAGGAGATTGAAAAATGGATCAGGAATTTTACAAGAGCAGTCCTGAAATGATTACTGCTCACTATGGCGAGGAATACGAGCGCTACTACAATGCCATCGTCCCCCCCATCTACATGAACTCTTTGAACATTTTCCCCAACATCGATGCTTACTTCGATGCTGACAAGTTTGACAAGCACACCTATATTTATGGCCGTGTGCAGAACCCCACTGTCCGTATTCTGGAAGACAAGCTGGCCGCGCTGGAGCATGGCTGCGCATCTTATGTCTTCTCCTCCGGCATGGCAGCTGCCACGACTGCAGTCCAGGCTACCGTGAAGGCCGGCGGTAACATCGTCTGTATCCGCAATGCTTACGGTCCTTTGGCAAACTATGTTTCCGAGCATTGCCCCGCTGCCATGGGCACCACCATTACCTGGGTCGAGGGCAACAGCGTGGAGGAGTTTAAGGAAGCAATTACCGAGAATACCCAGCTGGTTATTTTGGAGAGCCCCGCTTCCGTTACCTTCTTCCTGCAGGACATCGCCGCTGTGGCAGAACTGGCCCATGCGGTGGGAGCAAAGGTCTACATCGACAACACCTTCTGCACCCCTGTGTACCAGAATCCTCTGGATCTGGGTGCCGATATCGTCATGCACACCATCTCCAAGTATCTGGGCGGCCACAGCGACGTCATCGGCGGCGTTCTGGTTGTCAAGGATCCTGACTTTGCCAAGGTGGTTGCGGACAAGCGTGAGCTTCTGGGCGGCATCATCGGACCCATGGAAGCATGGCTGACGCTGCGCGGCGTGCGTACGCTGAGCGTTCGCGTTCCCGCTCACGGCGCGGCAGCACTGAAAGTTGCACAGTACCTGGAGAACCATCCCAAGGTTCGCAAAGTCAATTATCCCGGACTGGAATCCTTCCCCCAGCATGAGCTGTACAAGAAGCAGATGCGCGGCTGCACCGGCCTGCTGAGCTTCGAAATCGAAGGCACCAAGGAACAGGCAAAGCAGATTGTCAACAGCCTGAAGGTCTTTAAGATCGGTGTTTCCTGGGGCGGCTTCGAGAGCCTGGCCTGTATGCCCATGCTTCGCCTGAGCGACGAGAAGGCCCAGTGGATGGGTGGTGACCAGAACACCATCCGTCTGCACATTGGATTAGAAGGTGTCGACGCCCTGATTGCCGATCTGGACGACGCACTTGCTAATATTTAAGCGAAGACCCAAATAAACGAGGAGGAAAAACAAGATGAAAAAATTCCTGGCAATCCTGCTGGCAGTCGCAATGCTGGCAACCCTCTTTGCTGGCTGTGGCAGCAAGGAAGCAGAGAAAGTCACCATCACCATGGTCGAATCTCTGACCAGCCCTGAGCGTACCGCTACCATTCAGGGCATCATCGACAAGTACGAAGCAGAAAACCCCAATGTCCACATCGAGCTGATCTCTCCCCCCCTGGAGAACGCTGACGCTAAGATCTCTCAGATGCTGATGAACGGCGAAGCCGACATCATTGAGGTCCGTGACCAGACCATCGCTCAGTACGTTAACAACGAGTGGCTGGCTGACCTGGATCCCTATGTTGCTGAGTGGGAGCACAAGGACACCCTGTCCGAGGACTCCTGGACCTCCATGCACCAGCTGGACGGCAAGTGCTATCTGGTTCCCTCCGGTTTCTACCAGAGATGCCTGTACTACCGTGAGGACGTTCTGGCTGACGCTGGCGTTGCTGTTCCCACCACCTGGCAGGAACTGCTGGAAGCTTCCCAGACCCTGACTGACGCTGGCAGCAACTTCTTCGGCTACTCCTTCCGTGGCGGCTCCAGCGGCTACCAGTACATCGACACCATTTACTGGTCCTACATCGGTGTTGACAAGCTGGCTGACCCCAATGCCGGCTACTACCTGAAGGACGGTAACGGCGCTACCATCTTCACTCTGCCCGAGTGCAAGGAAGCTCTGGCATACTACAAGGAACTGTTCCAGGCTTCTCCCTCTGACTCCATCGCATGGGCTTTCTCCGAAATGGTTGAAGGCTTCATCGGCGGCACCACCGCTTTCCTGATCCAGGACGCTGAAGTTATCGCTAACTGCTCCGTCGACATGGAAGAAGGCACCTGGAATACCGCTCCCTTCCCCATCGGTCCCTCCGGTGAGGCTGTCTTCCCCAACGGCTTTGGCGGCTGGGGCATGGCTGCTGACTGCGAGAACAAGGACGCTGCTGCAGCATTCCTGCTGTACCTGAGCAACCCCGAGAACAACGCTACCTACGCTGCTAACCACGCAATGGTTCCCATCCACACCAACGCTTCCGACTTCAGCGACGCTTTCTCCGATGGCTACTTCGCTTGCTACTCCGAGATGGCTGGTCAGCCTGCTGTTTACCGTCATGCTACCGAGCCTCAGATGTATGTTGCTTTCGCAACCTTCAAGACCGAGGCTGATGCTATGTACCAGAAGTTCCTGCTGGACGAGATCACTGACGACGAGCTGCTGCAGTGGCTGGACGAGTTCTGGATCGAGGCTTACGAGACTGAAGGCCAGCTGTGGTAATCTGAGAGATTCTCTCTGATTTCACTGATTGATTAACCCATGGCGGGGGC
The DNA here is from genome assembly GCA_017620525.1 of Oscillospiraceae bacterium. Classification (GTDB taxonomy): domain Bacteria; phylum Bacillota; class Clostridia; order Oscillospirales; family Oscillospiraceae; genus Faecousia. Next base: position 9,220 of record JAGAUY010000011.1, on the reverse strand, counting down.
AAAGTCCCTTCGGACTTTGCCCCCTGTTCAGTAATTGATTCCAAAATTTGACGCGGCATCCATGCTTATGGAATTCCGGCCGCCCGATATGCCCGATATGGGCGTTCTGTTTACGAACTATTCGACCTGACCTGCAGGAGGAACTCATAATGAAGTCTAATAAAAGACTCGGCCAAAGAAGAAATATTTTTATCTTCTGTATGCTGCTCCCTGCTATACTGCTGCCTCTGATCTTTACCTATTACCCCCTGATCAAGGGCGGTGTTATGGCATTCCAGAACTACACCCTGATGGACATCAAGAACGTGTCCTGGTGTGGCTTCGATAACTTCGCAAATATCCTGTCCAATGAGGCAGGTGTTGACTTCGGCCAGATCGCAAAGAACACTGTGATTTGGGTCGTCGTTTCCCTGGCTCTTCAGTTTACCCTGGGCTTTGCCCTGTCCCTGATGCTGAAGAAGAAGTTCAAAGGCGCCGGCCTCTACCAGGGCCTGATTTTCTTCCCCTATGCTGTTTCCGGCTTCCTGATTGGTATTATGTGGCGCTGGATGTTCAACGGCTCCAACGGTGTTATCAATGATCTGCTGATGAACCTGGGCCTGATCGAGACCAACGTCGGCTGGCTGGCACAGAAGGAGACTGCTCTGCTGTCTTGTATGATCGCCAATGTCTGGTACGGCATTCCTTTCTTCACCATCATGATCACCGCTGCTCTGCGCGGTGTTGCTCCTGAGCTGTATGAAGCAGCTGATATGGACGGTGCAAGCAAGATCCAGCAGTTCTTCAATGTCACCGTTCCCTCCATTAAGTCCGTCCTGTTGATGACTGTCCTGATGCGTGTCATCTGGATCTTCAACTTCCCCGACCTGATCTACTCCATGACCTCCGGCGGCCCCGCCAACTCCTCTCAGATCATTACGTCCTACATGATGACGCTGGTCTACAGTATGGATTACGGTAAGGCTTCCGCAGTCGGCCTGATGGTCATTGCCTTCCTGGCAATTTTCACTCTGGTCTACATGGGCGCGACCAAGTACACAAGTGAGGACTAATGCTATGGCTAATAATCTGAATACGAGAAAAGCGAAGCAGAAGACACTCACCGTTCTGAAGTTTGTCTTCCTGTTCATCTACCTGGTCGTGGTTATGTTCCCCTTCCTGTGGATGCTGACCACCTCCTTCAAGCCCTCTTCCGAGATTAACGGACCTGTTGACTACATCCCCAACAATCCGACCATGGAGAATTATATCAACATGCTGGTCAAGGGTAACTTTGGCAAGTACATGCTGAACTCTCTGATCTCCTCCACTTTTGCCGCTGCGGTTGCTACCTTCTGCGGCATCCTGGCCGGCTACGTTATCTCCCGCTTCAACTTTAGAATGAAGACCCCCGTGTATCTGCTCTTCATGATCACCCAGATGATCCCCTCCTTCATCATGCTGGCTCCTCTGTACCAGATGCTGTCCAAGGCAGGCATGACCAACAGCCTGGGTACCCTGGCCATTCTGTATGCCAACATGACGATCCCCTTCTCTGTTGTGACCATGAGCGGCTTCTACGCTGGCGTCTCCAACTCCATCGAAGAAGCTGCCTGGATCGACGGCTGCGGCTACGTTCGTGCGCTGTTCAGCGTCATCGTGCCCCTGCTGCTGCCCGGCATTGCTGCTACCGCTATCTTCGCCTTCATGAACTCCTGGAACGAACTGTTCATGGCTGTTATGTTTGTCGATATGGACAAGTTCAAGACCATTACCGTCGGTCTGAACTCTCTGATCCTGAAGTACAACATCAAGTGGGGCGAAATGGCTGCCGGTACCGTTCTGGCTCTGGTCCCCACCATGTTCCTCTTCGGCTTTGCCCAGAAGTACATGATCGAAGGCCTGACCGCAGGTTCCGTCAAGGGCTGATTCTTTCCAACACTCAAAAACCTGCCGCGTTTCGCGGCAGGTTTTCTTTGTGTCCGGAAATATGAAAAGTATGAAAAATGTGATTGACATGAAAAATGGAATATGCTAAACTAAACCCGGAATCTATTCATGGAAGGTGACACTATGGAACACATCAAGACCATCGAAACCCGCAATCTGTGTGAGAGCGCCCGCAACGGCGGATGCGGCGAATGCCAGACCTCCTGCCAGTCTGCCTGCAAGACCAGCTGCGGTATTGCCAATCAGCAGTGCGAGAGCAAGAAGGAAAGCAAGTAATTCCCATAACAAAATGCCGCCGGCTCCGGCGGCATTTTTTCTTAATAAGGAGAATCATAAAATGATACATCAATACAAACTGGGCGGCTTCAATATTGTGCTGGATGTCTGCTCCGGCAGCGTCCATGTGGTGGATGAGGTCGCCTATGACATCATCGGAATGTTCGAGACCTGCAGCCGGGAAGCGGTGCTGGCGGCAATGGCGGAAAAGTACGCATGCCGGGATGACATTACCCCCGGGGATCTGGAGGAGTGCTATGACCAGGTGGCGGGTCTGAAGGATGCGGGCAGGCTCTTCGCACCGGATACCTTTGCACCCATGGCAGGTCAGCTGAAGGAAAAGACGGCCGGTGTTGTCAAGGCGCTGTGCCTGCATGTGGCCCACACCTGCAATCTGAACTGCGCCTATTGTTTCGCCAGCCAGGGCAAATACAATGGCGACCGGGCGGTCATGAGTTTTGAGGTCGGCAAACGGGCGCTGGATTTCCTGGTGGAAAATTCCGGCACCCGGCGGAATCTGGAAGTGGATTTCTTCGGCGGTGAGCCGCTGATGAATTTCCAGGTGGTAAAGGATCTGGTGACCTATGCCCGGAGCATCGAGAAGGAGAAGGGAAAAAACTTCCGCTTTACGCTGACGACCAACGGCGTGCTGGTGGATGAGGATGTCATCGATTTTGCAAACCGGGAATGCCACAATGTAGTGCTGAGTCTGGATGGCCGGAAGGAGATCCATGACCGCTACCGGGTGGACTATGCCGGAAACGGCAGTTGGGAGAAGATCGTTCCCAAATTCCAGAGATTCGTGGAAGCAAGGGAAGGTAAGGGATACTATATGCGCGGCACCTTTACCCATGCGAATCCGGATTTTCTGAAGGATATCCGGCAGATGCTGGATCTGGGATTCACGGAGTTGAGCATGGAGCCGGTGGTCTGTGCTCCCGGTGATCCTTCGGAGCTGACGGAAGACGACCTCGCCATCGTCATGGAACAGTACGAGCAGCTGGCGCAGCTGATGCTGGAGCGGGACAAAGAGGGCAGACCATTTACCTTCTACCACTATATGATCGATCTGACCGGAGGCCCCTGCATCTATAAGCGGATCTCCGGCTGCGGCAGCGGTACCGAGTATATGGCTGTGACCCCCTGGGGTGATCTGTATCCGTGCCATCAGTTTGTGGGTGATGAGAAGTTCCGGCTGGGAGATATCTGGGAAGGTGTTATTAACCGGGAGATTCAGGGGCAGTTCGCTGCCTGCAATGTCTATGCCCATGAAGAGTGCCGGGACTGCTGGGCACGGCTCTATTGCTCCGGCGGCTGCGCGGCCAATGCTTATCATGCAACCGGTTCTGTCACCGGTGTCTATGAAAAAGGCTGCCGTCTTTTCCGCAAGCGGATGGAATGTGCCATCATGGTTGCCATAGCCAGGGCTCTGGGAGAATGAGATGAAGACACCCATCTGCGATTATGTCCGCGCTTATGCCGAAAAGCAGATGCTGCGGCTGCATATGCCGGGGCACAAGGGGACTGGGTTTTTGGGAATGGAGCATCTGGACATCACGGAGATTGACGGTGCCGACAGTCTGTACGAAGCCGATGGGATCATTGCCCAGAGTGAGGCCAACGCAGGCAGGCTGTTCGGCTGCAGTACGTTTTATTCCACGGAAGGCTCATCCCAGTGCATCCGGGCGATGCTGCATCTGGCGGTGCTCCACGGGCGAAAGAATGGACGAAGGCCAGTGATCGCAGCGGCGCGGAACGTTCATAAAACGTTTCTCAGCGCGGCAGCGCTGCTGGATCTGGAAGTGTTGTGGCTGTATCCGGAAAGGCAGGAATCCTATCTGTCCTGCTGCCTGACACCCGCAGCGCTGGAGCGGCAGCTGTCCGGTGCTGGGAAAAAGCCGGCGGCAGTCTATCTGACCAGTCCGGATTATCTGGGTCATCAGGCGGATATCGCAGGATTGGCTGCGGTGTGCCATGATCACGGTACGCTTTTGCTGGTGGACAATGCCCATGGTGCTTATCTGCGCTTTCTGCCGGAATCGCTGTTTCCCGTTGATCTGGGCGCGGATATTTGCTGTTCTTCCGCCCATAAAACGCTGCCTGTGCTTACCGGCGGTGCTTACCTGCATTTGTCCGGGGCGGTTGAAGAACTGGCCGCATACGCGAAGAATGCGCTGGCGCTTTTCGGCTCTACCAGTCCGTCGTATCTGATATTGCAGTCGCTCGATCTGGCAAATCCGTATTTGGAGGAATACTCCCGGAAACTTGGGAGTTTTCTGCCGGCAGCCGATGCACTGAAGCGTCGGCTGCGGGAACATGGATTTGTACTCTGCGGGGAGGAACTGCTGAAGGTTACCATCAGCGCGAAGCCCTTCGGCTATGAGGGAAAAGAACTGGCGGAGTACCTTTTGGCCCGGGAGATCGTTTGTGAATTTGCGGATCCGGATTATCTTGTTCTGATGCTGACACCGGAGACCGGAAAGCACGGCCTGGTTCGTCTGGAAGAAGCGCTGCTTGCAATAGACCGGCGTCCGCCGATTCAGAGGCGGCCGCCCTGTTTTCAGGGGGTGGAGCGGGTGATGTCCATCCGGGAGGCTATGCTGTCTGCGGCGCAGATATTACCGGTCTGTCAAAGCCGGGGTAAGGTTCTGGCTGCCGCATCGGTGGGATGTCCTCCGGCAGTGCCGATCCTGGTCTGCGGAGAGCGGATTGATGACCATGCGGCTGACTGTTTTCGGTACTATGGCATTGAACGAGTTGCGGTTGTGGCAGAATGAAGAAGATGCCCATTGCTCTTCTCATTTTTGAGGGGGCCGGGTGATAACAGAGTTGAAGCGACGTCATATTTTCGTAACAAAAACAGCGCCATCCGTTTCGGATGGCGCTGAACAGTTTTGAGTCATCAGAAGCAATGCAGGGACCAGGTGGTGGAATACACCTTACCGGCATCCAGGCAGATCAGATCAGACTGAGTCTGCAGATCCTCCACCACATCCTGGCGGGAGGGGAGACTGGACCAGGGTTCCAGGCAGATGTAGGGAGCATCGGTCCTGGGCATATGCCAGAATCCGTAAATGGGCAGATCGGAGATCAGAGTAACGCCCTTCTTACCCCTGGCGCTGCGCAGCGTCACCTGACCGGGAACGCCTTTCAGGACGATGGCATCGTCGTTGAACATATCGTGGTGCAGGGGATACTTGCTGTCTTCCAGAGCGAAGGGGTCGTCGCGGCCGGTGATGAAGCATGCGGGAGTGAACTCGATGCGTCGAAGAGCACAGGGGGGGAACTCCAGGAAATAGTCCTCAAAGGTCAGACCCTCTTCCAGCGGCACATTGATACCGGGATGACCGCCGAGACCAAAATACATGGCCTTGTCGTCCAGATTCTCCGTCTTCATTTCCACATGGAGCTTGTCGGCTTCCAGATAGTAGTGGATGGAGAAGCGGAAACGGAAGGGATACATCTGGTAGAATTCCGGAGTGCTTTCCAGCGCAAAGGTGACGGAAGTGTCATTTGCTTCGGTGACAGCGAACTGTGCCGTGGGTGCAAAGCCGTGAATAGGCATCTGATAGGTCTTGCCCTGATAGGTATAGCATCCTTTGGTCAGCCGGGCAACGTAGGGGAAAATGTTGGGTGCACGGTCGGTCCAGTATTTGGGATCGCCCTGCCACAGGTATTCGGTGCCGTCGGAACTTTTGATGGACATGAGCTCAGCGCCTGCGGTGGAAACGGCGACCCGGAGACAGCCGTTGTCGATGTAATGCAGCATGTTGGGAAACCTCCTGAAATATGATGAGAGTTGGGATTTTGATGCTCTTATTTTATAATTTCTGGAGAATTTCTGCAACAATTGCGTGGTGGCAAAATGACTGAAATTCCGAAAATAGAATTGGGTAGATTGTGCAAAAAATGATCTTTCTATCGATATTGACTGAAAACAAAAGTTAAACTGATTGACAAAATTGGTCAATAATGATAAAGTAAGGACAGGAGTTTGCGGGGGCATATGGACGATATGTTCCCGTATCGCAATCCAAGGAAAGATAGGTGAGTGAGCAAATGAATGAAACCATTGTCTCTATGCAGGGTATCTGTAAAAGCTTCCCCGGTGTCAAGGCTCTGGACAACGTCCACTTTGAGCTGCGCAGCGGCGAGGTCATGGCCTTGCTCGGAGAAAACGGCGCAGGTAAGTCCACTCTGATGAAGATCCTTTCCGGTGTCTATACCAGAGACAGCGGTACCGTCGAGATTTTCGGTCAGCAGTGCGGCGACCTGAACACCAAGCAGGCCCAGGCACTGGGCGTTGCCATCATCCATCAGGAACTGAATATGTGCCCCCATCTGACCGTTGCGGAGAATATGTTCCTGGGCCGTGAAAAGAAGAAGGGCTTCATGATCGACATGAAGGCAATGGAGACGGAAGCCGCCCAGATTCTGAGCGATCTGAAGATCGACATCTCCCCCAGTGAGATGGTTGGCAATCTGCCTGTTTCCAAGCAGCAGATGGTCGAGATCGCCAAGGCGCTGTCCATCAATGCCAAGGTCCTGATCATGGACGAACCCACTTCTGCTCTGACCGCCAAGGAGATCGACGAGCTGTTCCGCATCATCAAGCGCCTGCGCGCTGATGGCTGCGGCATCGTTTATATCTCCCACCGTCTGGAAGAGCTGCAGCACATTGTCGACCGCGTCACCATTATGCGTGACGGTCAGTACATCACCTCCATGAATTTCCAGGATGCCACCATGGATGAGATCATCACCCACATGGTTGGCCGTGAGATCAAGGAGAAGTTCCCCCGCGTCGAGTGCCAGAAGGGCGAGAAGATCTTCGAAGTGAAGAATCTGAATGCCGGCCGTATGGTCCGCGACATCAACTTTGAGGTCTACGCAGGCGAGATCGTCGGCTTTGCCGGCCTGATGGGCGCCGGTCGTACCGAGACCACCCGCGCCATCTTCGGCGTTGACCCCAAGTCCTCCGGTGAGCTGATCGTGGACGGCAAGACCGTCACCGTCAACAACCCCATGGACGCCATCAGGGCAGGTATCGTTCTGGCTCCCGAGGATCGGAAGAAGGACGGCCTGTGCACCAAGCTTCCCATCCGCGAAAACATTGCGCTTCCCAATCTGGATCTGCTGTGCAACCCCATCGGTGTGGTCAGCAAGAAGAAGGAAGATGCCATGTGCGACAAGGCGGTCAAGGATCTGCACATCAAGACTCCCAACGTGGAAGTCGATGCAGGCAGCCTGTCCGGCGGCAACCAGCAGAAGGTCGTTGTCGGCAAGTGGCTGGCCCGGGATTCCCGCGTGGTTATCTTCGACGAGCCCACCCGCGGTATCGACGTCGCAGCCAAGGTTGAGATCTATAATCTGATGAACCAGCTGAAGCAGCAGGGCATCGCGGTTATGTTTGTTTCCTCCGAAATGCCGGAGGTCATGGGCATCGCAGACCGCATCATCGTCATGTGCGACGGCCGCATCACCGGCGAGGTCATGGCAAGAGAAACCACTCAGGCTGAGATCCTGACCCTGGCAACCAGATTTGAAAACAAGTTCGCGGAAGATGCCGTGTAAGGAGGAACGTAAAAAATGAGCACTCTCACTGAAAATAAGAAGAAAAAGACTGCCATCCGCGGCCTGGGCGCCGCAATGATCGGTTTTGCAGGCTGGGCTGTCCTGCTGGTCGTGTTCGGCATGATCGACCCCAACATCCTGAAGTGGACCAACATCCTGAACCTGCTGCGCTCCATGGCGAAGTATCTGCTGGTCGGTGTCGGTCAGTCCGTCATTCTGATCACCGGCAACATCGACCTGTCCATTGGTTCCGTGGTCGCTATGTCCGCCATGATCTCCGCTACTATGATGAGTAAGGGCATTTCCATCATCGTGGCTGTTCTGGTCTCCCTGGTTTGCTGCCTGGTCGTTGGTGTGATCAACGGCGTCCTGGTCGGCAAGTTCAAGCTGCCCCCCTTCATCGCTACCCTGGGCACCATGTTCTGCGCCCGCGGCGTTGCATACATGGCCAACAATAACCGCAACACCGACGCCATCGCTTCCGGTATCGGCAAGGAAGCCGGCGAATCTTTCCAGAACTTCTTCTACTATGGCAAGACCCTGGGCGTCTATAACGCTTTCTGGATCGCATTTGTGATTTTCCTGGTCGTGTTCTTCATTATGTCCAAGACCCGTACCGGCCGGCACATCTACGCCATCGGCTCCAATGTGGAAGCTGCAAAGCTGTCCGGTGTTAACGTGTTCGCCACCACCACCAAGACTTATCTGATCAGTGCCTTCTGCTCCTTCGTGGTTGGTCTGATCCTGTGCGCACAGGCATCCATGGGTAACATGGAAGCCGGTGTCTCCTACGAGATGTACGGTGTTGCTGCCGGCGTTATCGGCGGTATCTCTCCCCTGGGCGGCACCGGCCTGCTGCTGGGTGCTTTCGCAGGTGCCGGCGTGTGGCAGACCCTGGAGAACGGCCTGGGCATCATCGGCGCACCTGTCGGTATCCAGAGAATCGTCATTGGCGTTATCGTTACCGGCGCTGTCCTGATCGACGTTGTCGTCCGTCAGGGTGTCATCGGCAAGAAGGCCAAGAAGTAATTTCTTGCGTGATTTATGCAGGCCGGAACTTCCTGCCTGTGTAGATAAAATATTTTATTTTTCAGGAGGACGAAAAATGAAAAAGACATTAGCAATTCTGCTCTGCCTGGTTATGATTGCCAGCGTGTTCGCAGGATGCGGCGAAAAGGCACCTGCTGCAGAAGCCGGTACCGAGTACAAGATCGCGCTGATCACCATGGACTCCATCGACCAGCACTGGGTTACCCTGAACGAGGGCGCTCAGAAGGCCGCTAAGGAGCTGGGCGTCACTGTTACCTACATGGCTCCCAACACCAAGGACGATGCTCAGCAGATCGAGCAGGTCAACAACGCTGTTTCCGCTGGCTGCCAGGCCATCATCGTGGCTGCCAACGGCCCCGACGCCATCACTTCCGCTCTGCAGGAAGCTGCT
>JAGAUY010000086.1 GCA_017620525.1 Oscillospiraceae bacterium | reverse complement strand
TTCAATACCGGGGTGTAGCGCAGTTGGTAGCGCGCTTGGTTCGGGACCAAGAAGTCGGGCGTTCGAGTCGCCTCACTCCGACCAAAAGTCCTCTGATTCCAATGGATTCAGAGGACTTTTTCTTTGTTTTTGCTCTCATTTTTTGCGGTTATCCTGCCTGCGCCTTGAGCTGCGCCAGCTCTGCCTTCATCTCCCGGATCAGCACCACCAGCTTTTCTTCGCATTCCTCGCGGGTGTGGGCGTAGACATTTCGGGAGCGTTTTTTGCCATCGATCCACTTGGGCGAGTATCGACCTTCCCACAGGTGGTCATTGATTTGCGTCACACATCCGGTACCGGGTTTGCGGCGATTGCTCTTGACCGGCTGGAACTCCTCTGCGGGCTTTTCCGGTCTTTCGTTGCCTTCCCCCGCCTCCGTTACTTTTCCGATCCCACGGTCGATGTTTGCCGCCGCTTCCTCCTGCATGGTGTCAGTGATGTGGGTGTAGATATCCAAAGTTGTTGCCGCCGAGGTGTGACCAATGATGGCGGACAGGGTTTTTACATCCATACCGTTTTCCAATGCAGCGGTAGCGAAGGTATGTCTGAGATCATGAAATCTGATTTGCTTACACTGTGCCAGTTCCAGAATGGTGTGCATTTTCTTACGGCACCATGCCGGGTCCATCGGTGTGTCCTCCTTGATGCGGGATGGGAACATCCATCGGGAGAACACGCCCTTTTTGTACTCACTCAGCACTTCCAGCAGGACCGGCGGCAGGATGATGGTGCGCATGGATGCCTTTGTTTTCGGCTCGGACACCGTCAGGTCGCCCTTTACACGGTAGACCTGTTTGTTGATCCTCAGCTCCCCTGTCTCGAAGTTCAGGTCATCCCATTGCAGAGCCAGCAGTTCGCCCCGCCGCAGTCCTGTGGCCAATTCCAGAAGGAAGAGTTCGAAGAAGTTTTCTTCCTTGGCCTGCAGCAGAAACCGCTGCATCTCCTCACGGGTCAGCACCTGCATCTCCCTGGTTTTCTTGGGCGGCAGCTTGCAGCCGATGGCGGGGTTCTCCTGTATGAGTCCCTCCTGTACCGCCTTCTCCAGTGCGGCGCGGCAGGTGGCGTGACATCCTCTCACAGCCCGATTGGATAAGCCCTCTCCGTAATGCTCCACCTGCCGCACACGGCCTTCCGTTTTCAGCTTGTTATAGAATTTCTGAAGGTCGGCCTGGGTGAGTTTGTCCAACCGGATATGTCCCAACTCGGGAACGATGTGGTGTCTGATCCTGCTCTCGTAATTGGCCTGTGTCGTGGGTCTGAGCTTCGGTTTGCAGTAATGCTCAAACCAGAACTCCACCCAATCGCCAAAGCGCATATCGGATTTTACCGTCTTGGAACGTATCCAGCCGCACTCCGCTTTTAGTGCCTCCAGTTTCTCATCGCATTCCTTTTTAGTTTTGGCCAGTACATTTTTGGTTTTGGGAAGGCCGTTTTCATCGTAGCCTATCACATAGCGGCCTTCCCAGCGCCCGTCCTTTCTCAGCCGGAGAGTTCCATCACCGGCTTTTCGCTTCTTTGCCATGTGCTTACCCCCTTTCCGAGAATATCTTCCATGAAGCCGCCAACCACATTCGCCGCCTGCTTCTGCATATCCTTTGTCACATGGGTGTAGGTGTCCAGAGTGAAGGATGCGTTTGTATGCCCCAGGATGCCGGAGAGTGTCTTGGCATCCACACCGCTGGTCAGAGCGTGAGTGGCGAAGGTGTGTCTCAAATCATGAAATCTGATATCAGGCAGCCCCGCCTTGTTCAGCAGTGTTTTCAGATGCACATAGGCATAATGGGGAGAGA
>JAGAUY010000085.1 GCA_017620525.1 Oscillospiraceae bacterium | reverse complement strand
GTAAATTTAAATGATTCTCCTAAGCCAATCGTAGTTTTATCAACAGAACATGAGAGTGGAGATTTAACATTTATTGAGAGAATCAAGCCATAATCCAGACACTGATCGGAATTGAGTTCTTTCACTGTCCTTGCCAGCTTCAGCAGCGCAGAGTAGGCCCGCTGGGGTTCGCCCAAGTCGGTAATCAATGCTGCGTAATTACAGATCTGCGTCACACTGTCATGGTAGCCGGTCAAGTTGTATTCTTCCAGTAGCTGCACACCCTGTTCCATGTACAGCTTGGCAAGATCCATTCGACCGGCTTTGTAATACAGCGCACCCAGATTTGCGTGTAGGTTTGCCGCAAGATGGGCATTGCCGGGATGCACGTCCCCCAGCACCCGGATTGCTTCCTCCACCAATTCGATTTGTTTTTTGGTGTTCTTTTCCAATACCGCACGGGCATCCAGCAGGCAGGCACGGTCAGCAGATGTGCCAACGGAATCATCGGCCAGGATGGCTGTCATTTCATCGATGATCGCCTGCATACCGGTTTCATAGCGGTACTTGTCCATATACTGGAACACATTTTCCAGGAACAGCAGATACTTTGTAATATCGTCCTTGCGGATCGTTGTGATGATGCTTTCAACGGTATGGAAGACCTGCTTATTATTCATAAATTCCAAACCGTGCATCAAGCTGATCTCCTGCAAGCTGTCCAATAGCACTGAGCAGCTACGGACAGAGGGCTTCAGTTCCTCCGCCGCTACCTCCCGGATCATGGGATGCAGCAGAATCTCCCGGTTGTTCTTGGGGTGAATGAATCCCATCTCCATCAAGTCATTGATAATGTTCATATTCTGCTGATCCATCCATGCCGCAAACCGTCTGGAAGAAATGCCATTGGCAGGAATGAGGGTCATGCACCGCATAATCTCCTGTTCGCTGCCTGTGAGCTTATACAAGGAAAACAGGCTGTGGATATGGTCATAGTAGGTAGCTTTCTTGTTTCTGCCGTCCTTGGTAGTGCCGATCTTATCGTCCGCATCCAGGGCGGCTTTTTCCTTTTGGAGCTTGGTCAGCAGTGCCTTAGGTTTCAGCAAGCCGTTTGCCAGCAGCCTTGCTGCCAGTTCCACGGCAAAGGTATGTCCATGAAGCAAGTCAATAATCGCTTTGATCTCATCCTGCTTTCTCTCTGCTTCCGGGAAGAACTTACCCACCAACTCCAACAGGGTGTCCGGGTTCAGTTCGCCCACCTCCAGCGAAATGTGGTTTTCATATCGGCTGCGGGTGGTGAATAGAATTCTGCAACGGTACTTCAGCATCACATCCAGGAATTGATCCTGGAATGCGGTGACATTGAAATTGTCCACGATCAGCAGGGTATCTTCTCGCAGACTGCGGAGAAACCGGTTATGCCGCTTGAACCGGGTATCGTCACTCTCGTCGGGCATATCGTCTGCAAAGTCCAGGTCGATCACAGTCCGCCTCAGATCGCCGAGGTAATTTACATAGATGACATTGGTGTATTCCTTGCCGTACTGCTTTGCGTAAGCCTTGGCAAGCTCGCTTTTACCGATACCGGGAATGCCTTGCAGAAATACCTTGCTATGATCCACCAGCAGGGCATGGAGTTGCTCCAACTCCGTTTCCCGCCCAAGGAACCACCGGCAGGGTCTGGGAATATCGGTGTCGAAGATATAGTCCACAACAGCCGGGGACAGATTGCCCGGTGTCAGAAGCTGCTTCTTCCGCACATCCCGCTTTTCAAACCGAAGCTGCATCGCAAGACAGAGGATTTCCATTATGAAAATCGCTTCATCGTTGTCATCTTCAAAGGTGTATCCGTCCGTCAGTTCCATTTTCTTTTGGGGAGATACATTGGGTGCCTGCAGCAAAAGGTCATACAGTTCCTGAGCCGCCATGGCGCTGTCCGGCATAAGCGGCAGCACCTTTTCCTCTATTCTACGAACCAGCTTCCGTTGGTTTTCCTTTTCCTTGTAGAAGTTGATAATATTAGGACTTAACCTTGCCAATCCATTGATCCAACGGCAGACCTGTCCCTGATCAAACTCTACTGCAAAAAAAGGGTTCAAATTTACATCAATAAACAGTGAATACAAAAAATCCGTCTGATTGCCAAAGTCTTCAACCGGTATGTTCCGCCGTAGCACCGCCATCACCGATGCAAAATCTAACCGTTCCATCTTTTCACTCCCTTTTGCTCAATTTCCGCTCAATTGGCGTTCAATGCAACCTGACTGCGTTTCCTCTATAATGAGGGTACAGAACCTAAGATGACTCTATTATACAAGCTTCTCCAGAAAATGTGTAAACAAATTACGAACATACATTCGATAAGAAGTGACAGGGTTCGACATCTTGGTTTTCCAGCATTCCGGGCAAGCGCCCAAGGAGGTGCCCGTTATCCGAAGCATGGCGCCGATCAATCTGATCGTGTATTACCCCAAAACCGAAGAAGGCCAGATGGAACTGGCAAAGCGGGTATCCGATGTCCACGCAGCGGCAGTAACCCAGCGAATCAAATCGCTGAACTGCCCCACAAGCCAAAAGCTGGCGCTTTTGGATGCGGTCATCGAAACCGTGAAAGAAAGAAGCAGGGAACAGACTTGATGGAAAGTCTATTCCCTGCTTTTTCTATGCCCTACCTTTGAAGTGCCGTTCCCAGCATTTTATGCTGATAACCTTTCTGCCGCTCTCCCATTCCTGCAAGCAGCGGACCGGGATTCCCATTTTTCTCGCAAAAGGTTTCTTGCCCATACCAAAGGATTCCCGATATGCCCGGATGCGGACAGCCTGTCCATCGTACAGGAAATGATTGAACTCATCCAGAAAATCTGTCACCGGAACACCGTAGAACTGCGCCAACCGGTCCACCTTCTCCGGTTCAATATGCTGCGTAAAACCTTCCTCGATGGCCTTGTAGACACTGTGGGTCATTCCAACCTTGTCTGCAACTTCCACCTGCATCAGCCCCTTGCTGTGTCTGCACCAGCGGAGCCTGTCCGGTACATTGTCAATCTCCTCATATCTGCGATACCGCTGATTGAACTGGGTCGCCTCCAAAATCTTCCGAGGGGCGCACAGTACGAAACTATGTATGAATAGAGGTACATACCTCACAATGGAATTCTGCGTCTGGGAAAGGACATACAAATCGCCCGATAACCGGTCTAAAATACGCCATGCAGGCCGTTTGAAGCCTTGGGGTGCAATCGCTCCGCTCTTAAAGTCGTTGGTGTGAGGATAGCATTTTCTACACATCGGGCTGCATAGGTGGCAAGTCTCGCTCCTTTGGACGGGTCAAACGTCGTAATCCCTTTGATCAGCCCGATGGTGCCGATTGAGATCAGATCCTCCTGATCCGATGTCTGGGCATAGTATTTCTTCATGATGTGCGCAACCAGTCTTAAGTTTCGCTCGATCAGAATGTTTCGCGCTTCCAGATCTCCTCCGGCGGATAATTCCAGGTAATGCTTTTCCTCCTCCGGCGTCAGGGGTCTGGGGAACGATCCGGTACTCAGCTGAAGGGAATACAGCAGCGTACTGAGCATCATCCATGCGGCAGCCAGCATATTCATCACCTCCGAGGGAAGCATATTCCCCATTGCCCGTCCTTTTTCCGAATGATTCGCCGCGGGGCAAATAAAACACCCTCCGGATATTATTCCGAAGGGTGTTTTATGATTCAGTGTTTCTTGATTCCGCTGCACAGCGGGAGGCCGCCAGATAGCATACCGAGGAAAGAACCAACGGTATTGTGGATCACATCGTCCGTCTCCGCCAGACCCAGACCCCAGACATACTGGGATATTTCAATCAGCATACTCAGCACGCAGCAGCCGGCCGCCGCGAGAATCGCCCGCTTCCGGATGCCCGACTCTTTTCCCATCAGGGAAACCGCCAGTACCCCCGCAGGGTAAAAGAGCAGCACATTCATCAGGCCGCTGCGCAGAAGTTCCCGATTCACGCCGGTGAACGCAAGATAGTAAGAATAAAAGGGAATCCACGCACTTTCCTGTGTATCCGAAGGTTCCCTCCTCATGACGGTGAGGTATATCACCATGACCAGCCATACTGCGGCCAGGCTCCAAACAGCCGTTTTCCAGAAGCGTCTGTTCTCAAACCGTGCTTTCAGATGCAAAAATGCAACTGTCGTCACCGCAACCAAGCCAATCGCTGCAGGAATATCAAGACAATAAAACCATGTAAAAAAGTTCATAGTGAAATCAACCGGCGCAGTTTTCGGAAACCGCGGCAAACGATACTTCTGCTCCACCTTTGCTTCAGCTTTTCCCATTTCGTAGGTGCCAGAAGGTGATTTACCAGATCGTCGAATTCCTCCTGTTCCAGCGATGCGAAAAACTCCGCTCTTCGCGGATGGGGTGCAGAAGGAGCGGAATACGCAGGATTGCCTTCCAGCGCAGCCGCTTCATTCACCGGCCGAAGCTCCAGCTTTTCCGCAATACCTGCCAGTGCACTCTGTCCTTTCGGACTGTTGATCAGCACAAGGGAGGTTCCCGCCGCATGGTAAGCTTCCGGAGCGGCTGTTTCAACACCCCAGAAATCTCCCAGCGTGATGTCACTGCCGCGGTTGGATCCCTTAAACCGGCAGTGGTAACAGGAAGGTCTTGTGGAAAGGCCCTGAAGAAATGCCCGCATATACTGATTCTCTTCGCCGGTCCGCACAATCTCCCTGCCGTTCTCCAGCTGCGTGCAAAGATAATATCCCTGCCAGCTGTCCCGTTTATCCCGGAAGTTTGCAAAAACGATTTTACTCCTTTCACGGGCCTGAAGTGCATCCAGATATCGCCGCCATGCTTTGGGAGATGGAACGCTGTGGCAAATTACATCCACAGTGAGAAGTTCCTCATACGTTCTTCCCAAATACCGGTGCAGCGCCGCCGCCTGGCAGGGTGTTCCAGAGAACAGCACTTTCCGGCCTGCTTTCAGATCCTGAGCCACGCATCTGAATGCGCTCCCCACATCACTTTGCAGATATTTGGACCCTCGGAAAATGCCCAGGCATTCCTTTGCATCCACCCGCAGATGGCTGACCGAAAGATCCTCCCGGAACGCAGCGCCATATACCACACCGCCCTGTCCGATCACCCATTCCGCGATCGCCGCAAACACGCCTCCGGAAGAACTGCTGCCCACCACCTCCGCATCCCGATTATGGACAGCGTAAGCCGCCGGGTTATCTCTGCAGAAATCCCCTCCGATAACCGGACAGGCCTTCTCACACAGACCGCACCGGACACACCGTGCCGCATCGACGATCGGATAGTGGAACCCCTCCGCATCCGCCGTCATGGAAATGCAGTCCTTCGGACAAGCATTGGCGCAGGCACCGCAGCCGGTACAGTATTTCATTTGCGCTAACTGGGGCATAATCTCACCTCGACCGCAGCACATCGCCCACATATTTCAGAAATTCATTCCGTTCCTTTTCCAGAATCTTTCCCACATGGGAAAAATCGCATTTCAAATAATCTTCCGGGTGCACCAGATGTTTCCAGCGATTCTGGAAACCAAATTTATCCAGCAGTGTTGTCAGGCGGGAAGACATATAATCTCCCGCTCCCTGACGGGCATAGACCACAAATGGCCTGGAGAAGATGATGGAAAATGCAATGCAGTGGAAAGAATCGGAACAGACAAGATCCGCATTGCTGATCAGCGAGATGAACTCTCCTGGCCCAGCGGAATACAACTCCGGAACACTCTCGTTCAGCAGCTCATAAACCTCATAACCGTTTTCTTCTGCCCAGGCATCGATTAAGGCACTTTCGCTGTCGTCACCCAGATAATACTTCAGAACATAGCATTTCGAGCAATCCACTCTGGGTTTTTCAGACACCTTCATCCACTCTTCCCGGTTCAGAACCATAACAGGATCGACCAGAACCGGAACATCTTTTCCCGTCAACTCTTTAACAATGGCCCGTCCCGCATTTTCCCGCACAGAAAGATGTGCGAAATCCTTCAGGCCTTCGACATAGATTTCCTTCCACGCTTCCGGCACTGCATCAACTCCAAAGCTTGCACTGATTGCCGCTTTCTTACTTCCCTCGGCAAATTTCAAAAAGAAATCCGGGAAACATTCCGGACAGGCACGGTAATTCCACACCTGATCGCTGCCAACAAAAAAGCAGTCATACCGGTCGTTTACAGCCGCAGGAATATGGTCACAGCCATACAGCACCCTTGTCGGAATGTGTCGGTTCCATTTGTGAAAACTGGCCCATCGTGTAAACTTTGC
This sequence comes from Oscillospiraceae bacterium, assembly GCA_017620525.1. Taxonomy (GTDB): domain Bacteria; phylum Bacillota; class Clostridia; order Oscillospirales; family Oscillospiraceae; genus Faecousia. Next base: position 54,506 of record JAGAUY010000085.1, on the reverse strand, counting down.
TCCATATTTCTTTTCGACCGCCGCAGGGAACACACACAGCCTTTGAAGGATCTTTTCTTTCAGCCAGGCAGCATAGTTTCCGTTGTAGAAAGGCTGTTCCTTCATTGGACGGAGCGTAACTGCATCGCAGGAGAATCTGCTTTTCAGAATATGGCTTAGCGCATAGTTCTGCAGCCTGTTTCCATAGTTTTCAAAACCAACCAGCGTTACAATTCCCGCTTTCATGCATTACCTCCGTCCCAAAAGACTCTTTGTTTTCCGCACCAGACGAAGGCAAAAAACAACTGCCCGATTCTTTTTCCTGTAATAGGTAATGCGGTCGTCCAGGGTTGCCCAGCCTGTTGCGCATAGCTGACGATAACCGGCAGTCAGATCATCCGGTTTGTTATACAATGCAGCACGCTCCATGAGTCCCCTGTAAAAACGGGAATTGAAAATGTTCACATAATACTGATGCTCCTGCGGATCTGACACAAGATCATCGAGAATATGCATATAAATGTCGCGATATCCCTCAGCATTTCTCGAACTGAGCTCATACTGTTTTTCCGGAGAACCTGCCTGAGAGTGGGATTTCACCTGCAGATAATATACCATCAGCGGTTCATCAATGTAGCCGAATTTCCGCTTGTAGGCCACCGGCAGCAGAATCTGAAAATTCTGACCAAACCGGGAGGGATAGATGTTTCGATCCGGATAGAAGCCGAAGAGAATATCCGTTCGGACCATATATGTACCGGACCAATTATTTGTTCTGCCAAAACTGATCGTCGTAAACAGATCCGTAATCGCCTTTTCTTCCTCTGTATTGATGAAAAGCTGACGCTCCCCATTGCGTTCCGCCCAACCGTTGCTGCGGACACCGGCATGATCCGGATGCGTATCCAGAAACTCTGCGCGCTTGCGGATGGATCCGGGAAGGAATACATCATCGGCATCCAGCAGTGTCAGATAGGCACCGGTGATATGCTTCAGTCCCAGACTGATTGCCGCCCCCGGTCCCTGATTTTCCTGATGAACATATTTCAGGCACCAGCTGCGCTCTTCAAATCGTTCCATCCACTGATAGATGATGCTCTTGCTGTCATCAGTGGAGCCATCATCCACTACGACCAATTCCACATCGGGGTAATCCTGCGCAAAAACAGATTCCAACGTACGGCCAATGGTATGTCCGGCATTATAGCACGGAATGATTACACTTACTCGTTTACTCATGCTTCTTCTCCGCAGTTTTCATAAACTTACTCCTGACCCCATCGAGTAACCGATGACACAATTCCTTGGTCGCTGCGAATTCTTTCGTCCTGTAAAACAGCAGCACATTCATCAGCACCGGGAACGCCGCCGCAATCACACACTTGATAATGAAGTCTACCAGCAAGACCGATGTCTGCACCAGGCTGCACAATCCATAGGCAGCTGCCAGATAGGCAAATCCCAGGAACACATACATAAGATACTTTTTATAATACTGGGAAACCGGCGCGTGAAATACATATCGATAGATAATAATCGGGCGATACCAGTCCGCAGTCAGCAGGCTGCCCACAATGGTGCCCAAAAAGACACCGGCCACACCCAGGGACTTTGCCAGGATGATCGATGAGACCAGATTGATTCCCGCAAACGCGAAGGGAATCCAGGCATCTTCCATATATTTTCCTGCGGCACTCTTGATGGTGATCAGCGGAATTCTCAGTCCTGTCAGATAATTGTTGATGACAATAATCACCACCGTGAACATATCAAAGAGGTATTTCTCTCCCAGCCAGATATCTCCAATGAAGGGATTCATCAGACACAGGAAGCATACCGCCTCAAAACTGTACACAAAGAACGCGCAGAACATCAGCGTATCAAAAATCTCCCGTTTTCTTTCATCCGATTCCACCGCAATCATATTGCCCATGCTGGCTGTGATGCCGGAAAAGACCGTAGCGATGTAGCCGTTGATGATGCGTCGTATCATCAGATAATTGGAGTAAATACCGGTAGCCGCAAGGCTGATCAGCTTGGTGATGATCAGGTTATCCGTGCTGTTGACCAGATAATCGCCGATTTTGGTAATGACAAGACCGCCAATATTCCGCTTGAGCTGCTTCCTGACAGGTTCCGAAAGGCTCTCGGTACTGTTGAAATCAACCTGCGCATATTTCCTGGTAATGTAACGATTCTGGATGGCCATATTCACAACAGAACATCCGATGTTCATAACCAGATAGGCTGTATAGCTCCTCGTCAGCAGCAGCGCAGCGATCTGCAGCACCGACTGAACGATGGCGGTGCACAAATTAAAGGGCACCAGGCGATACGCCTGATTATCCGATGTGATCAATGTGGCTTTATAGGTAAAGAGATATCCCAAAACCGTGTTGATCAGAAACACAAAATAAGCGATCCCCGTTTCCGGCGGCTGCTGCGCAGAGGGAATGAAGAAATCCAGAAAGAAATACAATCCGACGCCGCCGATCAGGACGATCGCGGCGATTACTTGGTAAGCCTTACGGTAAAAGCTCATCAGCGCGCTGACCGTTTTGTAATCCTTCTCCGCCAGCGGTTTATACAGATTAAAACCAATTGCCGTGGAAATACCGATCTCCGAAATCGTCAAAAATCCCAGCACATTTCCCAGCAATCCCGCCAGACCCAGATACTCTTCGTTCAGTACGGAAATGAATATTGTACGCGATACGATTCCCAGCAGGGAAGTAAGCGAATTATTGCAAAATGTTGAAATGATATTTTTTGCAGAATTTTCCAAACGGGACATAATATATTAACCTCAACCTTAAGACTCTCCCTGCAGGAGTTTGTCAAATACCTCTGCAGCCTTCTGTGCCTCCCGGATATAGCCGGGCATCATCTTTGCCAGATGGCCGCGGATCTGCTGCTCGTGGTCCATGAGCCATCTGAAGCCGGCGGTCAGTTCACCGGCATTTTTCAGATGCTGTACCGGCAAAACATAATGCTCCTCCGTACCAAACAGATCCCGGGCAATACCTTTGGACTTGACCGAATACCCGAGCACCAGCGTCGGAACGCCGCTGGAATAAGCCGCAATGGTCGCATGAGTCCGGGCTCCGATAAACAACCTGCATCGGGCAATATACCCCTTTAACTCCATGCAGTTGTGATCGCCGATCTGCAGGACCCTTCCGGTATCCCGGAACTCATCATACAGTTTCCCCAGAGGGACCCGGTCATCATTGTGATCCCAGACCACATGGGGAATCAGCGCTACCGAACAGTCTGTATGTTCCAGAATATCCCGGATCAGCAGACGGTAAGCATCCATGACCAACTCGCCGTCGGCACTGCTGCTGAGGATCAGCGGACTCACATTCAGGCCCACCGTATTGCCTTCGCTCCATCCTTCCGGCAGCGGGAGATCCTTCCGCTCCAGTGTAAATGCCGGATCCGCAACCAAAAGGGTATTCGGGTTGATCTTCTTCAGTGCTTCATAGGAAATGGATTCCCGGGCAGTGATCAGATCGAACGCGGCCAGATCCTCGGCAATGACACTCTCCTCCAACGACTCCGGTTCCACACTGCAGCCCCAGAGCACAGTCTTTGCCCCTTTGCGGCGCAGATTATGATTCACGGCAGCCAGGAGTTCCGTTCCCGCATAGCAGTAGTTGTCTCCTCCGATGGAGATACAGATATCCCCCGCGGAAACCTGATCGATCAGCATTTTCCGGCGGCAGCGCATCAGCCGATGGATCTTTCCCGTCAGCTTTGTCTGTACAGCAGCTGTAAACCAGGCGGCGCTGCCCCGCTTTACCGGGACATCCAGATCCTCCCTGACCTCGCAGATATGGTCAATACCATACTGAATATCCTGCTTCGTGCAGCTTGAAAACAGCCGGATCGGCTGTCCAATCATTTTTACTGTCGTACGGACAATTGCTTCGCAGCCATGGTTTCCGCTGCCTCCATGGATATACAAATTAATCATCGTCTCTCAACCCTTTTTCAAAAGCTTCCTTGCCATGATGATAAACCGCACCAGCATTTCAGGGGCACCGATGCACTCTGCGATCATGGAACTGTCGTCATACTGCGCGGACAGGTCACAGGTGAATGTGTAGTACATTTTCAGCTTATCGATCCGGGAAGCATTTTCAAATTCCGCCTTTTCCCGCAGCCACAGGCCATATCCCCGGGGATTATCCAGAAACAGCCTTCTGCCCGCTTTGGTAAGGCCGTCGTTCCGGTATTCATAGATATATATGATGTCATTATAAAAGCGCATCCGATAGCCGTCATGGGCCATCCGGTTATACACCACCGCTTCTGTCAGGAATTTCTCTCCCTCAAACTCAGGATAGAGATAATTCCGGTAAATCTGCGTGTAAAACACGATCGCGCGCTCTCCATCCACGCTCCCATAGCGGTCCAGGAGCGTACCGTCAAAATAGCCTCCGTCGAACAGCCGGTTCGGTGTGTATGCATCGGATGTACCAGGATTTCCTGCAATGCCGCAATACCTGCCGTCAGAAGGAAGCGCCGCCTCCCAGGAGATGACTTTTTCCAATGCATCCTCAGTCAGCGTATCATCCGAATCCACCGTAAAAAACAGTTCTCCCCGGGCCAGCTTCAGCCCGTGGTTGATGGCCCGGCATTTTCCGCCGTTTTCCGTTTTGAAATAGCGGATGGAAAAAGAGTTTTCTTCCATTTCCCACTTCCGGAACAGTTCCTGCGTTTCATCCGCAGAGCCATCATCCACCACCAGCCATTCAAAGTCCCGGCAGGTCTGCTTCTGGAGGGAACGATACAATTTTTCAAGAATGTATGCCCGGTTGTAGGTGGGCGTAAATACGGTTATCTTCATATGTACGATCCTCTTTCCGCCGGCATTCCGGCCGGAGCTTTATTGTCCGATTCCGGCAGCGTTTCTCAGACGTGCTGTCAGCCCCGGTGCGATCCGAAACAGCTCCAGCCAGATACGCTGTTTCCACGCAGACGTCATCTCCTTGAGGGGGACCCGGGGATTTTGCTTCATGATCTCCCGAATCTGCTGCAGAGCCTGTTCCTGCTCTGCTCCGGTCAGATACCGCAGGGAACACTGATAATGGAACAGGCAGTCATACTGCAGCTGCTGTCTTGTCAGCAGCGCCAGGCGCGGGTCTTTCTGCAGATACTCCATCCGGCGGAACCTGGCCTCCAGAGCATCCAGACGTCTGAGTGAATAGGCCGAGCCCATAATGCCCGTGCCGCGCTGCAGATAATGGTACAACGGATTCTGAACCACCACAAGCCGCTCGATCCGGTCAAATATCTGGTAGGTCCAGAAATCATCCTCATGACACTTTCCCTTTTCAAAAGGGACTCCTTCGATCACAGAACGGCGGTACAATTTATTGACCACCGTCTGATAAATACCATCTTCCAGAACCAGACGACGTATCGCTTCTGTCTTCTCCATCACCGGAATGTCTGCCGCTCCCCGGTGGCGCAGCAGGCGGTCCTGCTCGTCCACATAATCCATTGCACATTCCGCAATATCCGCATGGGAGCGGACAATGGCGGTATGCAATTCTTCCAGAAATGTCGGTTCCAAGGTATCATCGCTGTCAACGAAGGCAATGTATTCCCCTGATGCCGCTGCCATTCCAACATTTCTGGCATCGCTCAAACCTCCGTTTTCTTTATGAATGACTCTGATCCGGTGATCCCTTTTCGCCCAGGTATCACATATTGCCCCGCATTTATCGGGAGAACCATCATCCACCAGAATGATCTCAACGTCTGTGTAGGTTTGATTCACAATGGAGTTTATACAGCCGTCCAGGTATGCTTCCACCTTATAGATCGGTACAATCACACTAATATGCGCTGCTTTCATCTCAATCACCTGCCAGTTCGAATGATATCAAATCTTAAATGTGCGGCGGTCGGGCATGAGCCGCTTCAGGATCTTATAAATATATTTGTACAGGAACGGACAGTAACAGATACCCGCATAATAGAACAATTCCTTCTTGTTCATCGAAGCGGATCGATAATACTGTTTGCTTCCGCAGATTTTTTTCCGCAGTTGCTTCCGATATGCACTGATTTCCGCACCGCGGTCATACAGCAGGGAATTATAGTTTCCAAGATAACCCATGTACTGCTTTCTGACCAGAATATCCCTGAGTCTGCCCTCCTGGAGCGTATCCGCAGACATTTCCGCCACACGCACCAGGTCCTCCGCACGCTTGAGCACCGGAGGATTGGTGGTCGCGGAATTTGCGTGAAGCACATAGTTGTAAAGCGGCAGATCCTGAAACACTGTCTTTTCCGCCTTCGGGAACACCATAAGGTTGAACAGGTAATCTTCATTATACCTGATCCCCGTTTCAAAGCGCACTTCCCGCAGCAGCTCTGCCCGAAACAGTTTTCCCCATACTCCCGGCTCCAGTACCGAGCCGGTGATCAGCTGCTCCAGCGCTTCTTCCCTGCCCCAGATATATTTTTCACCCGTTCCGTGGACAGGAATTGACCGGTCGGGCCTGTGCAGCATAAAGCCGCAGCAGGAAATGTCCGCCCCCTCCCGCCGGATGCCCTCAAGAAGCTGCTCGACATAGCCGCTTTCTATATGGTCGTCCGCATCCACAAACGTAATATACCGGCCTGTTGCCGCATTCAATCCGGTATTGCGGGCGTGGGATACGCCGTGGTTCTCCTGCCGGATGACACGGATCCGCCCATCGGATGCAGCATACTTCCGCAGGATTGTTCCGCTGTCATCCTGCGAACCGTCATCAATGTACAGAATCTCCAGTTCCCGGTGACTCTGGTTCAGAATCGACTCTATATTCTGATTCAGATATGGTGCGCTGTTGTACACAGGCACGATGATGCTTACTAATTCCGACATCACTGCACTTCCTCGCTTGGCTTACAGACTGCGGGAAACCAGAACCCACTTTGCATAGTCTCGGTGCAAAAAGCTCTTTTCCAGCTCCCGCAGTTTCAGATTCATTCCGTTGGGCATGGCAACTTTGTGTTTCTCCACGATATGGCATGCCAGATCAAACAATGCTTTCTTTACATCTTCATCCAGACCGGCAACGGCATGGTAGAGATATCCGCCCAGATGGCGCAGCAGCACCTTATATTCCACCGGATCCGCCTTCAGACCGATCTTGCGGCTCTGCTCCAGCATATACTCTACGATCCAGTAATGCTCGACCACTCTGGAACTGGATTTGGACTGAACTTTGGAATAATTACCCTCATACCAGCGGTAATCATACAGGACTTCCGGAACATAGGAGAAGCTTTTGGCCAGTCTGAAGATCAGAAACTGAATCACCGTATCCTCATACCAGTAATTCACCGGGAAGCGAACCTGCTCAAACAGGGATCTTCTGTAGACCTTGCCCCATGGAAGTCCCGGGTAATTCATGATCACATCTCCATCGCGGTAGCGCTCCAGATTGGCCGCGGGATAGATATCCTTTCTTCTGGATATCTCCGCGCCGTTTTTCTCCCTGACCAGGGCATGGGCACCCATCACGATATCCGCACCCGTTCTGCAGGCTTCTCCCATCAGTTTTTCAACGATATCCTCGTGTACGGTATCGTCACAGTCCACGAACATGACATATTTTCCCCGGATCGCGTTCAGTCCGGTATTTCGGGCGCCGGAAATGCCCTGGTTTTCCTGAAAGATCACCCGGACGTTTTCAACGTCCTGATACCTGCGCAGAATGCATTTTGCCTCTTCTCGGGATCCGTCATCGACCACAACCACTTCATAGCTGAATCGGGTCCGCTGATTCAGCACGGAGCGGAGCATATTCTCCAGCACATGCTCGTAATTATACACCGGAATGATCACGGAAAGATCCACTTCGGGGTCCACCGGCTGATTGACAATCTGGTGTGCCGAAACAGGCTTTGGGGATACAGCCTCCACCATCCGTCTGGATTCCCCGATGTTCGGACGAACAATATCCTTTTTCAGAAAAGCGCTCCGGATAAAATAGCAGACACACAGCAAAAAATAACACACATTTGCCAGGAAAACAGCTGCCGCTTCGTTTTTTATCTTGTTGTACAGGATCAAATAAATATCTTGTTTCATACTTCCTCCGTTTACAGGAGCGATTCCAGCATTCTTTCAACCGCGTCAACTGTGCTGTGTGTCTCAAAATCTCTGCCGCGGATCTTCGCCCGCTCCTGATAATGATGCAGCAGCTCCCGGTCCTCCAGCAGTTTTTTTATGCCCCGGTAAAGCGCTTCTTCATCATTTTTTGTAACCACACCGTACTCATTATGAGCGCCCAGCATTTCCTTCATGCCGGACACATCCACAGTACAGACCGGCGTGCCCACGATCAGCGCCTCTGTCGCGGCAGTGGAAAATCCTTCCGCAAAGCTGGCGCAGATGAACAGATCACACCCGGCGACATAGCGATAGGGATTGGTATCATATCCCAGGAATGCAACCGTGTCCTCCATCGCATTCTCCTGAACGAATGCTTCCAGTTCCTGCTTCTGAGGCCCCTCCCCCAGAATGTACAGATGGATCGGGCAGGCTTCATCCCGCAGCCGTCTGATAATCCGCAGCATCCGGCTGTATCCCTTGTTTTCCTTCAGCGTTCCCACAGCGACCAGCCGAATCTTTCCATCGTCCAGCAATCCCGGCGCTTTCTCCCGGGATTTTTCCAGAATCTTCGCGGATTCCACTGTATTGTACAACACCGTACAGGGTTTCCCGAAATCCAGGATCCTGCAAAAATCCTCTTTGACAAACTGAGAAACGCAGACAGTCTGATCAAAGCGGTCATAGCAGCGCCGGGCCTCCTGCTCACTTCGGAAGGAACCGGCAAGGGTCTTCATGGTATGCTGCTCCACATGGATCCAGGAAACCAGCCTGGTATCCGGATCATCGCAGCCGCTGATCACACGGGCCGAGGGGCCCTCCAGGTAGGACACTTCAATGTCGTAACGCTCCCTGACGCACAGCCTGTGGAGCTGTTTCGGTGTCAGCAGTTTCATCACGCGGCTGTTGCCCGGGAAGGATCTGGGAAACACTGCCCGGTATTTGATGTGCGGCGCAAGAAACTGCTCATTGATACCTCCTCCGAAGAGTGCGATGAGCGTAATATCGAATTTATCTCTGTCCATATTATTGACCAGATTCACCAGCACCTTCTCCGCGCCGCCGTGCCCCAGGTCATGGATCAGGAACAGGATTCTTTTCTGCATATCAACACCCCTTTATGGATGCTTGTGGTTGTAATAACGAATGTAAAGCGCCAGCAGCCAGCCGAAGGGGTACAGCAATACCGTCAGCAGTTTTCGGGGGGACGCGCAAATGCACGGCTCACCGGAAAGGATGCAGGACGAAACATAATGGATCGTCTTTTTGACCGTATACGACACAGGCGCCTCTTTGATCGACATATCGAACAGCCTGGTCTCCCGGAAACTGCGGGGACTTCTCAAATACTGCTTGAATACGGTATTCGTCATGCCGTCAGGCTGATACTCCACAAAGCAGAGATTCTCATTCAGCACAAGGAAGTCATAATTCCGGCTGATCTGCAGATGCATGATATGGGGATTGAAGTCCTTCTCGCCGGGAAATTCCTTCATCGGCGCCACGGATTTATACAGGTCCGTCCTCACTACGATCTTACGGTCCCGGTTGTTGAGCTTGTACTTTCCGATGGCCAGATCGATCAGATTGATGCTCTTCTGATCCGGGAATGGATCTCCCAGGATCTCACCGGATTCGAAGCAGTCCAGACCGACGATACCTGCATAGCCTTCATCCCGATGCTCATTCCAGAAAGTTATGATCTTCTCCACCGCGTCATCCGGCATATGGTCATCGCTGTCGATGCAGACCGTCAGTTCCGTTTCGGCAATGGCGATGGCCGCATTATAGCCGGTGTACATACCGCCGTTCTCTTTGTATACATAGCGGATACGGAACCCGTTATCTCTGCGCATCCAGCCTTCCACCATCTGACGGGTATTGTCCGTAGAACCGTCGTCAATGATGATCCACTCAAAATCCTTGCAGCTCTGGCGGCAAAGGGCCTCGTAGCCTTTGTGGAGGCAGTATGCCCGGTTATAGGTAGGGGTGAATACTGTAAGTGTTACCATATCTTTCAACGCTTTCTGTGTTTTAAGTAAAAGCCCAGAAGAAACACGACCGGAGCAAATCCAATAATTCTCTGCATCTTTCTGATCCTGCGCACTTTGGGATGCATATCGTAATCCAGAATGTGCCGCAGCTTTTTGATTCTTCCCAGCAGCTGTTTTCTCTTGCGGCCATCTGCCAGATTGGCCGTTTTGGCCGCCAGGATGATATATTCATATGCGACCAGGCTCAGCAGACACTCCCTCGTGGTTTCGTTTGCGAAATGGTATTCGCCCGCAAATCCCTCCAGCATATCCGCAAACTGGCTCAGATACTGCGCATCCACATTGGCCGTGATCGACTCGCTTCTGCCTTTTCGATAAATATAGAAATACTGATCCGCATACAGATACCTGGGCAGGCAATCCGCAGCCCGGATGATCCAGTCAATATCCTCACTCTTCAGGCCAACCTTAAAAAACAGATCATTGGCGAGGAAAAAAGACCGTTTGATCACCTTGGAGCAGGCGCTTCCGATCAGCAGTCCTTTCCCGGACATGAAGCGCAGCGCTTCCTCCGGGTCCATGGCATTGAATTCCGCAGGAAACCTGCCGCTGTCCGGAATCATGGAACCATCCGGATACAGCAGTTTTGCCTGGAAGATTACGATATCTGCCCCTGCGCCGCTGCCGGTAATCTCCAGGTGTATCTTTTTCAGAGCATCAGGGTCATCCCAGTAGTCATCGCTGTCCAGAAACATCAGGTATTCGCCCCGTGCCTGCCGGACACCGGCATTTCTGGCATCGGACAGACCTCCGTTTTCCTTATGGATCACCCTGACCCGGGAATCGTTTTCCGCATATGCGTCACAGATCCCGGGGCATCGGTCCGGCGAGCCGTCATCCACGAGAATGACCTCAAAATCCCTGAAAGACTGCGCCAGAACGCTGTCCACACATTCATGCAGATAGCGCTCAACGCGGTATACCGGAATGATGATGCTGAAAAAGATATCTCCCATTTTCTTACCTGCCTCTGATTTTCTGAATGATGAACAGCAACCCGCTTACGCCTGCCGCCCAGTTCCACTGTGCGAACGTAAAGAATATCTTCCAGTGAAGGGGAAGCCGTTCCTTTTCAAAATCCAAAATCGCGCTTCGGTACTGTTTTGTGGAAATGATTGTCTTAATGCTTCTGACCGTTTCGATCATTCCCGCCCTTTTTTCAGTTTCGTTGATTCCCAGGGGAATCAGGCTCAGCACGATTCGATTCTCCAGTGCCTTTTCAAATGTCGGGTCCAATTCCCGCGCTTCAATATGTCCGCGGATCAGTTCGAACAGCCGGTCCCACCGCTGTGCCAGATCCGGACGATAGGCTGTGGTCAGGGACGCGTCGTTATTTCTGCGGTAATGATAGAAATGCCGGTTCAGGAAAACCGCCTTCCGGACATGGGAAAACACATCCAGATTAAACAGTCCGTCTTCATATGTTCCGATCTCCCGGATGTCATAAAACCGGATTCCATGCTTTTCGATCAGCTCCCTGCGGTAAAGCTTGCCCCATACCGTACACAACGCATCAGCATTTTCCGGATGGGCCAGTTCCTCGCCGAAGGCGCCTGCCATGCGCCGGTAAAGCCGTTCCCGAACTGCCTGCCCTTCGAAAACACGGTCCGAATCGAAGATCATTTTTGCGCGGGATTCTTTTCCCATTTCCCGGATATAGGACCACATCACAACATCGGCACGGCTTTCCTCCATTGCCTCCAGCGCACACGCGCAGGTTTCACGATCCATCCAGTCATCACTGTCAATGAACAGCACATACTCGCCCCGCGCCCGCTCCAGCGCAAAATTCCGCGACAGCGAAACACCCTCGTTTTCCTTGCGGAAGATCTGGATTCTGCTGTCTGCGGCGGCATATTGCTCCAATATCTCCCAGGAGCGGTCGGAAGAATCATCGTCCACACATATGATCTGCAGCTGCCGGTATGTCTGGCTGAGGACACTGTCCAGACATTTTCGCAGATATTTTTCTGAATTATAAACAGGAATTACAACAGAAATCATCAGCTGTTTCATTCCTCCTTCGGTCTATATTACGTATAGGCAGAGAAATCCCACGCAATATGCATCTGGTAATAGTAAAATGCCAGATAACACACGATCAGGCAGCCATATACCAGTCTGCGGGATCTTTCGCTGAACACATGCTCCACCAACCAGGGCAGAAGAATGTAATTATACAGTGAGAAATAGATGGGCAGTCTGCCGACAAAGATGCCGCTGGTCACGGCAGAAACGATGTACACACCCATACTGACGATGGACATATTGGTCGACAGATTCATGATCTTCGAATCCGCGCGGACCAGCCATTTCCGGAAAGCCAGTGCCATCAGCGGAGGGATGCAGAACACCAGGACCCGGATCACATTGGTTCCCTCTGTTTCAAGGTATTGGCCGACCTCACCGCTGTACTGTGTGTCAGACATCAGCGCCGCGATCATATTATTCATCCAGCCGGAGAAATTGATGGCGATCAGAGCCAGCAGCGTAATCAAAACCGTCTGGATGTTCCAGGGTTTGCCCTGAACGACCAGGCTCATGGGAATCATGATCAGCGCCGAAGCATGGATGGTAGATGCCAGCAGAATCAGAACATAGTAGCGCACATACTTCTTCTGCAGCAGCCAGTCCGTCGCCGCAAAGATCAGCGCCACCGCAATAAACTGGCGCATACCGTTGTAGTTCCACTGAACATAGTCAGAAGACGCAATGAACAAAAAGATCGACATCGCGAAATTGCACGAATGCTTCCGATAAACAGATACAACGCACATCAGGCAGACTGACGCAATAACGCCAAAGTAAAGCCGCTCATCATCCCCGAACAGGTATTTCATGAAGTAAGTAAACACCACGAAGCCTCTGTCCTTCTCGGTCTTTTCATACACATCCATGAATTCCGCCCAAACCGTCGGTGTATTTCTGAAGCCGGCCGCATACGCATAGGTATCGCCTATATTCTCGGATCGCGCAGCTGCCAGACAGATCAACGGAATCGCAATGACCAGCGCCGCACCCCATTTGTAGCGCTTTTCCCGCTGACCGCAGGAAATCACCGTATAGGTCTGTCCCGCAGCCGGCGCAAAGGCCGCTACCACCATCAATAACACAAATAAATACCACTGAAAAAACATTTGTTGTGCCTCATTTTCAAATATGAATCAGCTGCACCATCCGGCCGGCTGCCAGATAATACGCATACTATCTCATAATAAATCAGTTTATTATACCATGTATAATCCCCGGATTCAATAGGAACCAACACAAAATGCGCCCTCTTTAGGCAGGGCAAAATCCTCAGGACGCATTACGTGGCCGCAGACCTGCAATGCTACCTGCTTCTTTCTCAGACAGTCTGTATAACAATCTAGCTTAACAGCGGTGAACAGTTGATAAACCGTTCACCGCTGCCAGGTTTGAAGGGTCGCTTCGAAGCGGTGCAGCGGATGCAGCCCCTTATATGGAAGCGTATATTTTTTTTAGAAATTGAATAATGGTATCTTTTACGCTTCGATGATCGTGATACTCTTTTGCTTTTTGGATATACTCACGGGCATCACCTTTTCGAAGCAAATCAACTGCATCCCAGCTTTCTTCCGTCTCAGTCAAATAATAATTTCTGGCAAGGATAAAGTGCGGATACTGAAGCGTTTCATTTATCAGTGTAATTAACTCTGCCTCATTGAGATTATCGAGCGCTTGCTGAACATAGGCAAAAAACCATCCCGCAACTTCGGAAAACAGAATATTTCTGATAAGATCCCTTGAGCCGCCTTGATAACGTTCCCAAAATCGCAGCTGATACTTTTTGATGATATCCAAATCTTTCATTGCGTTCCTGGAGAAACCATTGGTACCACCGCTCAGCTGCCGATAGCAATATATTGGGTCGGGAATAAATCGAAAGGATTCACAAGTTGACAAAAGATGTAAATTCATGATCTGATCCTCGCCCCAAAACAATCTTTCCGCCGACTCAGAGGAAGGAAGATTTGAGATCAGGCTTCGATGGTAAACTTTGCTCCACAAATTTGTTGATATGTGAGAGCCTTTCCAAAAGCTGCACAACAGTTTGGGATACTCCTGAGCTAAAAAGCAATTCCTGTCGACATCGATGGGTGCGCTGACTTCTGCACTTTTACAGCTTAGGTGATTGTATTTTTTTATATGTCCAAACTGCATCGCACAGCAGTTGGATTTTGCAATTTCCCCGTGTAATCGTGCAAACGCATATCTGCTTACATAATAATCATCAGCATCGCAAAATGCTATGTATGTTCCAGATGCTCTTTCTGCACCATATATTCTGGACTGATACGATCCGCCATTCTCTTTTCTAATATAGCGGAATCTGCTGTCGTTGGAAGAATAATTCTGACAGATCTCAGAGGAAGTGTCAGTAGATCCATCATCGATCAAAAGCACCTCATAATTCGTATATGTTTGTTCAAGAATAGAGTTCAGGCACTTGCGTAAATATTTCTCGGCGTTGTATATCGGCATAATGATTGATAGCCATGGTTGGTGAAATTCGCCATTGACCATGTTCATATTTCCGCCATTCATAATTGATCTCCCTCCAAAACAGTATACTTTTCTGCAAACAGACATACTTTTCTATATTATTAGAATTATACATTAAAATGTGGATTCTGTCGATAAGCAAAAACAAGCGATGCCCGGTTGTTACACCAGGCATCGCCCATGATGTTGTTGTCAACCCCATCCGGAAGATACCGTAAACAGTTACGCTGTTCTTAACTGCTTTACGACACCCGCCGTCCCGAGGGTGCTCTTTTCTTATTGGGACTTGTTTCCGTAACCGTAGCCATAGCCGTAACCATAACCGTAGCCATAGCCGTAGCCGTTGGAGAGGCTTCTGCTGACACCATTGAAGACACAGCCGATGATGGGCAGATTACCATCTCCCAGACGCTGAATGCCGTCCATGATCTGGTCCCGGGACGCGAAATCCTGCCGGATAACCATCAGGCCGCATTCCGCCAGTTCCGAAATTTCCGCCGCATCCGCCAGCAGAGAACAGGGCGGTGTATCCAGAATCACATAGTCAAACAGATTCCGGGCAGCCTGGATCAGGAAAGCCGTCCGTTCCTGAGACAACTGCTCCGCATAGCTCTTGCCGCCATTGCCGCCGGAAATGATGAACAGATTTTCCACGTCCGTCGGCATGATCACATCACGGACCGTGGCCTTGCCATGGAGGTAGTCCACCAGAGAATTATGGCAGGGTGTCTGCAGCGCCTTTGCCACAGAGGGATTGCGCATATCGCAGTCGATGATCAGCACCTGCTTGCCCTTCCGTGCCAGGGAGATACCCAGATTGGCAGAAATCGTGGTCTTACCCTCGCCGGGAATCGCGCTGGAAACCAGCAGGATCTTTTTCTGCTGCTCATCCAGAAGTTTCTCAACATGAAGCCGCAGAAGCCGAACGGCTTCTGCAAAGCCGGGCTGCTTCTTGCTCTTGTGGACCAGCGGACAGATATTCTTCCGGCTCGTCTTAACAGACGGGACCTGACCGATACAGGGGGTGCTCAGCATCCGCTTCAGTTCCTCTTCATTGTGAATGGTGTTCTTGGAAAGCGCAACCACAGCGTTCAGCGCCACCCACAGCGCCGCTCCGAACATCGCGCCCCGAACCGCCGGGCCTTTTACATTCAGAGAATTAACAGGATCGGCAGGAACACCGCTTTCGTCCAGCAGGACCAGCATAGTGGAGCCGACGACGAATTCCGCAATCTCCGGGTAGTAAGTGATGACTGCGTTCAGTACATCATATGCCCTCTGAGGATCTGAATCCGTCACTTCCATCGTAATAATGCTGGAACTGGAATTGGCAGATACGGAAACGCTGGGAACATAGGAGATGCCCAGATGTTCCTTCACCCGCTCCTGCAGCACACCGCTGGTCAGAATATGGGGAAACGTCGCCGCCATCTGCTCCGCGGTCTTGGTGTTGTAGCTGCTGACGCTGGAGTAAAGCGGATTGGTAACCTTCACGGTAAAGGAAGCGGTCGCCTTGTAGACAGGAGAATAGGTCATATAGCGGTAACCGGCCATGCCGATTCCGCACACCAGAATCAGTACCAGAGCCAGCACAAGCCGTCTTTTCGCTTCCTTCAGAAAATCATCTACAAATACGAACAGGTCCAGTTTCTGTTCTTCTTTTTCTTCAAATTCCATAACAGCAACCTTCCCTTATTTCCCGGAACCCTTGGCTCCGTAGTGGCCATAATGGCCGTAATGACCATACTTACCGTAACCGCCGTAGCCGTAACCCTGGCCGGAGGACAGTGATGTGGAGCTGACATTGTTCAGAACGCAGCCGAGCAGCTTTGCCTTGCCGCTGTCCAAAGATGCGATCGCCTTATTGACAGCAGGCGCCACTGCCGTGTTCTGACGAACAACCAGCAGGCTGGCATCAGCCAGTTCCATAATGCTTTCCGCATCGGAAACCTCTGCCATGGGGGGAAGATCCAGCACCACAAAGTCAAACTCCTTCCGTGCCCACCTGAGCAGCGCCTGCATCCGCTCGGAAGCCAGCAGATCGCCGGAGTTCTTGGTGCCCCGCTTTTCCAGGAGCAGGAACAGATTGCTCCGCTTATCCCGGACCATGGCATCGGCCAGATTTGCCTTTCCCATCAGCACATCCCGCAGGCCGTAGGGCACATTCTTCTGCTCCAGCAGCGCGTGGCAGGCAGGCTTGCGCAGGTCGCAGTCAATCAGCAGCACCTTGGCATGCTTCTGGGACATCGCCAGTGCCAGATTCACCGCTACCGTGGACTTGCCCTCATTTTCCAGAAGGCTCGTGACCATCAGAACCTTGTCACCGTGCATATGCTGCTCCACCCGACGGCGCAGCTTGCGGATGGTCTCCACAAAGCGGAAACTGGTAATGGGATTGGTGATCAGGATACTCGTTTTCTTATGACGGATCCGGGAGAACAAGGTCTTATACTTCTGCTCATGAGGAATCTCACCCAGATAATCGCATTCCAGTTTCTGTCTGGCTTCTTTGCCGCTGCGGACGGTGTCGCGCAGATAGGAGGCGATGGCCAGAACTCCGAACACCACCAGCGCCGTCAGCACCATCATACGCTTCATCTGAGCAGAAGCATTGGCATAATTCGCAGGAGCCGTGGGGACAACAGGATTCTGCAGCACTTCCAGAGAAATGCCGTCCACCACCTGATAAGTCACTGTTTCATGATGGTCGATGATCGCCTGAGCCACCAGGAACGCCGTTCTGGGGTCCGACGCGGTTACCTGCACCGTCACCAGATTCGTCTCCGGAATCACCGCAGCATTGATCGTTCCGTTAAATGACTTGGCGCCGATCTCCTGCAGGATCGCATTGCGCAGGATCGAGCTGTTGAGCAGTTCTGTGAACACCGATGCCAGTGTGCTGGTGGACGAGAGATTGCTGTAGACCGTGGAGGAGCTGCTGCGGGTCGTAACCACATATGTGGTATTGGTCTGATAGACAGGCGCATATTCCATATCCGTCTTGATATACGCACCAATGCCGACAATCAGCGCCGCCAGCAGGATCAGCAGCCACCGTTTGGCCACATCCTGAATCAGGACGATGGGATCAAAGGGCATGAAGCCCGATTCGTCCGCATGTAATTCATTCTTGTTTTCCATAGGTTTACCCTTCCACCACAACGATCAGTTTGGAATAACCGGTATAGGTCTGATTCAGATCGGGATTAGTCTGATTCACTCTGGTATAGGTGACTCTGTAGTCCACGCTGTACACACCCGGAGTGCTTGTATTCACTTCACCGCTTGTACGAAGCGCGTAATTTGCAGGAAGTCCATTATTCAGCGCCACACTTTCCGTGCCCAGCGTGAATGTCTTCAGATAGCTCTGGGCATTGAAGGAGGATCCCACGGGCAGATAGACCAGATAGTCCGACAGCGCCAGACCCGCCTGGAAAGAGCCGGCCAGATAGACCTCCAGCGGCAGCACCAGTTCCACCGTCTCTCCCAGGGAATTGGTTACCCGGAATTCAATGCTGTGGACACCCAGCGCGGTAATCACAGTATCATCCAGGGAACTGGCCCGTACCCGGTGGGTAACATCGCCGTCCACGACATCCTGCGCATGAACAATGCTCAGAACATCAAATCCCGTGTTCTGGGGAAATGCCAGCGGCGCCGTCAGCGTGAATCTGGGACTTTCATAGTCCGTGTATTTCACTTCCCGCTGGGCTTTGGTCACATTTCCCGCCTTGTCAAATGCGGCGTAGGTCACGTTGGCGGTACCGTCACTGTTTTTCAGCGCGACGCGCTCCACCACCAGGGAGGATGTCACATCGCCGTCATTCTTATCCTTTGCCGTTACGCCCTGCAGAAGGGCAGTTCTCGGATCCTGCACAGATACCTGCAGCAGTTGTCCATCCATACTGATCTCCGGAGCGGTCTTATCCGCCGCCAGAGTACCCATTGCCCGGTAACCGGCAAACAGCATCAGGCACACCACGATCAGCGCCAGATGGAGCCATTTCCTTTTTTTCATAGCATTCGCCTCTTTATCAAAACCACTCCGGCTCTGCCGGCGGTATATTCTCGTTTTTGATGATACTTCTGGGATTATGCAGCAGCAAATATTCCGCCGCTGCGGGAGAAACCTGACGGTACAGCAAATTCTGCACATCCTTCATCCATGGCGTACGCACCGTCGGAGAATGGCTGTCGCTGGCGACCACAGTGGCAAATCCCCGTTCCACCAGATCCATTCCCAACCTCCGGGGCGCCGCTCCGAAGCGGCCTGTCAAACTGCCCTTGTTGATCTGAAATAAACAGCCCATCCGCTTCCATTCATTGATCAGTCCCAGATCCTCCTGCAGATAGCCATAGCGTTCCGGATGTGCCACCAGCGGCCGGTATCCGGCACGGATCACACTTTCCAGGATGCGTGTTTCCTCCCGTCCGCTGGAGCGGAAGGAGAATTCGATCAGAGGATATCTGGAGTTGTTGAGCGTAAACAATTTTCTGTCCTGCAGGAGATGGGCCGTTTCAGACGTGCCGAAAATCTCCATCCCCATATATAGCCGCAGCGGGATCCCTGCTTCTTCCAGTGCGTCCCGCAGAAGCAGTACTGCCCAGCGGACATCTCTTGTCCGGTCATCCATACAGTGGGGCGTAGCGACCATCGCCGCAACACCGCTCTGCACGGCCACCTGTGCCATCTCCAGCGATTCACCGAGACTCCGTGAACCGTCATCCAGTTCCGGCAGAATATGGCTGTGCAGATCAATCATCTTCATTCTCCCCATTGGGCGATGCCCGCAATACGGTATACATACGAATCAGCAGCGGTCTGAACGGGATCAGCCGCAGCCAGATTTTTTCAAAAAAGTCCCAGCAGAAATCTCCCTTTTTCAGGAGTTTCCCCTTCCTCCGGACAGCCGTCACAATTGCCAGCACCTGCTCCCGGCGGATGCCGCTTTCGATCATGTTCTGAGCATCCCCTACGAGACGGAGTATCTGCCCACGGACACCGCAGATCCGGTGCAGGACATATGCCCCGCCCGTTCTGCGATAGAGAATCATATCCCCACGCTTCAGCGGCTGCGTCACCTTCGAAAGAAACACTGTGTCCCGTCCGTGAACCAGGAACGGGGACATGCTGTTTCCGCTGATGACCAGCGGAACACTTTCAGTTTCTTCCAGGAGCCGGGGCAGCTGCGCCATCAGTTCTTCCGGCTCCAGAACCCGCACTCTATGCTCCATAATCCACCTCAGTTACACGACCATGATGGATCTCATAAGTACGATTGCAGAATTCCGCACTGCCGGGGCGATGGGTCACCAGAATACAGGTACGCACCATGCCGCTTTCGCGCAGATTCTCCATCAGACGCCGCTCTGTTGCGGCATCCAGGCCGGAGGTCGCTTCATCCAGCAGCAAAATCGGCGCTCTGCGCAGCAGTGCCCGGGCAATGGCCAGACGCTGCGCCTGTCCTTCGGAAATCCCCCGTCCGCCGGCACCCAGAGGATGGTCCAGTCCGTCCGGAAACTGCCTGACAAACTCCCAGGCGCAGGCTGTTTTCAGCGCCTGCTCCATTTCCTGCTCCGTTGCTTCCGGAGCAACGATCCGCAGATTCTGGGCAATGGTACCGGAAAACACACTGTTTCCCTGGGGAACATATGCAAATACTCCCCGGGTTCCGGCACAAAGCTGGTAGCGCTTTCCGGTTCCGCCGATCAGTTCCGCACTGCCCTCGCAGGGCTCCACCAATCCCAGCAGCAGCCGCAGCAGGGTGGTCTTACCCTCACCGGAAGGCCCGATGATGGCGATCTGATCTCCCGGACGGGCCGTGAAATCAAATGTATGAAGCACCATGTCGCCATTTTGATACTGGAAGGATACCTGCTCCAAAGCGATCTGAAGCACATCCTCCCCGTCGAATCCCTCGGGAATCGCGCCCTTTTCCTCGGGCAGTTCCTCAACGCCCATAATGCGGCCGGCAGAGGTGGTGATGGAGATGGCCTGCTGCACCAGCGATACCAGCGCGGAAAAGGCCCCCCGCAGGGTCGTCGCCAGCTGCAGGAACATGGTCATGGAGCCATAGGTGATTGCTCCGGTCCACAGGCGGTAAACGCCCCAGCCGAAGCAGGCAGCCGTCACCAGCATACTCACCAGAGACAGCAGCGAGGACATTCCGATCTGGAAGGAATTGAAGGAAAGATATGCGTCGGCATATTCTCCCTGGAGCTTGCGCATTTCGTCTTCATAGCGGTCTGTTACAGAGAACGCTTTGATGCTGGTCAGATTCCGGAAAGAATCCTCCTGAAAGGACATGACCTCACCGGTCAGTTCCTTCATAGTCAGGTTATGCTGGCGCAGCTTGCGCATCAGTACTCTCGACAGCAGCAGCGTTACCGGAGCACCAACCAGCGCGATCAGCGCCATCACAGGATCATAGTACAGCATGATGCAGAAGGCACCCAGGAATTTCACACTGGAAGTCAGCAGACTGGGCAGGAAACTGATCACACCATCTGCGGCCGTATTGATATCGGAATTGAGCCGGTTCAGCAGATCACCGCTGCGGTACGGCTCCAGCGCTTCCCATGCTGCCCGGAGGATCTTACCGTAGGTGGTGCGCTGCATCCGGTTTCGCACCCGGACATGGATGGATGCGCTGACCCGGGAAGAAACCGCCTGAAGCACCAGGCTTCCGAGCATCATGCCGGCCATGATGGCCGCTGCCCGGCCGATGATGTCCGCGCCGTGACCCGTCACCGCGTCGATCAGATACTTGGATGCCACGCTGGACACCAGCGACATCACCGTGCCGCAAAGCCCCAACAGGCCCACGATCACGATCATCCGGCGGTATTCCAGGATCCGGTGCCAAATCCAGTTCAGTTCCCGCTTCACCTGATCCGCGTTTTCTTTATGGAATTGTCTGACCGTTGTCCGGAATGATCCCATAACAGAACTCTCACAATTCTAAAAAATCGAAACCGTTTTCCTGCCGGTTATGCAATGCTTTCCGGCAAAAAACGCATGAACCAATAAAAGTCCTTTATAAGGATAACACATTCCCCGGTGCTTGTCAATGCGCTGCCGGGACATACTTGATGATGGAAATCATTCGGCTGCGCCTGCTGCCGTATTGAAAGGTTTTTCAATTTGTGTTATAGTAAAAACATGAAACCATCCCGGCGAACAGCCGCACCGGAGGTGTCACATTTTGGACCGATTGAACAGGCACTTTCTTCATATCCTGCGCTGCGCCCTGAAAGGCGAACAGCTGCAGACTGCCGCAGACCTGAGCTCCGAAGATTGGGCCCAGCTGATGAAACTGTCCCAGAGCCATCACATCCTGCCGTTGATTTTCGAAGCTGTTCATGGTCTGCCTGAGCTTCAAAGTGCACCCTGGCTTCCTGTTATCCGCCGGCAGGTGCGCCAGCAGGTCTTTGTACAGACCCAGAAGACCTGTGAATTTCTGGATCTCTACCGTAAATTCCTTGATACCGGCATCCGTCCGCTGGTGGTCAAGGGAATCATCTGCCGCAGCCTCTATCCTCACCCCGATCACCGGGTCTCCAGCGACGAGGACCTGCTGATCCCGCCGGAACTGACTTTTTCCTGCCACCAGCAGCTTTGTGCTTTCGGCATGGAGACGGCGGTGCTACCGGAGCAGTTCTGTCAGGTCTACGAGATTCCTTACCGGATGGATAACAGCCAGCTCTATATCGAACTGCACCGCCATCTGTTCCCTCCGGAATCGGAAGCCTACGGCGATCTGAACCGATTCTTCCCGGATGTTTTCAGGCAGTCCGCATCTGTAACCATCCAGGGTGTTCCTGTCTGGACCATGGGCTGCACCGATCACCTGTTCTATCTGATCTGTCATGCGTTTAAGCATTTCCTTCACAGCGGTTTCGGTATCCGGCAGGTCTGCGATATCATCATGTTTGCCAACACATGCGGTCAGAATATCGATTGGGATGCGATTCTCCTGCGGTGCAGAGCCATCCGTGCCGACCGCTTTGCCGCTGCCATATTCAAAATCGGCAGTAATCATCTTGTTTTCGATCCGCAGAAAGCCTGTTACCCTCCCAGTTGGCGGGATATCCCAGTCGATGAGAACCCCATGCTGGAAGATCTGCTTTCCGGCGGCGTTTACGGCAATGCCAACCTGAGCCGCAGACACAGCAGCAACATTACCCTGGAAGCGGTGGTCTCCCAAAAGCAGGGACGAAAAGCCGGAAATTCTCTTCTGCTTTCCCTGTTCCCTCCCGCAAAAAATCTCGAGCACAAATATCCGTATTTGAAAAGCAGACCCTATCTGCTCCCGGCCGCCTGGCTGGACCGGATCGGCAAATACTGCTTCGAATCCGCCCGGGATCAGTCCGGCAGCGCCTCAGACGCGCTCAGAATCGGCAATCAGCGCATTGCTCTTCTGAAAGAATACGGAATCATAGAATGATTTAACCCCCGTGATGAAACATCACGGGGGTATTTTTATCAAATGATATCCAATTTCCGCAGCTTGCCAAGGAACTCAGCGATGTCCCGGCTGGCTTCCTCCTCCGACACGTCGTATTCCTTCACAACCGCTTCGCAGATCTGCTGCTCATTTTCCACCCGGGGCAGCATATCCCAGATGAAGGCCGCAAGTTCGTTCATTACAAACAGGCCGTTGGAATCGTATACGGTCTTTCCCACGGGCACCAGAATGGTGTCCCCCGCGATCTCCCGCTTGATCAGTTCTTTCTTGATAGTCATTTCTTGTTCCTTTCCGCGCAGACTTCCTGGGTGATCCGCAGCTGCTCCCGGGTCTTTTCGCAGACATAGGCGGGAACACCGTCAAATCGTCCGGTTTCCGTGAAGCACACAGCTGCGCAGACCGCGCAGATCTCCTTGTTTTCACAGTTGGCACATCCGGTGGGCATCCGGATCTTCCGGGTTTCGGTCTTCAGTTCCTCCCAGGCAGCTGAGAAACCCACTTCCGCCGGATAGACCACAGGCTTGGTCATCATGCCGCAAGGCATCATCTTGCCGTCCCAGGTGACCCAGAAGCTGGTGCTGCCGGCGCGGCAGGTCACACCCTCGCCCGGTTCCACCGGGCAGCCTTCCCGCACATCGGCTACCTTTTTGAGCATATTCTCTGCACGCAGCGTGAACTCCTCATCCGTAAAGCGCAGTTCATCCCATGCCACGCTGTAGCGGGCTGCCTCCCGGGCAGACAGGCGATTGCCGCAGCCGAACTGCTCCCCATTGACCCGTACAGAAGGGTACATATAGGAAGATGCCTTCACATTCACGCCCAGTTCCAAAGCATCTGCGTAAATACGCTCCAAATCCTGAAAATTATAGGGCGTGATGGACAGATTCAGACTCACTTCCACACCCGCGCTGCGCAGCGTCCGGATGTTTTCCTTCACCCGGTCATAGGCAGGAATGCCGCACATCTTCTGATAGGTTTCATTGCAGCCGCCGTAGAGGGAAATGTTGAACCGGAACGGAGGATCCTTCAAAAACTCCTCCAGAACCTGACCGCGCAGCATGGAGCCGTTGGTATTGATGGAAATCAGCAGTCCCATTTCCTTCATTCCCCGGTAGATCTCAAAGAAGTCCTTCCGCACCAGCGGTTCGCCGCCCGTCAGCAGGACAAAGATCATCCCCTTATCCCTTGCCTCCCGGGCAAGGGTCAGCCACTGCCGGGCACTCAGTTCCTTTCCGGAAGCGCGGACCTGCTCCTCGCTCATATGGACATAGCACATGGGACAGTTGAAGTTGCACCGTGCCGTCAGTTCGAAATTGCCTGCAACGGGAATACCCAACCGTCTACCTTTTTGATGCAGATAAGTGGAAATATAAGGTTCTGTGCTTGTCTTATTCATGATATCAACCTACTCTCTGAGAACATGCTCCAACGCTTGCACCGCAGTTTCATCCGGTGTGCAGGCCAGATGATACACAGGCACCGTCTCCGACACCTTTTTGACCGTCTCTGATACCAGACGCATATCCTCTGCGTCCCAGGTATTCACACTGCATCCCTCCCAGATTCGGAAGAATGCCTCGTAACCGCGCAGCTTTCGAATCGTCGTCTCCGGTGCCTGGCTGAGATAGACCACAGCCGCCAGCGGCAATGTGCGGTTAATACAGTCCTGGGAGCTTCCGGAGAATGGAATCCCATCCGCAACCGCAGCACCGTTCTCAAAGCGGACCGCAGAGCGGTCGCCGTTGATGATGCGGGCGCCGCGGAGCCTGCGCCAAAGCTCAGCCTGGGTAGACTTTCCCGTACCGGAGGGTGCTGTAAACAGGATGCCCCTTTCATTCCATTCAATATACGAAGAATGAAATACAAAGCCTCCGGCCCCGGCAATCATATGCTCAGCGGCAAGACTGCCCAGCACCACATGTGCTCCTATGCGGCCGGAATACTGGGATGCCTTCACCTGAACGATGTGATCCTTCCCCCTGTGGGCAGAACGCATGTAGGCTGGTTCCCAGGAATCCTGAACACTGCCGCTGTAGCGGACAGTCCACGTCTCTTCTTCATAGATCCGAACGCCCGGGGGCGCTGCAACGCAGCTGCCTTTCGGTGCCTGCAATTGCTCCACCAGTTCGAACCGAAAGCGATGGGGATCAGATACGGAATTCACTTCAAAGGGGGTAAGATCCCTGGCATCCGTAAACATCTGATCGTCCGGGATCTCGACCGACAGCTCAATGCCGGCAAAACGATAGAATTTTTCCATTTGGTCAGCCGCAGGTGACGAACATGATCTTACTGCCGTCCCCGGAGAAATGCTCTGCCAGCATCTGCCTGGTTTCATCCGCCTTCAGGCCCTCCGCAATGCGGATGCGATAGGTAATTCCGCCGTAGTACAGGCCGTCAGTGCAGTTTTTA
The DNA here is from genome assembly GCA_017620525.1 of Oscillospiraceae bacterium. Taxonomy (GTDB): domain Bacteria; phylum Bacillota; class Clostridia; order Oscillospirales; family Oscillospiraceae; genus Faecousia. The sequence goes on along the minus strand of JAGAUY010000085.1, from coordinate 28,947 downwards.
TAATAGATGATGATTTCATTGGTAATGTCATTACCGGAGATATTGGTCACGTTGATCGCACCGTCCAGCAGCTGGATCTTCAGCTGTTCTTCGCAGAGCGAGGGGGTTTCACTGAAGGCTGCCATCTGAGTCAGTGTTGCGGTGGTATAACGGACTTCATCAGCGCAGGCGAGTCGGTTCTTTTCCAGAACGACCATGGTCTCTCCGGGATACAGCGTCGAGAAGCTGAAAATAGCGGTACCGTTTTCACCGCTCAGTTCGATCTCGGCATACTGGATGTATTCTTCACCACTGTTGGTCACCATGATCATCAGAATATCACTGACCACTTCATCAGAACCATCTTCCATATAGGCGCCGGTGTAGCTGCCGACCTTTGTGATCTGAAGGCCCCGGTCCAGTTCGAAATTCTGCTCCTGTGCGGGAGTCTGCTGAACGACCGCCTGGGTCTCAGCCACGTTTTCATTTTCCTGCTGTTCGGACTGCTCTGGATTGATCTGTTCTCCGTCAGGCTGTCCGGCAGGCTGCTGGGGATCATATACGATCAGAAAGATCACAGCCGCACACAGTACCGCCAGCGCCAAGATCAGCGCAATGACCTTTCCCATTCCGCCTTTGGGGCGTTTCTTGCTTTTTTCTTTGGATAAATACTTTCCGCTCATAGGAATAACCTCGGATTTGAATGAAGGCCGCACCACGAATGATGCGGCCTTCTGTAGTTGGACTTATGGATCAGGAGTTGAAGAGGTTTTCACCGAAGGGGACATGATAGCAGATTGCATCATTGCCTTTGCCGATATAGCCGTCGCCTGCACCGTCGCTGACCTGCATATCGCTGCAGCCGTTCATACCGGTCAGGAAAACATTGCCGATACCGGTGAAGCTGAGACCGCAGTCGTTATTGGTGGGCTGCCAGGTTTTCACTTCACAGTCAGCAGCGATGTTGGTGCTCAGAGTGAAGCTCTCGAACATGATTTCGGGCTTTGTATATGTCTTTTTCATGTTTCGTTCCTCCTCTCAGCGAAATAACTTGCCAAACAGATTGTTCAGCGCGTTGGTGATCTTGGACACGATCTTCTCGTAGTGGCTGCTGGGCTGGGTCTTGTCGTTTTCAGGGACAGTGGTCTCGGGAACAGTCTCCTCTACCTCGGGCACGCTGGTCTCGGGGATAGTCTCCTCGGGAACGGTAACCTCAGGAACGCTGGGCACGAAGTTGCCTCTTGCCAGGCTGCGGACGGATTCGGAAGCGGTTTCCTCGTCGATCCACAGCAGGTTTGCTGCGCTTGCGGTGCTGCCGGGATCCTGCTTGTAGGTGACCTTGATGGTGGTCAGAGACAGGATGCCGCCGCTGACATTCCGAATGGTGATGGTGCCGGAGATATAGTCCTTGATGCTGTAGTACATATCGGTAGTGGTATCGACAGTGTACTCATCGTTGTTAATCTTGTAGGTCACACTGCCGCCGTTGCCGACCTTGACGCCCAGCTGGACATCTGCGATCAGATCGCTGGCAGTAACATTGAAGGTGATCGCCTGTCCGGCAGCCAGATACAACTCGTTGTTGGGGCCGTAGCTGACGTAATCAGCCATTTCATAGGTGCCGTCGTTGCAGTCGATGAAGACGGTGCCGTTCAGTCTTTCTTTGTTCACCTTTGCAGCAGCAATGACATTGTCGCGCAGCTCGGTGATGACGGGCCAACCTTCGTTGTCCTTCACATAAGCATTGTTTGCGGTCTCATTCTGGTTGCCGGTGGGGTTGTAGACGCGGATGGCATCCAGATACAGATCATAGCCGTCCTTAACCGTGCTGGTGGTGCCATCGCCATTATCGACGGTGGTGCCGGTGGTGTGGTCGAAGGTAGCGTTGTAGCTGGCGGTGATCAGGACATCGTACTTACCGTAGTCCAGATCATCAATCTTCATAACAGGTACCTGATACAGGGCATTGGGATTGTTTGCTTGCTTATCCCATTCGCCGGAAGCATTCTGGGTGTAGCCATAGTAGGTATCAACCAGCTTGGTTGCAACGACCGCGCCCTTTGTGTAGAGGACGGAACCGTCGGCTGCCTTGATATCTTCAGCTGCAGTAACCTTGATAACGAGCATACCGGTCTGATTGCTGGTCAGGCCGATGACATCAAAGCCGGTGCCGTAGAAGGTAAAGGCTGCGGTTGCAAAGGTGTCCTTATTGACGCTGGCCTTCTTGGCGCTGCCCAGAGAGTACAGGGACATGCTTTCGTAGGATGCGTCAAAGCCGTAGTTGTTGTCAGCATCCAGATCCGCAGCGATCTTGTTCTCGCCGGGACGGTCCTGGGCCTGAGTTGCATCATCCACGACCTCGCCCATCTGAGTCCAGTTGCCTTCCAGAGTCAGGAAGGTGTCCTCATAGTAGACAGTGGTAGCGGGGATGACGGTAACGGTGGAGTACATGTAAACGGTCTGCTTGACACCGTTGTTGTTGTAGTAGTCCACCTGAGACTCGTAGTAGACGGCGTCGGGCTCGCCCATACCGGTAGTACCGGGAGTGTAGCGAACGATGGTGCCGTTCAGCTCTGCATTGCCGTACTTACCCTCAGCGGTGGTGCCGGAGGTCATACGGGTGTTGGAGGTACCGGTATCAGCGATGATGCCGGGCTTCTCTGCGGTGATACCCAGGACGGTACCCTGCAGGGTATCGTTGGTGGTCACATCGATATCAACGGGCAGGCCGTAGTCGATGATGACGGTGTCAGGGTTCAATGTTGCATTCCAGATAACTGCGAAGGCAACGGTGGTGTTTGCGAAGTCGAAGCCGGTGTAGACACCAGCTGCGGTGTAGGTGCCAGGAGAAGAATACTTGGTGCCGGCCTTGGTGTTGAAGACCATGGTGGTGTTGTTGCCGGCAACGATGGTAAAGCTGTTGCCCTTATCAACACCGTCGGCATCCTCGTAAACATTGATGGTGTAGGTGGTGTTCTCGTCATACAGGGAGTAGATATCGGGCAGCAGTTCACTTGCGATCTTCTTCGCGCTGAACAGGTCGCCCTCGAAGGTATCCCAGGTGATGGAGTCGGTGTAAACGTCAGTGACGTAAACAGCCTCAGCGAAGGGAACCACACGGCCGGCGCGGTTAACAGGCTGACCGGCGGCGTTAACCAGATAGAAGGTGTAGGAAACCTGAGCACCATTCCAGGTCAGCTGAGGTACGGGGAAGTACTTCTGGCACTGGTGGTCCAGATGGTTGGTGTACTCGATCTTTGCTTCCTTGTTGGTGGGATAGGTGCCTGCAGCGATCTGGTCGTCGCCTTCATAGCCGGCGGACTTGTCCAGATAGACGAAGTAGCGAATGGCCAGCTCGGTGTTGGAGAGCTTGTCTGCCTTCCACATCAGAGTTCTGGTGGCTGCATCATAGGTAAAGGTATCTGCAGCAATTGCAGTAACATTTCCTTCAGCATCGACGCTCACCTTGTCAGTATCGGCCAGGACAACCTTTTCCAGGCTGGTAGCAGGCTCGATACGGTTCTTGTTCGCATCCAGTTCGTATTCAACTACTTCGATATAGAACTCCTGATCCACACTGACACCATGGGGCAGTTCCAGAATCAGGCTGTAGTGCTCGTCAACCAGGTCGGTGACGGTGACGTTGGTAGCGGCCTGCTTGATTTCCTTGACAATACTTGCAAAGATAGTAGACAGTTCGGAAACATCATCCTTAACGAACTGTGCGTATTTGCTGTAAGCGGAGTTGGTGGCATTTACATTGACTTCATTGCCATTCTCATCCAGCTGTTCCAGACCGCCGATCTTCTTCAAAATAGTACCTTCGTTGGCAGTTTCATCCATCTGAATACCAATGGAGTAGACCTCAACACCGGACTTTTTCATCTCATTGGAATAGTACTCGGTATACCCGGCAAGTTCCTTCAGCTTATTGTCGGACAGTGCAGAACCATAGTTAGAATAATTCGTGGTTCCGTTGCCATTGATATAGGTAAAGCCGGAAGTAGGCTCACCGTCAGTAACGAAAATCACAAACTGCTCACGGTCATAACCTTCTTCAGCAGCAGCACTTGCGAGAACGTCATGGCACTGCTTCAGAGCGGCAGTATAGTTCGTGCCGCCGTTTGCTTGCCATTTCTGAATTGTACCATTACTACTGTCACCATCGTCAATTCTATTGGTCATGGCGTCATAGGTAGCCTGAGTAAATGCCTCCAAGCCATGGGAACCATTACCATTAGGGTTCAGAGATCCGGCAAAGGTATAGACTGCAACACGGTTATCATTGAATGTGCCATCTTCGTTAATCACAAGTTCTGTCAGGGCGCTGATAACAGCATCCTTAGCAGGCTGAACGCGATCATCATGGGTACCGCCCTTGTTCTCATCCATAGAACCGGACATATCAACCATAATGACAACGTCAACCTCACTGCCGGCGGTGTAGGGAACACCGGTCATGGACAGCTCCACCTGTGCGATACCGGTGTCGCTGAAGTTGCCGACTGCCTGAGCGTTCTTGTCGATACGGACAGCGCCCTGGTTGGGGTACTCGGGGAAGTCGGTGGTGCCGTCGTTGGGGGTATAATAGGTACTCTGGGAAACAGAGATGTTAACGGTGCTGGTATGCTCGCCGTGGTTGGGATCGGTATAGGTGGCGGTGACGGTGATGACACCCTCAACACCGGTGAAGGTCAGTTTACCGGTCTCGCTGATGGAAGCAATCTCGCCATTGGAAACAGACCAGGTAATGGCAGGATCCTCCACGGTCTCGGAGCGATTTTCGGTTTCATAGGAAACCAGCGCAGCCAGCTGCAGACCTGCATCGATGGCAGTCTGCCCCTTGACGGGGATAGTGGTATCGCTGAGCACCTTCTCGCTGTCCTCGGGATCGACAATGTTCAGATCGTAGTGGGGAGCGGAGGTGGTAATGGTGATCTCGTCCCAGATTGCATAGCCATCCTGCGTATAGGTCACACGGATGGTGGCAGAACCTGCGACGCCGGTATAGGTAACCAGGCCATTGGCTTCGACGGTGGCAACAGACTCATCGGAAGAAGTCCATGCATAAGTACCGCCGGTCAAAGTACCCTCATTACCGGTGGGAGTGGTCCAGAAAGCCTTGGTCAGCTGCTCGGTCTGATTCTGGGTGACAAAGCCTGCGTCAATGCTTTCCATCGTGTCGTCAGATGCGGACACAGTAATACCGTAGGTCACAGCGGGTCTGGTGACCGTTGCGGAATCGACCTTGGAATAGAAGTAGACCTTACTTGCAGAGGTGCCGATGGACCAGGAAGTGCTGCTGGCAGTCAGGTAACCTGTGTTATTGGTACCACCACAGCCGCCACTGGTTTCATAAGGCATGGTCAGCTGGTCGTTTCCATAACTCCAGTTGATGTATTGGTTGTTGGAATCACTGATCATGGCCAGACTTGCGTTGTTAGTACTAACAGTGCAGCCCAGATAGTTGCCGCCGTTGACCAGAGTCATAGTGCTGTCGGAAGCGGTGACAGTCCACTTGACATTGGTGGAGTCTTCCACCTTAATGGTGGGGACGCCGTTCTTGTCGTTCTCAACAACAACAGCATATGCAGTCAGGCTGGTGCCGCTCTTCATCAGGGCGATGCCGTTGCCGGCAGCGTTGGTGCTGACGACCAGGTAATCACCGGAAGTAACGGTATTTGCCAGCTGATAGACATTGGAGTTGTAGACAACATCATAGGCAGGGATGGTGACAGTGCCGTCCTCCTCATTTGCCTGAGCATCAGGGACGGAGTACACATCCGGTACGCCCGCTTCGCCGCCGTCAATGGCAGCGTCACCCTGGTTCAGTGTCGATGTGATATCTCCGGAAGCCTGGAAAGCCTGGGAAATATCAGAAGATGCAGCCGCTGCCTCAACGGGTGCAGGCGCAGCCGTCTCTTCGGTGGCCTCTGCAGCAAAGACGTTCATGGGCACCATACCCACGACCATCATGAGGCACAGAACCAGCGACACAAGACGTTTTGCGTAGCTTTTCCAATTCATTTTTATACCTCCATAACAAACGTTAGAATTTACATAGGAAAAACAATATATCAGCGTTTCTTCCTGGTTTGGCCGGAAGAAGACTGTTTGACTTTATGAGCCCGCAGCTCAAAATACAGGCTCAGACCGATCAGCGCACACAGCAGCGACCAGCCATGGGACATATGGAATCCCGGCGTTCCCGTGTCGCGGAACCACTGGTTGACAAAGCGGAAAATACCATAGCTTGCCATCAGCAGAGGGAACAACTGTCCCGGAATCTCATTTTTACGCAGAAGCCGCCAGAGAATAACGAACATGACCACATAGAAGATCAGTTCCGTCTCACGGGTCGGCCAGCACAGTCCCGTGTTGAACATCGGCAAACCATAGCAGCAGCCTGCCCGCAGGCAGTTCAGGCGCAGCATGAAGAATGACGGCATCGCGTAAAGCGCATACAGATCCATCACACCGGTCACAGGCAGCCGCAGGATTTTGCTGAAGATCAGCATCATCGCCGAACCTATGAAGTAGATGCCATATGTCGAGATCGCGCCGCGGCCCCCCGCCGTTCCGCTGGAAAGGAACGACTCGATCTGCGCAAAGAGCATCGCCGAGATCACACTGCACACGGAATACAAGACACACAGCAGCACAACGCTCCGGGAAGGAACACCGGCACTGTCCCGCTGCTTCCAGACCGCAGGAATACCCAGCAGAAGTCCCGCCAGGACAAAAAGATACATTGCATATTTGTTCAGGAACTCAAGCATCTGCCTGCGCTCACCTTCTTTCTGCTGCGATATCCGCCTGATCTGCCACGCCGGAAGTCATCCCGCTTACCGCAAAAAGCTTCTGGCAGGCATAATCATAATCTTGTACTCTACATTTTACTCCCAACACGCAGGAATGTCAATATCAGTTTCGCCGAGAATCCTTGTGTTTTTCTACTTTCACTCGGCCATTTTTTGGTAAATTCGCGCCATTTGGGCCGTTACCGCTTCTATACCATACCGCTGAACCTTTTCCAGATTATGTGCGCGCATCCGTTCGAGACCGGCACGGTCTGCCATGATCCCCCGGATCGCCGCCGCAAAGCCATCCACATCGTCGGGCTGCACCAGCCAGCCGCCTTTTCCGGGTTCGATCAGGTCCGAATTTCCTCTGATATCGGACGCCACAATGGGCAGTCCGCAGGCCATCGCCTCCATCACCGCCACGGGCAGTCCCTCCTGAACGGATGCGAACAGGAACAGATCCGCCGCGCTGCAAAGCCGGTGTACATCCTTCCGGAAGCCCAGAAAATGCACCTGTTTCTCAACACCCAGGGCTGCTGCAGCCTGCCGCAACTCCTGCTCCTGGACGCCGTCGCCGCAGATGAACAGGTGGAACGCAGGATCCCGCAGCCGGGATACCGCGTTGAGCAATACAATATGATTCTTCCTTTTGATCAGCTGTGCCACGGAAATGGCGAAGAAATCATTCTCCCCCAGGCCCAGCATCTGCCGGACTTCCCGCTTCTGCTCCGGTGTTGCCGGAACAAACCGGCTCAGGTCCAGGCCCACACCATCCACCTTCCGAACTTCCTTCGCCGGAAATGTCTTCGCGCGGGCATAGTCCTCCCCATTCATGGTCAGAAGCAGATCCGTCCGCCGGGCCAGGATCCGCTCAATGGGATAGTATACCAGCCAGTTGACCAGAGGCGCTCCGTCGAAGAAATGGAAGCCATGGGCCGTATAGATCACCTTCGTTCCCCGGTTGCGGGCAGAACCCGCAGCCAGGCGGGCAATCACACTGCCCATAGGGGTATGGCAATGGATCAGATCGTAATGCTCCGTATCCAGCAGTTTCTTCAGCTGTCTGTAGGCAAGCAGATTGCCTTTGCGGATGGGACTGCGTTCGAAGGGCATACAATAGAAATGATCACAGCACGGAATCACGCACTCGCTCTTGTCCTCGTAATCATTGCTCGCTGCCACATCCACCTGCCAGCCCTGCTCGTGAAACCAGCGCAGGAAGGGTTTGTGGAACATATTAATATGGAGCCGGACAACCGTCGCAACAAACAGAACTTTCTTCATTTCGCTTCGTCCTCCCCGCTTCCGTTGATCGTGCCGGTGCCGCCTTCCACCACGCCATCGTGGCGCAGCACAGCCCGGATTGTTCCGAAAAAGCACCTGCAGTCAAACAGGAAGCTCATCCTTTCCACATATTCGCCGTCCAGTTTCGCCTTCGCCGCGATCTCCAGCTCATCACGGCCGTTGATCTGTGCCCAGCCGGTAAGTCCCGGACGGACGTCGTTGGCACCGTATCTGTCACGTTCTGTGATCAGATCGAACTGATTCCACAGAGCCGGCCGGGGACCGATGATGCTCATTTTCCCCGTAAAGATGCACCACAGCTGCGGAAGCTCATCGATGGACATCTTCCGGTAGAGCCTTCCCACAGGCGTGATCCACCGCTGGGGATCCGACAGCAGGTGGGTCGGCATCTCGGCGGGCGTTTCTGTGTACATGGTGCGGAATTTCGGCATCATGAACGTTTTCTTGTGAATGCCCACCCGCTTCTGCCAGAACAGCACGGGGCCTTTCGAATCCAGCTTGACCGCAAGCGCGAATACCAGCATCGGCACAGCCAGCACCACCAGGCCAAGAAAAGACAGCACGATATCGATCAGCCGCTTGATGAAATTCTTATACATAGTCGTCCACCTCATACTGTTCTTCCTCTTCCGAAGGACATAACAACGCATTATATTCAGCCTGATTATACCATGGTGGCCGGTTGGATTCAATAGCGTGCCGCAACAAAAATCCCCCCTGCACATTTCGTGCAGGGGGGATCGGATGGTTTATTTATTCTTCTCCGTACAGGAATTCATGGAGGATCTGGCTGTTAAGCTCATAATCCGGAGCGAACATACCCTGGCCGTTCAGACCGGTGGCGCCGCCGTAGGTGCCCTGCTGGGGAATCGTCATCTGGTCAAAGCTGGCACTCAGCAGATTTGGCGCATACAGCATCAGCTCCGCGATCTCCAGCTTGGTCAGATTGGTCTGGACCATCGGAAGCGCTTCATTGGCCAGATTGTTCAGCTCGGTGATGTTGGAACCCTTCAGCGCATCCACCATGGCGATGATCACCTTACGCTGACGCTCAATCCGGCGCCAGTCGCTGTCGATGGACCTGAGCCGGGCGAAGGAGAGCGTCACACCGCCGTCCAGATGGTTCATTCCCTCCGTCAGTTTTTTCTGGTCATCAGTGGTATGCGTCATGGAAATGACCTCATTCAGAGCCCAGGCCTCGTTGGCCGTCAGTTCCACATCGATACCGCCGACCAGATCCACGATCTCCTTCACCGCCGTGAAATTGAACCGGACATAGTGGTCAACATCCACCTTCAGAACTTCCCGGACCGTCCGGACCACCAGGTCCGCGCCGCCGTAGCGGAAAATATGGGTCAGAATGTCGTAATACCCCTTATACTGACCGTCCAGGATCGGCACACCCATGCCGCGCTCCAGGCTGACCAGCTTCACGGAATTGTCCTTCTTGTCGATAGACATCAGGATCATCGCATCGCTGCGGGCATTGACATTAAATTCCTTCGTCCGTTCATCCGTACCCAAAATCAGGATATTGAACACATCGTCCTCTTCCTCGATCTCGCCTTCCGGGATCACAGGAAGCGTTTCAACCTGTTCCAGACCCGCAATGTCGATATCGCTGACAGCCTCTTCGTCATCTTCCGAAATCGGGATGGTGGACTGATATACACTGTTGTCGATCTCATCCGCATACTGGATCAAATCCAGCTTGGAGGTGATGTATGCCGCCACCGACATGATCGCCAGCAGGATCAGAAGGACGATCAGAAGAATTACCTTAAATACAGTTTTTGCCTTCATTGTTTAACCTCTTACATCGCAACCTGCATTTCTTCCGCTTCCTCCGCATTTTCATTCAGCTCGCAGGGATCACAGAATGTGGGAACCACAGCGCGAAGGATCTTTCTGGCATCGGGCGCGTTTCCGTCATCCCAGTCTTCGGAAGCCTTTTTCAGATAGCTGATCTTATCCTCCACTTCTTCCCGGGACAGTGCTGCGTCGCGCTCGATGAAGATCATATCGTTTTCGGTCTTGTCCAGCTCTTCCGTCCGGATCAGAAGCTCCTCGTAGAGCTTTTCGCCGGGCCGCAGGCCGATCTCCACGATGGGAATATCCACCTCAGGCTCCAGACCGGACAGCTTGATCATATTCACTGCCAAATCGTAAATCTTCACGGGTTTGCCCATATCCAGCGCGAAGAGCTCTCCCCGCTTGGCCATGGCGCCTGCCTGGATCACCAGCTGGCTGGCTTCCTGAATGGTCATAAAGTAGCGGATGATGCGCTTGTCAGTAATCGTCACCGGACCGCCGGCTGCGATCTGCTTTTTGAACAGCGGAATCACGGAACCGTTGGAACCCAGAACATTGCCGAAGCGCACCGCAGCAAAGCTGGTATCACTGTCACGGCGGCTCTGGATGATCATTTCACACACACGCTTGGTGGCACCCATGACATTGGTGGGATTAACCGCCTTGTCCGTGGAAATCAGGATAAACTTCTGGGCGCCGTATTTCTCCGCCATGTTGGCGGTATAATAGGTACCGAGGACGTTGTTCTTCACCGCCTCATAGCCGCTGTTCTCCATCAGAGGAACATGCTTGTGAGCCGCAGCATGGAACACGATCTCCGGCTGATGCGTTCTGAAGATGCACTCCAGATGCTCCACATCCTGAACGGACGCAATCTGAACCTCCAGATTCAGATCGTCGCCATAGGTCCTCAGCAGTTCCTGCTGGATCTCATAGGCATTGTTTTCATAGTTATCCAGGACGATCAGCTTCCGGGGGCAGCACCTGGCGATCTGCCGGCACAGCTCGCTGCCGATGGATCCGCCGCCGCCAGTGACCATGACGGTCTTGCCGGAATAATAATCCAGAACGCTCTGATCATTGATCTTCAGCGGTTTGCGGAACAACAGGTCTTCGATACTGAAATCGCGGATACCGCCCGAGACTTTTCCCTCGTTGCCATGTTCATGGACCAGAGAATCAAAGATTTTCACGCTGCAGCCCAGATCACGGTAGAAATGGTACAAATAAGAGATACGTTCGCTGTTGGGATCGGAAATAGCGATGACCACATCTGTAATGGAATACTTTTCCACATAGAATCTTGCCTCATCGCCACTGTATACGTTCAGGCCGGCCACGGTCTTGCCGATCTTCTCCTGATCCAGGTCGATGAAAAACATGGGATTGAACCGGGAGTTTGCGTTGGTTCTCAGGTCATTTGCCAGATAAATGCCCAGCTGGCCCGCGCCGACAATGGCGGTGTTCTTCCGGGCACGCTCGATATGGGGATCATTCTTCTTTTTATACCACTGCCGATAGGTCAGTCTCGCAACGGAAGATGCCTGTGCAGTCAGCGTGGAGACCACAACCATCTGCCAGGGCGCATGACGGGAACCCAGGATCAGCGTCAACGCGATTGCAGCAAGAGCGCCGATCAGATCCGAGACCACCAGATTAAAATAGGCCCGGGAGCTGGTATATCTCCAGACCGTTCTGTATACGCTGAACGCGACTCTGGAAGCAATCATGCAAGCCAGCAAAATGGCGGAATCGCGCACGCAAACCGCCACATCGCCCGCAATGGCACTGAAACCGCTGACGGACAATAGCGCAAAAAACACACTGTTGATCACGCAGAAGAACATCACGTCGATCAAAGCCAATATATACTTTCTATAGTTACCACGTATGTGTCTGATCAATCTCATCAGCAATTTCCCCCAGAACAGCAAAACCAATTTCTGCCGTTTTTCCTCTTCCGATACACATTATTATCTTATTCTAAGTATCAATTATATATTATCTCAACAAATTGTCAAGTGTCGGCTGTCTCTGTCCCGGAGATATATTGAAATCGTTTTCGCCGGTATTCACAGAAAATTTACCGCAAAGATACGATTCCTTCGTTGCCGAAGGCGCAAAAATGTGATATGATGGGCAAAATCACAGAAAATACCAAGGAGGCGATTCCAAACCATGGATCTGAATCGCAATGATTCTCCCCATAACGGCCCCAGAAATCCCGACGATAAGCAGAAGAAAAATATATGGCTGATTCTGATCATCACCGTGGTGGCAGTTCTTGCCATCGGCAGTATCTATAATATGATCAGCAAAAGCCAGTATACCCAGACTACCTGGACTGATTTCCGGGCCTCGATGCAGGCGCGGGAGATCGTGGAAGCGGAAATCCAATACGACCGGGTAATCTACCTGACCCGGGAAGAAGCGGAGAAACCCGCAGCCCAGCAGAAAGCCTGCTACACCGGCCTGCCCAGCAGCTACCAGCAAATGGAGCTGGCCGATGAGCTGATCGCCATCGGCGCCACCGTCAACAGAGTCATCACTGAAGATAATTCCACCCTGATGATGATCCTGTATTATCTGTTCATGGGCCTGCTGATCTTCGGCTTCATGAGTATGCTCACCAAGCGTATGGGCGGCGAAGGCATGATGGGCGGCTTCGGCAAGTCCAAGGCCAAGATGTATATGGAAAAGCAGACCGGCGTCACATTTAAGGATGTTGCCGGTCAGGATGAAGCCAAGGAATCTCTGCAGGAGATTATCGACTTCCTCCACAACCCCCAGAAGTACACCGACATCGGTGCGAAGCTTCCCAAGGGTGCACTGCTGGTCGGATCTCCCGGCACCGGCAAGACTCTGCTTGCCAAGGCCGTTGCCGGCGAAGCAGACGTCCCCTTCTTCTCCATCTCTGGCTCCGACTTTGTGGAAATGTTCGTGGGCATGGGCGCAAGCCGTGTCCGGGACCTGTTCCAGCAGGCAGCCAAGGTGGCTCCGTGCATCATCTTTATCGACGAAATCGACGCTGTGGGCCGCACCCGCGACAACCGCATGGGCAGCAACACCGAACAGGAGCAAACTCTGAATCAGCTGCTCAACGAGATCGACGGCTTTGAGCCCACCAAGGGCATCGTGTGCCTCGCTGCCACCAACCGTCCCGAGATTCTGGACAAGGCTCTGCTGCGTCCCGGCCGCTTTGACCGCCGGATCATCGTGGACCGTCCCAACCTCCAGGGCCGTCTGGATACCCTGAAGGTCCACACCCGCAAGATCAAGCTCAGCGAGGATGTGGATCTGAAGAAAATCGCGCAGGCCACCGCCGGTGCTGTCGGCGCAGATCTGGCAAACCTGGTCAACGAAGCCGCTCTCCGGGCTGTCCGCAAGGGCCGCAAGGCCGTCAATCAGGAAGACCTGTTGGTGTCTTTCGAGACCGTCATCGCCGGTACCGAGAAAAAGAACACCGTCCTGACTGATACCGAGAAGCGCCTGGTCGCCTATCACGAGGTCGGCCACGCCCTGGTCGCTGCCCTGGAAAAGCACGCCCAGCCCGTTTCCAAGATCACCATCGTCCCCCACACCTCCGGTGCACTGGGCTATACCATGCAGATGCCCGAGGAGGAGAAGTTCCTGAATACCGCTGAGGAGCTGATGACCGAACTGAAGACCCTGCTGGGCGGCCGCGCTGCGGAGCAGGTGGTATTTGGTGTCAAAACCACCGGCGCTTCCAACGACATCCAGCGCGCCACTTCCCTGGCCCGGAATATGGTCGCTCTGTACGGCATGAGCGAAGAACTGGGCCTGATGGCCCCTGCCAGCGTCTCCAATGCATATCTGGACGGACAGACCTATCTGGACTGCTCCCAGGAAACTTCCGCCAAAGTGGATGAAGCGGTGCAGCGTCTGCTGAACAAGGCCTATAATGCCGCCAAGCAGACCCTGACCGAGAAACGGGCACTGCTGGACGAGATTTCTCTGTACCTGCTGGCCAAGGAGACCATCACCGGCGACGAACTGATGGCTTACGTCAACGCAGACCAGAGTCAACCTTCCGAACCGGAACAGACCGAAGAAGCATAATACACCATTAGGGGCGCACCTGTCGGGTGCGCCCCTTTTGTTTGACCCGGCAGCATTGACGGCACGGGAGCACCATGATAAAATACAGAAAACATCCAAAGGAGAACCATTATGACACGGAAACTGTATTATGAAGACTGCCATCTCGCCCGCTTCACCGCCAGAGTCCTGGATTGTGTGAAGGCAGAAAACGGATATTATGTAAATCTCGATGAGACCGCTTTCTACCCGGAGGGCGGCGGTCAGGCCTGCGACCTGGGTACACTGGGCGATGCCGCGGTGCTGGATGTCCGGGAACAGGGCGAGGATGTGATCCATCTGTGCGACAGGCCTCTGGAAACCGGCAGCCTGGTGGAAGGCTGCATTGACTATGAGCGCCGCTTCAATCTGATGCAGCAGCACTCCGGCGAGCACATCGTCTCCGGTATCGTCCACGAAATGTTTGGCTACCACAATGTCGGCTTTCACATGGGATCGGATGTGATCACCATCGATTTTGACGGCATGATCCCCGCCGAATCCCTGCCGCTGATCGAAGCAAAAGCCAACGAAGCTGTATGGAAGAATCTCCCGCTGCACATCTGGTATCCCAGTCCCGGGGAACTCCCCTGCGTCGGCTACCGCACCAAGCGGGAGCTGCCCTGGCCGGTGCGGATCGTGGAGGTTCCAGGATATGACAAATGCGCCTGCTGCGGTGTACATGTATCCCATACCGGCGAGATCGGTCTTGTAAAACTGTTCACCCTGATGAAATTCCATCAGGGCGTCCGCATCGAGATGGCCTGCGGCAAGCGGGCGCTGGAACATCTGAGCGCTGTGTACGATCAAAACCGGCAGGTATCTCAGGCCTTCTCCGCCAGGATCCTGGAAACCGGCGCCGCCGCACGCCAGATGAACGAGGTTCTGGCCAGAATGAAATATACCGTCACCGGTCTGCAGCGGCAGCTGTTTGACGGAGTCGCGGAAAGCTGCGCAAACTGCGGCGATGTGGTGCATTTTGCCGCCGATCTGGAACCCGCGCTGGTGCGGGAGCTTGCGGACAGAATTGCGGACCGCTGCGGAGGCACTGCGGCAGTATTCTCCGGCAGCGATGCAAACGGCTACAGCTTTTGTCTGATGGCCCGCTCCGGTGATCTGCGGCCGCTGGGCAAAGCCATGACCCAGGCGCTGGGCGGCCGGGGCGGCGGCAAGGCAAATTTCCAGCAGGGCCAGGTCAGGGCAGGTGAAGCAGAGATCCGGGCATTTTTCCGGAAGCTGTGACCTGTTTTCCATGCTTGACAAAGTCACTTTATGCCGTTAATCTGTTACTATATCTGTTGAGAGGAGGATCATTTATGGATCCCGCAAAGGTTAAAGAACTGAAAAAATACCTGGCTCCCGGCCCCGGCTGGCTCATCATCGGCACTTTTCTGCTGGTTATCAGCGCACTGACGCTTCCCGGAATGGGTTTTCCTGCCCTGATTTATCTGGTTTTCGGCGCTGTGCTCCTGTGGATCGGCATTTCCAGCACCAACGATGTGAAGAAGCTGCTGAAATCCTTCGAGGAAAAAGGTGAACTGGGACGGGTGCTGTCGGATTTTGAAAGCGCTCAGTCCTATATAAAGGGTAAGCTCCGTGTGGGCAGTTATTATCTCTTCGGCAAAAAGAAGGGCCAGGTGGTTCGCTTTGAGGATATCCGCCAGATCTGGCAGACCGTCCACAAGCGCAACGGTATCGAAAGCCACCGCACCCTTCAGTACATCGACAGACAGGGCAAGACCCAGACTCTGTGCGATCTTCAGTCACGCGAAAAGTCCAACGACGAGCTGATCCAGATCATGACCCTCATTAAGCTCCATAACCCCGGTGTCCACCTGGGCTACAAATAATATCCGTCCAAAAGAACGCTTCGTAGGGAGCGTTCTTTTTTGGCAAAATGTGCATTATTAACAAATGGACATCTCGCAATTTGGTCAATCCTATGCGATGGACACCGTTGCGTGGACGTGCTATAATATACAAATGATATACAAACGGAGGAGTATTTCCTATGAAAATACGCTATCGCATGATTCTGACCGCGCTGGCTGTATGCCTGCTGCTGTCTGCCTGCGGCGCGGCTCCCGCTGCCGAAACGCAGCCCACCGCAGCGCCCACCGAGGCTCCCACTGAACCCATTGTTGCGGAAACCGAACCCGTTGTGGAGAAGCCTGCCTTTATGCAGAAGCTGCACTACCAGCCGGAACTTTCCGAAACTGCTCTGCCCGGTGAAGATGCCGCCACCGGCACCATGTTCTTCTATCTCAATGACAAGGCGGTCTGCGCCGGAGCTCCCGTGTCCGATCTGATCGATGTCGGTTTCCATACCTACGGCGACCTGACTCAGATTATCCAGCCCTGGCACATGAGCGGTGTCATTCGGGTGCTGATCGACCTGCCGGATGTGGGTGAAAAGGAAGAACCCTATGTATTTTTCTCCGCCCTGAATGCCAGCGATGAGCCCCGCATGATCTCCGAATGCCTGATCTACTCTATCACCGTCACCTACCAGGACGGCATCAGCTTCGGCAGCGGCAACGAGAAGGAGCCTTTCGTCACCGGTACCACCACCAAAGAAGAACTGGTGGAAGCTTACGGCGAACCCACCCACATTGATTCCATGAAGGAGCGCTATGAAGAGCTGTTCTACTATCAGCCTTTCAACAGCATCTCCATCCTGTGCAAGCAGGGTGTGGTCCGTCAGATCAGCAGCTACTACTGCGCCAATGTCTACGGTGCTCTGGCTGAAGATCTGGCCTTTGAGCTGACCGGCAATGCCATGGAAAACGATGCCATCATCTTCATGTCCCAGTATCTGGATATGACCCCCTACCTGCCCGAAAAGGAGACCGAGGAAGAGGAATCTGCCGCTGCTGCCACTCCCGCCGCCACCGAGCCTGCGGAAGATGAAAAGGAAGAGGACAAGACCGGCATCCTGTCCAGCTTCGACAGCGAATTTGAACTGGACGGCAAGAAGATCAAGTTCGGCACCAAGATTTCCGAACTCCCCGACCCCTTCAAGGAAGCGCTCTCCGGTCTGACCATGCCCATCAACTATAAATACTACACCCGTACGGGCAAGGTTGAGCCAGAAGAATTCTTCGTCATCAACTATGAGGGTCAGTCCAACATGAAATCCGACGATCTGATGATCAAGGGTGTCATCGTTGAAAACCCGGCTTACTGCAACTGGGGTTTCGACAACAGCGCATTCCACAGCTTCAACTGCCAGGGTGTGACCCAGGACTCCACCATCGACGATGTTCTGGAACTGCTGGGCCAGCCCAGAGAAATGCTCTTCACCAGCGGTGAGCGCAACTGCTTCGTCTGGATGCATTACGAAACGGAAGAAGGCGATTTGCTGCGCGTCCGTGTGGATCCGATGATGAACCAGGTTATCGAAGTGAATATGATCAAGTACTTCGAAAACGAGCGCAGCTACTGATAACTCCAAACTCCCCGGCCCAGCCGGGGAGTTTTTTTGCCTTCACTTTACATAGATTTTACATTTGCCTGATAACAGATTTGACAATCCCCTGATAAACTTAAAGTATCCTTACAAATTGTAAAATGAAAGGCAGAAATTAAAATGGACATTTTTGATATACTTACCATGATCGGCGGATTGTGCCTGTTCCTGTTCGGCATGAATGTCATGGGCGAAAGCCTGGAGCGCGCCGCCGGCAACAGCCTGCGCAGCCTGCTGAGTAAACTAACCGGCAGCCGCATTGCCGGCTTCCTGACCGGTCTTGCTGTCACCGCGGTCATCCAGTCCTCCTCCGCCACTACTGTCATGGTCGTCGGCTTCGTTAACTCCGGCCTGCTGAGTCTAAGCCAGGCCATCGGTGTCATCATGGGCGCCAATGTCGGCACCACCGTCACCGCCTGGATCCTGTCCCTGGGCGGTATCAGCGGCGACAGCCTGTTTATGCAGCTGCTCAAGCCCTCTTCCTTCACCCCCGTCCTGGCTCTGGTGGGTATCATCTACTATATGTTTATCAAGGACAGCAAGAAGAAGGACATCGGCATGATCCTGCTGGGCTTTGCCGTTCTGATGTTCGGCATGGATACCATGTCCGGCGCTGTCACCGGCCTGAAGGAAGAAGCCTGGTTCACCAATCTGTTCCTGCTGTTCAAGAACCCCATTCTGGGTGTCATCGCCGGTATGGTCCTGACCGGTATTATCCAGTCCTCCTCCGCCTCCGTCGGTATCCTGCAGGCGCTGTCTGCCACCGGTGCTATCAGCTTCGGTGCTTCCATTCCCATCATCATGGGTCAGAATATCGGCACCACCGTCACTGCCCTGCTGTCCTCTGTGGGCACCAATAAGAATGCCCGCCGTGCCGCCATTGTCCACATGATGTTCAACGTCATTGGCACCATCATCGGTCTGGTCATCTTCATTCTGGTGGACTGGATCTTTGCTCCCGCCATCCTGGATCAGCCTACGGACTATGTGGGCATCTCCGTCTGTCACACCGCCTTCAACATTCTGTGCACCAGCGTCCTGCTGCCCTCCGGCAAACTCCTGGAAAAGATTGCCTGCAAGATCGTCCCCGATTCCAAGACCATCGAAGAGATGGCAGAACTGGACGAGCGTCTGCTGGCCACTCCCTCCATTGCACTGGAGCGCTGCCGTGATACCGCTGCCAAGATGAGCGAAGCTGCGGCTGATACCCTGAAGGAAAGCATCCTCTGCCTGACCGGATATACTCCCGAACTGGGCGAGAAGGTCCGGGAACTGGAGAATCTGACCGACCATTACGAAGATATTCTCGGTTCTTATCTCGTCAAGCTCAGCGCGCTGCGTTCCAGCGAAGCTGACAGCTCCGAAGCCACCATGCTGCTCAAGGCCATCAACGACTTCGAGCGTATTGCCGATCATGGCCAGAATCTGATGGAAGCCGGTCAGGAAATGAGCGAGAAGAAGCTGGAGTTCTCCGGTGCCGCCAAGGCAGAACTGAATGTGCTGGTCTGTGCCGTCAACGAGATCATTGAGCTGTCCTTCCACGCATTCCTGAATCACGACCTGGAAGCTGCATACCGGGTGGAACCTCTGGAGGATGTTATTGACGGCCTGAAAGAGCAGATGCGTACCCGCCACATTCTGCGTATGCAGCAGAGCCAGTGCTCCATCGAAGCCGGCTTCGTCTGGTCCGACCTGCTGACCAGTCTGGAGCGCGTCAGCGACCATTGCTCCAATCTGGCAGGCTGCGTCATCGATCTGCAGAATCACAACATGAACACCCACGAGGCCCTGCGCTCCGCAAGAGAGGCTTATGCCGACTTCGACGTGCAGTACCACGCATACGCTGATAAGTACCGTCTGGTCTGATCCGCTTTATAAAACGCCGGGAAGCGGAAGCTTCCCGGCGTTCTTTTCAAATTAGCCATAGCAAAACAACGGAATTTGTAGTATGATCGTTCTATATGCGACTACCCCAAATCACAGTTTTTCCTGCAGCAAGTATCGAGCCTTCCCATTTGGGGAAATACTTGCGTACGGTCAATTCCTGTTAATATCACTTTCCCTAATCATGGAGGAACCTATGATCTATTGTGTTGAAGATGACAGCTCCATCCGGGAGCTGATGCTCTATACCCTCCGGGCAACGGGTTTTGAGGCGGAAGGTTTCGCCGACGGCGATTCTCTCTTTACTGCCCTGTCCCACAGCAGGCCCCAACTAATCACCCTGGATATCATGCTTCCCGATATGGACGGCATTGAAATTCTGAGAAAATTGCGCACATCCTCCGCTACGGAGCAGATCCCCGTTATCATTGCCTCCGCCAAAGGCACGGAATACGACAGAGTCATGGGTCTGGATCTCGGGGCGGATGATTATCTGGCCAAGCCATTTTCCATGATGGAGATGGTCTCCCGCATCAAGGCCGTGCTTCGCCGGACTTCCCCTGCCCAGGACACCAAGCCGCTGCGGCTTGGCGATGTGGAGATGATCACCGATGCCCATATCGTTCGGGTCCGGGGCGAACCGGTCAACCTGACCTATAAGGAATTCGAACTGCTCCACCTTTTCCTGCGCCATCCGGGCCGGGTCTATTCCCGGGATCAGCTGCTGGAAAAGATCTGGGGTGCCGACTATCTCGGCGAAACCCGAACGGTGGACGTCCACATCGGTACCCTGCGTACAAAACTCGGTACATGCGGCGAATACATCCGTACCGTCCGGGGCGTCGGCTACCGGATGGAGGAACGGGGATGACAAAACGAATCTATCATTCCATCTGTTTTGTCGCGCTGACGGTTTTCTTCGCCAGCCTGATCATCATCATGGGCGCCCTTTACGGCTATTATTCCCGAATCCAGCGAAGCCAGCTGAAGGCCCAGACCGTCTTCGCCGCCCAGTCTGTCGCCCACGAGGGCATGGACTATCTGATCGGTCTCGGCATTGAGAATTACCGCATCACCTGGATCAGCGGCGACGGAACGGTGCTCTATGACAGCAAAACCGACAGCATTGAAATGGAGAACCACCTGGAGCGCGACGAAATCCGCCAGGCCCTGGAAACCGGTTACGGCGAAAGCGCCCGCTACTCCGCAACGCTGATGGAACAGACGGTTTATGCCGCCCAGCTGCTGCCGGACGGCACGGTTCTGCGCCTTTCCATGGCCCAGTACTCGATCCTGACGCTGGTCATCGGCATGGGCAGGTCCATCTGCCTGATGATCATCGTGGCAGCCGTGCTGTCGCTGTGGCTTGCCCACCGCCTGTCCCGAAACATCGTCCAGCCGCTGAACAATCTGAATCTGGATGATCCGCTGTCCAATGCGGACTACGAGGAACTCAGGCCCCTGCTCAACCGCATTGAGACCCAGCAGTTGCAGCTCAAGGGCCAGGCCACCCAGCTCAAACGCAAGCAGCGGGAACTGGATACTGTCACCAACAACATGACCGAGGGTCTGGTGCTGATGAACGAAAGCTGCAGCGTGCTTACCATGAACCGCGCCGCTGCACGGATCATGGGTCTGGTGCGTCCGTTTGTAGGCATCGCGTTTTTGCAGCTCAACCACGCGCAGGTACTCGAGTCGCTGCTGCACTCCGCGCTGGAAGGCAACCACGCCGAGCAGACCGTTACCCTTCCGCTGGGTGACTATCATGCCGCCGCCAGCCCCGTCCTTTCCGGAGGCAAAGTTTGCGGCGTCGTACTGCTGCTTTTTGACATCACTCAGAAGAAACGCCTGGAGCTTCAGCGCAGGGAATTTACCGCCAATGTCTCCCATGAACTGAAAACACCGCTGCACGTCATCTCCGGATACGCAGAACTGCTCAAAAGCGGCTTTGTCCGCTCTGAAGATGTGGCGGCGTTCTCTGAAAAGATTTACACCGAATCCCAGCGGATGGTCCGACTGATTGAAGATATCCTGAAGCTGTCCCGGCTGGACGAAGGCGCGGACGGTCTGACGAAGGAACGGACGGATCTGTTCCGTCTGGCAGAGGATGTCATCCGGGAGCTGACAGACGCCGCCCGGCAGGCCGGAATCACCATGAACCTCTCCGGAACCAACTGCCTGATCGATGGTTTCCCCCATCTGATCACCGGCATCATCACCAATCTGTGCACCAATGCCATCAAGTACAACACCCCCGGCGGCCGTGTGGACATCACCGTGTCCGATCATGGTAGCGAAGCGGTCCTGACTGTCGCTGACACCGGTATCGGCATCCCGCCCGAGCATCAGGAGCGGATCTTTGAGCGGTTCTACCGGGTGGACAAAAGCCATTCCAAGGCCGTCGGCGGCACAGGACTGGGTCTGTCCATCGTCAAACACGCGGCGCTGATCCACAATGCCGCAATCGACCTGACCAGCGCTCCCGGCGCAGGAACCACCATTTCAATCCACTTTCCCAAAACCAAACCGTAACTCCACCCCGCCTTTGCGCCCAAAGGCGGGGTATTTTACCATTAACAATCAGTAAATTATGCAGTCTTTTCTTTACAGAATGGATTTTTTGCGCTAGAATGGGGCCTGAAGGAGTGTTTGATTATGAACAAACGTGAACGTCAGGAATTCAGCGAACTTGAAGAGCTGCTCTGGCGGGCGGAAGCCGTCATGGAGGAACCGCCCGAGGATCCGCAGGAGGATCTGTTCGACGAGGATGAATTCGACTTTGAAAGCGGAAGCGCCGATGACGGCTTCTACCGCAACTACGCAAACGGCTACGGGGACGCCCCCGAGCAATATCAGGAGCCGGATGCTCCCAATGATTACGATGAACCGGAATACGGGTATGATCCGGAGGACTACAGCGATGGTCCCGAGGAATATCACTATGCGTCCCCTATTCGTGAGGAACCGGAGCGCAGACCCGTCCGAAAGCGCAAAAAACGCCGCCGAAGATTCAGACTGATTCATCTTCTGGCCGCACTGCTTTCCATCGGCATCATCGCCCTGTGCCTGTACATCCAGCCGCCCAAATCCGACGATCCCATCGGAAGCCGGAAATCCGATACCGCAACCATTCTTCTGTGCGGCACCGACGCAGACGGTATGCGCACCGACACCATGATGCTGCTCTATCTCAGCGGTTCTGAGGGACGCGTCAGCCTGCTGAGCCTGCCCCGGGACAGCTATACCATCACCGCTTCCGGCAATGCCGCCAAGCTGAACTCCGCTTACGGACGCAATGGCGGCGGTGAGGAAGGCATGGACGTCCTGATGGATTATGTCCGGAACATCATCGGCTACCGGCCCGACGGATATATTCTGGTCGACTTCACCCTGGTTCCCCAGATTGTGGATATCATGGGCGGCGTGGACGTGGAAGTACCCATGGATATGAACGTGGATGCGGTCTCGCTGGCAGCCGGATACCAGCACCTGTCCGGCGAGGAAGTCCTGGCTGTGCTGCGGTTCCGTGCCGGTTATGCCACGGCTGACCTGGGCCGCGTGGAAGTCCAGCGGGCCGTTCTGAAAGCCTGCATGGAGCAGTGGCTCTCCCCTGCCCACATTGCCGATGCTCTGGAAGCCATTTCCCTGCTGGAAAGCGGATCTCTTTCCACCCTGACCACCGGTAACTACCTCTGGTGCGCCAAGGCCCTGCTGCAGGGCATAAAGAACTTCGAAAGCAATACGCTGCCCGGCATTGCGGAATACCGAAATGATGTATCCTACTATATCCTCGACCGCAGCCAGACCGCAGCGCTGATTGACGAATCCTACAACCCCTACAAGGTCACCATCACCGCCGATGACCTGAAGATCGCCAACTGATCAAAACCGCCCTCCGTCCGGAACTCTGGACGAAGGGCGGTTTTTGCGATTGTATCGGGACACGGGATATCTTCCGGCGGAAATAATTCCAATTAACTTTCCGGGTTTTTCTTCCCCGGCGACGGAACGCCAAGAACCCATAACATCCCCCCATACAGGACCGTCAGCAGAATATTCGCCGCCGGATACCGCAGCATATAGAATGTCGGCTTTGATGTGACCCACTCCAGCCATGCCGGCACCTGGGGCGGCAGCATGGACCAGCTCATCGCCGTGCTTATTTCTCCGTCATATTCGATCTGCGATTGCACCCACTCGCCCCGGATATGCTGATCATACTGCCACTCGTTGACCATCACCGCAGTATGATACCAGATCATCAGCCCAAACCAGAGCGCAGCCAGGACCAGCATAACCGCACCGATCCGGCGTGACCATTTGCCGCGCAGCGGCTTCTTCCCCAGCGCCATACCCTCCAGTTGGCACAGCGTCCATCCGCTCAGAAGGAAGAACAGCGGGCGGATCACAAAGTAGACCGTAAACATCAGACCCAGCTCATAGCTGATGCTTCTGCGTTCCTGGGCAATGGGGCTGAGTACCAGCCAAAGAATCCCTGTCAGTACAGTCAGGCCCGTTCCGATGATCAGGCGGAACGCTTCCTGTTTCAGCCGCTTCGGCTCCGGACCATAGATCAGCTGCTGAATATCCGTTCCCAGTTCCTCGCCGATCTTCACCAGCATCTCCACATCCGGCCTGGATTTTCCCGTCTCATAATTGCTGACGGTCTGCCGGGTCACGAACAGCCGTTCCGCCAGTTCATCCTGCGTCATATTCTTCCGCAGCCGAAGCTGCCTGATGTTCTTTCCGATGTCACGCATGATTCTCACCTCGGGAAAATCATAGCACAGCCGCTGCAAAATGTCACGCAAAGAGCCTTTGCACCCCCAAAAAACGCAAAATCCCGCCTCGGATGAGGCGGGATTTTTGAACAATCAGTTTTTTAGAACTGAGTGGGTTCGATGTGCCAGATCTCCTTGGCGTACTGACGAATGGTACGGTCGGAGGAGAACTTGGCTGCGCTGGCAATGTTCATCAGGCACTTGCGGCCGAATGCCATGCGGTCAGCGTAATCGCGGTTGGCGCGCAGCTTCTCCAGCATATAGGAAGCGTAGTCCATCTGAACGAAGTACTGGTCGCTGTTCATCAGATTGTCGAACAGAGCTCTCTGATCTGCATCGGTGGGAACAGTGCCGTCCACCAGAGTGTTCATAGCCTTGCGCAGACGATCATTGACTTCGTAGATGCCGCGGGGATAGTAGTGCTTCTTCAGAGCGTTGAACTGCTCGACGGTGTGGCCGAAGATATACTCGTTCTCGCGGCCTGCCTCCTGGTCGATCTCGACGTTTGCGCCGTCCAGAGTACCCAGAGTCACAGCGCCGTTGAGCATCAGCTTCATGTTGCCGGTACCGGAAGCTTCCTTGCCGGCGGGAGAGATCTGCTCGGAGATATCAGCAGCGGGGATGATATGCTCAGCGTAGGAGCAGTTGTAATTCTGAACAAAGACCACTTTCAGCTTGTCGTTGACAGCGGGGTCGTTGTTGATCATCTTGGCAATCCGGTTGATGTAGCGGATGATGGCCTTGGCGCTGATGTAGCCGGGAGCGGCCTTTGCGCCGAAGATGAATGCGGTGGGCTGGAAGTCGGTCAGGCTGCCGTCCTTCAGACGGAAGTAGATGTCAACAATGGACAGGGCGTTCATCAGCTGACGCTTGTACTCGTGCAGACGCTTGACCTGAACATCGAACATGAAGTTGGGATCCAGCTGGACGCCTTCCTTCTCAGCGATGATCTTGCACAGCTGTTCCTTCTTGGTATGCTTGATGGCATTGAATTCCCGGATCATACCGTCATCGATCATGGGCTTCAGGGCGCCGATCTTATCCAGATCGTTCAGGAAATCGCCGCCGATCTTCTCACGGATCATACCGGTCAGCTCAGGGTTGCACAGGCCCAGCCAGCGGCGGGGAGTGATGCCATTGGTCTTGTTCTGGAAGCGCTCGGGATAAACCTTGTACCAATCCTTGAAGCAGTCGTCCTTCAGAATCTGAGAGTGGATCTCCGCAACGCCGTTGACATAGGTGCCCACGTAGATGGACAGATTGGCCATGTGGACAATGTCGTGGTTGATGATGAACAGCTCGTGGTGGAATTCCTGACGGCACTTGTGGTCGATCATGCAGATGACCTCAGCCAGCTGGGGAACGACCTTGCGCAGCAGAGCCAGGGGCCACTTCTCCAGAGCCTCGCTCAGGACGGTGTGGTTGGTATAGGAGAAGGTACGCTGCGCCACAGAGAAAGCAGCGTCGAAGCTCATGCCCTCTGCCATCAGCAGACGGATCAGCTCGGGGATGGACATGGCGGGATGGGTATCGTTCAGCTGGACGGCATAGAAATCAGCAAACTTGGTCAGATCGTTGCCGTGGTTCAGCTTGAAGGTCCGCAGCATATCCTGCAGGGAAGCGGAGGACAGCAGGTACTGCTGCTTGATGCGCAGAGCCTTGCCCTCTTCGGTGGAGTCGTTGGGATACAGAACGCGGGTGATGTCCTCAGCCTTGTTCTTCTGGGTCAGAGCGCGCAGGTAGTCCTGGTCGTTGAAGGCGTTGAAGTCCAGCTCTTCCACAGCCTCAGCCTGCCACAGGCGCAGAGTGCCCACATTCTTGGTGCCGTAGCCGATAACAGCCATGTCATAGGGAATGGCCTTGACGACCTGGTCAGCAAACTTGACCTCGACAGCGTGCTTGTCGCGGCGGTAGGACCAGGGATCGCCCCACTTGGTCCAGTCGTCGGCAGACTCGACCTGGCTGCCGTTTGCGTCAAAGCTCTGCTTGAACAGACCGAACTTGTAGCGCAGACCGTAGCCGGACAGAGGAATGTCGCAGCTGGCGGCAGAATCCAGGAAGCAGGCGGCCAGGCGGCCCAGACCGCCGTTGCCCAGGGCATCGTCCTCGATGTCCTCCAGAACGGCCAGATCCACACCGTGAGCGGCGAATGCTTCCTTCATTTCGTCCAGGATGCCCAGGTTGTACAGGTTGGAATACACCATGCGGCCAACCAGGTACTCAGCAGAAATGTAGAATGCCTTACGCTGCTGGGCGCGAGCCTTGCGGCTGTCGCTCCAGTTGTCGGAAACGGCAATCATGACAGCCTTACCCAGAGCCTCATGCAGCTCCTGAGGAGTTGCATCCTGGAGGGTAGTATCGTGGAAATACTTCAGCTGAGCTTCAGTCGCTTTGACGATGTTCAGACAATTATAACTCATGAATCATGCTCTCCAATCTTTCGCGGTAGATCCGCTGTGATTATTATGTTTAACCGCCGAGGCGGCCATACAGTCTTGTCAGTCCCATGACCTTTTTTGCCAGGGATTTGTTAATTATACCATCTTTTGCCCGCCATGTCCAGTTCGAATCTGACAAAGTTCCGGGAAAATTCATTCTTGCCTCACCGCCCAGATCCAGAATATCCTGCATCTGGATGATGGACAGATCGGAAACACAGGCAAAGGCAGTCCGGATGACACCCCAGACATAGCCTTCCTCTTCGGAAAGATGCATATACTCTCTGGCGTATTTGACAGCTTCGGCAGGCGCCGTGTCGAACCACTGCCGCATGGTCATGTTGTCATGGGTGCCGGTATAGCAGACAGTGTTCCTGGTATAAGTATGCGGCAGATAGTCGGAAGGTTCGCGGGAGTCGAAGGCAAACTGCAGCACCTTCATTCCCGGGAAGCCGGATTCATCACGCATATCCAGCACTTCCTGCGTCAGGAAGCCCAGATCCTCCGCGATCAGCTTCAGCTCCGGCAGCTGGATCTTGACGGCCTTGATGAAATCCATGGCAGGACCCTTGACCCATTTTCCGTTTCTGGCGGTCTTGTCGCCGAAGGGAACGGACCAATATGCCTCCAGGCCGCGGAAATGATCCATGCGGACCATATCGTAGAGTTTTCCGGCAGCGGCCAGACGGCGGATCCACCAGGCATAGCCTTCCGCGGCATGGGCCTCCCAGCGGTACAGGGGGTTGCCCCACAGCTGGCCGTCGGCGGTAAAGGCATCTGGCGGACAGCCGGCCACATTAACGGGATCCAGCTCCCCGTTCATCTGGAACAGCTCAGGCCGACACCAAACCTCCACGGAATCATACGGAACGTAAATAGGCACGTCACCGATGATGCAGATGTTCTTGCCGTGGGCATATTCGCGCAGCGCGGTCCACTGCTTATCAAACAGATACTGGACAAAGTAATAGAAGCGGATCTGGCAGTTCAGGTCCTTGCGGGCCTTTTCCAGGGCCTCTGCCCTGCGGAATTTCAGATCCCGATCCCACTGATACCAGGGTTTTCCGCCGAACTGATCCTTCAGCGCCATGAACAGGGCAAAATCCGGCAGCCAGCTCTCATTTTCCTTGCAGAAAGCATCAAATGCTTTATCAGCCTTGAAACGGCCGTATGC
This sequence comes from Oscillospiraceae bacterium, assembly GCA_017620525.1. Lineage (GTDB taxonomy): Bacteria > Bacillota > Clostridia > Oscillospirales > Oscillospiraceae > Faecousia. Next base: position 1,204 of record JAGAUY010000085.1, on the reverse strand, counting down.
CATGCCCAGGACTTTCAGGCGGTTGTTGTACAGCAGACCAAAATCTGCCTTGGTCTCTTTACGGCTCCACTGGATGGTAGCGATCTCTTCCTTCTGCAGCAGTCCCTCTTCCACCAGCACATCCAGATCGATCAGATAATGATTGCCCGCGAAGGTGGAGCAGGACTGATAGGGAGAATCACCGTATCCGGTGGGATTCAATGGAAGAATCTGCCACCATCTCTGTCCGGCCTCTTCCAGAAAATCAACAAATGCAAAGGCTTGCTTACCCATCGTACCCACGCCGTAAGCGCCGGGCAGGGAGGTGATATGCATCAAAATGCCGCTCTCACGCATCGCAATTTCTCCTTTAAGTTTCAGCTTTACAAACTCCGTCAGAAATCGTCGAATCAAGATTTGAAACGTTTCCAAAATAGAGGTACGGTAACAGAGTAATACTTTTTTCCTGATTTGTCAAGAGAAACCGTCCTTAAAGTGGCAAATATTTCACATTTTTGGCATTATGATTAGATTCTTTCCAAAATTGATGTTAATTATCCCCACTCCTGACAGTCCCGCAGCCGCAGCAATATCCCCCGCAGACCGACAAAAAACGCCTTTTCTCCCAATTACCGACTCAAATCTCAGTTTGCGCAGATGTCATCGCCCGCTGAAAAAAGATGCGGCACCGCCGGAGAGTCGGTGCCGCAGGAAAAATAAACCGGGCCTGCCGAAGCAGGCCCGGTCTGTATGGCTTGGAACTTAGGCTTCCAGGTTGATGCCGGTCTCCTTGTTGAAGACGTGGCAGACATGGCCTGCGAAACCGAACTTGACGGAAGCGCCACCGGTCAGAGCAGCAACTTCAGCGCCAGTCATGTTCATGGTGGAAACGATCAGAACGATGTCACGGCCCATAGCATTGACATGCAGGTGGACGGAGGAACCCATCATTTCGGAAACGTCGACCTTGGCATCGATGCCGGAGTTGACCAGCTCGATGTGCTCGGGACGGACGCCCAGAACGATCTCCTGCTCAGCAACATTGTTCTTGGCCAGAGCAGCCTGCTTGTCCTCGGACAGCTCAACAACATAGCCGTTCAGGTCGACAGCGTACTTGCCGTTCTGCTTGATCAGCTTGGCGTCGAACATGTTCATCTGAGGAGTGCCGATGAAGCCGGCGACGAACAGGTTGTAGGGATGATTGAACACTTCCTGAGGAGTGCCG
>JAGAUY010000084.1 GCA_017620525.1 Oscillospiraceae bacterium | reverse complement strand
GCCGGAACCCACCATCACGGATAATCCCTTCAAGGATGCGGAGAATGACCAGTTCTATTCCACTGCAATTCTGTGGGCGGTGGAGAACGGCATCACCACCGGTCTGGATGCCACCACCTTCGGCGTAAACCTGCCCTGCAACCGTGCCCAGGTTGTTACCTTCCTGTTCCGCGCGATTGCATAATTCCTGATTCAAATACCCCCTGGTGTAGTCATTATCCTACACTAGGGGGTGTTTTGCCTATTGCCCGTTTTTGCTGGTTCCGTTCAGATTCCGGAGGGGGTCATTTCGGGGGATTGCCTGCTTGCAAAATGGGAAGAATGTGGTATGATAGACTCATAAATTTGCATTGGGGGAGTTCCTATGCTGGACTATATTCGAATTGCCTGCGCCGTACCTTCGGTACGGGTGGGAGACGTTACCAAAAATGTGGAAGACATTTGCCGGCGGATCCGGGAAGCGGATGAAAAGGGCGCGGATCTGATGGTGTTCCCGGAGCTGGCGCTGACAGGCTATACCTGCGCAGACCTGTTTCTTCAGGAGACGCTGCTGGACGCCTGCCGGACAGGACTGAACAGGATCGCCCACTGCAGCGCTGAACACCCGGATGTGACTGTGGTGGTAGGACTGCCTGTACTGATCAAGGGGCAGATGTATAACTGCGGCGCAGTTGTGTCTGCCGGCAAGGTCCAGGGTCTGGTTCCCAAAACGTATCTTCCCAACTACAATGAATTCTATGAGCGCCGCTGGTTTTCCTCTTCTCAGGATCTGCAGCAAAAAGCTGTGGACTCCAAGTACCTGGGCCTGGAAGAGAATTATCCTGTGCTGGTGGGCCGTGATCTGCTGTTCCGGCTGGGTGACGGTACGCTGATGGGTGTTGAAGTCTGCGAAGACCTCTGGACCCCCATGCCGCCTTCCACACTGCAGACCATCAATGGCGCGGAAGTAGTGGTGAATCTGTCCGCTTCCAATGAAACCGTCGGAAAGCGGGAGTACCGCCGCCGTCTTGTGAAGCACCAGTCCTCCATCTGCAGCTGTGTGTATGCCTATGTTTCTTCCGGCTGCACGGAATCCACCCAGGATCTGGTCTTTTCCGGCCATAGCCTGATCGCTGAGGACGGCAGTATTCTGGCAGAGAATAAGGATCTGATCGCCACTGATTATTTGCTGATCCACGATGCGGATCTTGGCAAGATCCGCTCTGCCCGGCGGAAGAACAAGAGCGTCAAGGATGCCACATCTCTGTATGGCATGGTCGAACCCATGCGTACAGTGGACTGCGGGATGTCTGCGCTTCGTTCTGATGGTACGCTGTATCAGCTGGACAAACTGCCATTTGTTCCCTCTGCCCGGACGAACCGGCTGGACCGGTGTATGGCAATTTTTCAGATCCAGGTGGCCGGTCTGAAGCAGAGACTGGCATCCATCGGAAATCCCAAGGCTGTGATTGGCGTTTCCGGCGGTCTGGATTCCACACTTGCGCTGCTGGTGGCGGTGGAGGCCATGCGTCAGCTGGGCCGTCCGGCATCGGATGTATACGCAGTGACCATGCCTTGTTTTGGTACTTCTGACCGGACCTATCATAATTCCTGGAAGTTGATGGAGACTCTGGGGGTCAATGCCAGGGAGATCAGCATCAAGAAAGCAGTGCTGCAGCATTTTGAAGATATCGGCCACGATCCCACGGTCTATAATGGTACCTATGAAAATGCCCAGGCCCGGGAACGAACCCAGATTCTGATGGACTATGCCAGTGTTGTCGGCGGTATCGTCATCGGCACCGGCGACCTGAGTGAGCTGGCTCTGGGCTGGTGTACCTATAATGGCGACCAGATGAGCATGTATGGTGTCAATGCTTCCATCCCCAAGACGCTGCTGCGCTGGATGATCGATGCCATTACCGAGAGCGAACTGTTTGCCGCATCCCGGGAAGTCCTTCGGGATATTCTGGATACTCCCATCAGTCCTGAACTGCTGCCTCCGGATGAGAAGGGCGACATTGCACAGTACACCGAGGATTTGGTGGGTCCTTATGCGCTGCATGATTTCTTCCTGTATTATATGATGCGTTATGGTTATACTCCCACGAAGATCTTTACGCTGGCCTGCCGCGCATTCCGGGATGATTTTGATGCTGCGACCATAAAGAAGTGGATGAAGTCCTTCTACCGTCGGTTCTTCACCCAGCAGTTCAAGCGCAGCTGTATGCCGGATGGCGTGAAGGTGGGCGGTATTTCCCTGAGTCCCCGCGGTGACTGGAGAATGCCCAGCGATGCTTCCGGCCGGATCTGGCTGGACGAGATCGAGAGGTTATGAGCAAGGCGAAGAAGATCGCAAAATTGCTCTTATGGGCAACGCTGATCTGGGCTGGTGTGTACATCGTGCGCAGCATCATTGCCGGCCTCGCTTGTTTTACCAGCTTCCCCTGGTGGAATGCCTTTGCATTCGCCGGTATCTATTTTGGTCCTGCACTGCTGCTGGAAGGAACCCTTTGGGGAATACTTGTCTTTATTGATAAACGGATATAACAGACAGCAGGAGGGGGATTGCCCCTCCTGCTTTGTATTTACAAAAGAACAGGCTGAATCTGCTGCCCGTTTACAGCAGCCTCCAGCGCCTGCGGGATTCTGCTGAAATCTGCCACCATGGATGTTGGCTTCCTGACAGAATCATCCTGAGAGAAGGGGACAAAATAATAGTGCTTTCTGCTCATCAGCTTTCCGATGTTTTCCGCCGCACCGGCCAGGGCATCGTTGGTGGACACAGCCACCAGAACAGGCCTTCCGTTTCGCAGATGGCTTTTTGCTGCCATGGTCACAGGGGTATCAGCAATGGAATGAGCCAGTTTTGCCAGGGTATTGCCGGTACAGGGGGCTATGATCAGTGCGTCCAGCAGTTTTTGGGGGCCGATGGGTTCCACCGCTTCAATAGAATAAAGTGGTGCGCATCCGCAGATCGTTTCAGCTTTTTTTAGATGCTCCAGGGCGGAGCCGAAACGGCTGTCGATGGATGCAGAGGCGAAGGAGAAAATGGGAATGAGATGATGCTGCTTTGCCAGTTCCTCCATGATGGGAAATACCTGCGCATAGGTGCAGAAGGAACCGCACATGGCAAATCCGACATTCATAAAGTTTCCTCCTTTCCGAGGGACAAACGGATAAATGTCTTGGCAATCAGTTCTCCGGATGCCTCCGGCGCATATTTTCCGGGTAATCCTCTGGCACTGAGAATCTCTCTGCCTGCCATTCCCGGCTTTGATGCCAGTTCCACAGCGATACAGTCCGGATGGCAGTTCAGTTCCGGCAGGATCATTTCTGGGACGGTGTTGAAGATTACGCTGTACCTGCCCAGATCGCTGGTTATATCATCGATCGGAACGCTGTTTGCGCCCAGTGCCTGAATGATGGCAAGATCGGTCTCTTTGCGGGCGGCTATGGCCACATTAGCACCCAGTTCCCCAAGAGCCTTTCCGAGACACTTGCCGATCCGGCCCCATCCGAGGATCAGCACCGGTAAATCACGCCAATTCTTCTTTACAAGTCTGATGGCACATTCCGCGGTGATCGCGGCATTGTGAGCCAGATAGTATGGATCCTTCAGAAAGTCCACGGTGTGGTATGCATCCAGAACCAGATGGTCCAGATTTCCCCCGGATATGATAACGGATTTCGAAAGCGCAGCCAGAACAGGCGTTATGTATTTGCTGCCGGCAGCAAAGCTGGGAATCGGCAGGAGCAGATGCCGGACCTGATCATCCGGGACATCCGTTACATTAAAACCTTTCCTTTGTAAATATTCCGCTGCGAATTCCAGCGCCGGATTGGTTTTCAGAACCATTATGGACATATTGCATCACCCTTTCGTGCCAGAATATGCGTCTTGCGGCGGGGTTGTGCTTGATTTTTTCGTGGCCTTTAGTATAATGGTGGTAAGAGGTGAAGCATATGCAGAGACTTGGATTTATTCATGATATGTTGGATGTGAAGGTTCTCATCCTGTTTGTTATGGCGCGGGTTGGTTATCCCGTTACCAGCCAGGAGATCTATGAACTGTGCTACCAGGATGACTGCCTGAGCTATTTTGACGTATGCACTGCCATTCCTGAGATGGTCAAATCCGGACATCTGAAGGAGCAGGAAGATCAGAAATACATCATTACCGAAAAAGGCAGGAGCGACGGCGCGCTGACGGAGGATTCTATTGCTTTCACTGTCAAGCAGCGGGCTGAGAATGCCGTGGCGAAGTACAATCGTCAAATCCGCCGCAGCAGCTTTGTCAAGACACAGATCATTCCCCGCGAGGGTGGTGACTATTCCGTGATCATGGCGCTGGATGATGAAATGGGTAATCTGATGACTCTGGAACTGGCTGCACCTGACCAGCGTCAGGCGGTGCGTCTTGGGAAACTCTTCGAAAAGAAGGCTGAAATGGTCTATAATCTGACCATGGCGGAACTTCTGGACGATGAAGATGCCGCTGATGAATAAATAGTATACCGGTAAAGGAAGGCTGCTCTCGATCAGAGAGCAGTCTCTTTTGTGCAAAATGGTTAATAAATGGTAAAACTTTGGGTTTGCCTCTTGTATATTTCTGTGCTTTGTGGTATAGTATAGCTACACCGGATGACCGGTAAACAGAAAGGAGCTGCCGCATATGAAATTCCAGTATAGTGAAAAGAAAGTCAAGCTGCCCAAAAACGTTGCTGCTTATGCCGAGAAGAAGGTCATGAAGCTGGCACGCTATTTTGAGGAGGATGCGGAGGCACTAATCGTCTTTTCTGTAGAGAAGAACCGGAACAAGGCAGAACTCACCGTTCATGGTGCAGGCACCTGGTTCCGGGCTAGCGAGAGCACTTCTGATATGTTTGCTTCCATTGATGCCGCTGTTGGAACCATCGAAGGCCAGATCCGCAAGAATAAGACCCGTCTGGCCCGTCGCTTGCGTCAGGACGCATTCACCCGCACCGTTCAGGAAGAAACTTCCTTCGCACCGGAGCAGGCTGAGGATGATCTGACTATCAGCCGTGTTAAGAGCTTCTACTTCAAGCCCATGACCCGTGAAGAGGCAGTCCTGCAGATGAACCTGCTGGATCACAACTTCTTCGCATTCCGGGATGAGGACAATGGCGGAAGCTTCGCAGTTGTCTATCGCAGAAACGACGGTGGCTATGGCCTGATCGACGATGTCGAATAAGAGATGAGAATTGATAAGGAGCCTCTTCGGAGGCTCCTTTTTGCGTAATATAGGGGAGGGATAAAAGAATTGCAAAAATCTGTGGAAAAAGTTGAAATTAGGTATTGACAAATTGTGACTGTGGTGGTATTATATGCAAGCTGTCGCGCGAGAGCGGGTGCAGCGAAAGCAAATCGAAAAAGTTCGAAAAAGAACGAAAAAAGTTCTTGACAAACTGAAAACGATGTGATATCATATGCAGGCTGTTCGGGAGAACTGAGCCGCAAATGAGCGAATCGAAAAGAAATTTGAAAAGACTTGAAAAAAAGTTCTTGACAAACTGAAAACGATATGCTAAAATAGAAAAGCTGTCCGATGAGCGGCTGGTGAGGCCGGGAGGACTGCGGTTGCAGCTAAAAAATCGTTTGGAAAGCTCCTGAAAAAGTTTTTGAAAAACTTGAAAAAAGGACTTGACAAACGAAACAAG
>JAGAUY010000083.1 GCA_017620525.1 Oscillospiraceae bacterium | reverse complement strand
CGCATTCCCAGAATCTGCGGCTCCAACGCTTGTATATTTGTCCATTTTCTTTTGCCCATAACAATACCCCCTGATGTAGTTATTATCCTACATCAGGGGGCTCTTTGTCTATTGTCTGTTTTTACAGGGGCAGTCTATTCAGCAGCCGCTTTCATTTTATTTGGTGCCCTTCTCTTCCAGATGCCGCTGAATGGCATCGAAGGATATATCACTGATGACATGCTCCAGCCGACAGGCATCCTCCGCCGCCACATCCTCCGGAACCCCCAGGCCAACAAGCATCTTGGTCAGAACCGTATGGCGGGTATAGATCTTCTCCGCGACCTCACGGCCGCTTTCGGTCAGGGTGATATGGTTTTCTCCGTCAATTTCAATATAGCCGTTGGTCTTCAGCAGATTCACTGCCCGGGACACACTGGGCTTGGAATAGCCCATGTATTCGCTGATATCGATGGATCGGACATAACCGTGCTTCTGGCTGAGCACATGGATCGATTCCAGGTACATTTCACCGGATTCCTGCAGTCTCACAAAAGCTACCTCCTTAACCATTTCTTTATTAAATAGGATACCACATACCGGCACAAAATGCAAGTTCTCTTTACCGGTAGCGCCCCTGCATTTCCTTCAGAAACTCGCCGGGAGTTTCATACTTGGATTTGAAGAGCTTCAGGATATACCCCACCTGTTTTTCGGTCAGATTCGGCTGGGGCACTTCCAGGATCCGGGCCTGCTTCAGCGCATCCACCGCTCCTTCGATGGGGGATGCATTGCGGGGATCCGCCGGGATTCCGATGGTCACATCGGAGCGGAGCTGGTCGAATTCTCCCGTAGTCAGGAGCATGATAAAATCAAAGGCTGCCTGACTCTGCGCGCATGCGGCACTGACAGCCAGCACATCAGCCCGGGCGGTGATGGCAGGCTCAGCCTCACCCGCTCCGGGATAGGGAAACATGCCCCAGCTGAGGTCTGCCAGAGCCGCCTGCTCCGCCTGAGCACACAGGGCATTGGTACCATAGGCAATGGCGCTGTTGCTGGTGGCAACCCGGTTCGTTCCGGCGGGGGTACCGGCAGCGAGATTGCCGACCATGGCAAAATCAAAGATCTCCGTCACCGCCGCCAGTACCGCTTCGCTGTCCCAGCCGCCTTCCGCCATCAGCCGCTGCACCTCTTCCGCTCCCAGATGTCCGGTCAGGTGCATCAGCAGCAGATCATCGGCATCCTCGCTGCCGAAGGTCAGGCCCTTGTATCCCCCGGTCTGAAGCAGTGTGCACACCGATACAAAACGTTCCCAATTCCGGGGGGCCTGGATGACGCCGCTGGTCTCAAAGGCCTCGGTGTTGTAGTAAAAACCGGTGACATAGGGACTCTGGGGAATGGCCCCCAGGAAGCCGCAAAGGCCGACGACCTGATCCGTCAGGCTCTGGAAGCTCTTGTCCGCGTATCCCGCAGCAGCGGCCATTTCCGTCAGGTCCAGCAGCTGCCCCGCATAATCCGGCAACTGATCTCCGTGAAGCTGATAAATATCCGCTATCTCCTCTTCAGTGCCATTCCAAATTATCTGCACCCGGCAGCCGGTCCGAAGTTCAAAAACCTCCGCCGCCTGATTCAGCACAGCAGCCTCGGGGGAAGCCTCCTGCCAGATGGGTAAAAACGTCAGTTCCAACCCCTCATAGCGCTTCTCTTCCTCTTCCGCTTCGATGATCCACTCAGTCGGTTCTGCAGTCTCTGTGGGCGGCACGGTCTCCTCCGGCTCCAGCCGGGGACAACCTGCCAGGAAAACGCAGCCCAGCAGCAAACAAAGGGCAATCACAAATCGTTTTTTCACATCTCTCTCCCCTTTCACAGCGCCGCCAGGATCTCCGAAGCGTCCTCCAGCACCAGATGGGGCTTGACATCGGACTGCTCCAGGATCTCCCGGGTGGTCTCGCCGCTCATAACGAGAATTCCCGTAATGCCTGCGTTGATACCGGACTTCACATCGGTATAGATCCGGTCGCCCACCACGGCAGTCTGCTGGGGATCAAAGCCGTTGCGGGCCATGGCAAGCTTCGGCATCAGGGGGCTGGGCTTTCCGATGACCACCGGGCGCTTGCCGGTGGCGTTGAAAATCATATCGCAGACGCTGCCGCAGTCCGGCACGCTGCCAAACTCCGTGGGGCATACATAATCGGGATTTGTAGCAATATAAGGAAGGTCCCCCCGGGTCAGAAGCAGGCGGCTTACATCCTCAAGCTTTCGGAAAGTCAGCTCCGTGTCAAAGCCCATGACGATGCATTCCACCTCATCCAGAGCCTCCGTCACAGTGAAGCCCTCCATCTCCAGCTCCCGCTTCAGGGAGCTGGTGCCGCAGACATAGAGCTTCTTGCCCGGATGATGTTCGTGAAGATAATAGGCCGTGGCCTGGGAGGAGGTGATGAAATCCTCCCGGGTGGCTTCAATGCCCAGTCTGCCCAGCTTCAGGATATAATCCTCCACGCTTTTGGAGGAATTATTGGTCATAAACAGATATTTTCTGCCGGAAGCCTTCAGCCTCTGCAGCAGTTCAATGGTAAAATCATATAGCCGGTCCCCCAGATACAGCGTACCGTCCATATCGAACAGGTACAGCCGGATGGCGCCGAGCAATTCTTTTTTTCGGGTGTCCATGGTTACCTCCATTGGGATTAACTGTATCTGATTATAGCACAACTGCGTCCCGATGGAAACCCCCGGGCAAAAAAACACCCCGGAATCCGAAGATTCCGGGGTGCGGGAACTATTGCGTCAATCCAGTGACGTCAGCACAGTTTCAAACGAAACTTAAGCAACGCGCTTCTTGGAAACAACGACGAATGCAACAGCAGCCAGAGCCATAACAGCAACCCAAACCATGATCATGGCGGTGTCGCCGGTCTGAGTCTCGGATGCGCCACAGACGGTGCAGATGCCTTCCTTGTCGAAGCTGTGGCCGTTAGCGGCAACAACAATGTTCAGGGCGTTGGTCAGCTGAGTGCACTCTGCGTTAGCGTAGTAGCTGCCGCAGGACTCGCAGTACCAGTACTCAACGTTACCGGTAGCGTCGCAAGTGGGAGCCTTAGCCTCAACATGAGTGCCGTTGCAGCCCAGTGCGGGCAGGATCACTGCCAGGGCGTTGGTAGCAACGCCGTTCTCCAGCCAGTGAGCGCCGCAGACCTCGCAGTACCAGTGCTCGATGTTACCCTGACCGTTGCAGGTAGCCTCAACAGCCTCAACGTGGATCTCAGTGTGGGCAGCGGGAACGATAACGTTCTTGCTGTTGGTGATCTGAGTCAGAGCCTCGTCAGCCCAGTAGGTCTCACAGACGGAGCAGGTCCAGTACTCGATGTTGCCCTCTGCAGTGCAGGTAGCAGCAACAGCCTCGACGTGCTGCAGTTCGTGGGAAGCCTCAGCCTTGATAACGTTCTTGCTGTTGGTGATCTGGGTCAGAGCCTCGTCAGCCCAGTAGGTCTCACAGACGGAGCAGGTCCAGTACTCGGTGTTGTAGCAGGACTCTGCAACGTGCTCCAGAACGTGGGAGGCCTCAGCCTTGATGACGTTCTTGGAGTTGGTGATCTGGGTCAGAGCCTCGTCAGCCCAATAGGTCTCACAGACGGAGCAGGTCCAGTACTCGGTGTTGTAGCAGGACTCTGCAACGTGCTCGACTTCGTGAGAAGCTTCAGCCTTGTTGACGTTCTTGATGTTGGTCAGCTGGGTCAGAGCCTCATCCTGCCAGACCTGCTCGCAGGACTCGCAGGTCCAGTACTCGATGTTGTAGCAGGACTCTGCAACGTGAACGACTTCACCGCCGATAGCGGGCTTAACAACGTTCTTGATGTTGGTCAGCTGAGTCAGAGCCTCATCCTGCCAGACCTGCTCGCAGGACTCGCAGGTCCAGTACTCGATGTTGCCATCTTCAGTAGCGGTGGGTTCCTTAGCCTCAACATGAACGACTTCGCCGCCGACAGCGGGCTTAACAACGTTCTTGATGTTGGTCAGCTGAGTCAGAGCCTCATCCTGCCAGACCTGCTCACACTCGTAGCAGACCCAGTACTCGATGTTGCCATCGTAGTGGCAAGCAGCCTCAACAGCTTCCATGTGAACGACTTCGCCACCCAGAGCGGGCTCAACAACGTTCTTCAGGTTGGTCAGCTGAGTCAGAGCCTCATCCTGCCAAACCATCATGCACTCTGCATCGGAGCAGTACCAGTACTCGATGTTGCCTTCGTAGTGGCAAGCGGGAGCAATGGCAGCAACATGCTCGATAGTGTGAACATGCTCAGGTGCCTCGGCAGTGATTTCTACGCTAGCTGCAACAACAGAAGCATCACCGGTGTTCTGAGAAACAGAAGCACTGACAGTGCCGGTGGTAGCGGTCTCAGCAATAACCTTCAGAGTGAAGGTGCCGACAACACCACTGGGAACGGTTGCATCCATGAACAGGACTGCAGTACCGCCGTGGTTCTTGTCAACAGTGGACACCAGGCCAGACATGACGTTCTGACCGTCTACCAGTTCGTAGACGGAGGAGTCATAGCTGGGGATGAAGCCCAGGGACTTAACGGCAGTAGAACCAGAAACGCTGACAGTGAAGACGATCTCATCACCGGCAACGGCGCTGGTCTGGCTGGGAGTGATTGTGTAGACGTTGCCATCAGCAGCGTAAGCAGGCATAGCCAGGCTTGCGAGCATCAGGACGCACATCAACAATGCACCAAATCTTTTCATGCGTTTCACCTCAAAATATTCAATTTTTGCGCTAAAAGGGGAATATAAACAGTTTAGCACCACTCCAAATTAAAGTCAAGGAAGATTAATCCATAATTGAACTGCGTTTTTATCAAATTGGATGCACTTCCCAATTCGGGGCGGGACCCGGGAAAACCGCCTTTCGGCGCCCCGTGAATCTTGTACATGCCGGGCAAATGCGCACACCCCAGCCATGACTCGAGCCTGGAAAACACCAGCGGATCAACACCGCAAAATCCGGCGAAAAGCTCCGGAATCCGGCTGCATTTCCGGTGCAAAGCACCCGATCTGCAGCAAGCCGGGACATCCGCGGATCCAGCTGCTGTGCGCCGGTAATGGTGCGAAGCTTCCTCCAACAGGCGCCATGCATCTCCAAACCTTGCGCTGCTCCGCACCGGGAAAGCCCCGGCGGGAACTCAGGGCAGCGGTGTGCCAACGTCACGCACGCCGCCTTTGGATATACACAGCAAACCATCGCTGTCACAGAACACCATCACACGATCGCCAGCAGCCCGACACACACTGCATCTGCGTATCCTTCCCCGCAGAAACCGCAGGGACCGATACATGGCAGCAGCATTTGACGGGCGGCGCGCCGGGACCCTCCGCCGCTTCCGGATGAAACCGAGGTCCGCCTCCGCCGCCGCTCCGATCTGACGCAGGCGTCAGGTCTTCACAGTAGAAAGAGGCTTCCCGAAGGCTTCATTGGCAGCAGCGTCGAATCGTCAGGCCGCGTCAGACTGCGCGCTCCCCCGCCCCGCCCCCCGAAAACCGCCAAATGGGCACAAAGTCCCTATGGGCAATTTCGATCAGCGAAGCTTGAAAGGCGCGATCCTCCGCCACCCGATGCTCCGGAGCCGGATCGCACTGTATGATTTCTTCCGCCGGAGCCAGCAGCGGAAGCATGCCAAGCAATATCACCCCTCTGCCGCGCAAGCGCAGGCACCGCAGCCGGGCGATGAATTTCTTATTTCATTTCCTCCTGTATGTAGTAAAATTCGTTTAGGTATTATTTATATTCCTCCATTGTTATTATAAAGCCCTTTTCTTCCAGAGTCAAGAAAAGGCGCCGGAATTTTCCAGCGCCTTTCTTAATATTTCCTTAATATAGTCTTTTTAGCCGGCAAAATACCGCGGGAACATGGCCCGCCGCCATCCGAGTCCGACTATTGCAAAGTCCAATAACCGTCGGTAATTCAAATTGCAGTTTGTCTGTCCGTCACGATACGCCAATGTAGGGGGGGTCGTAATCAGCGCGACAAACTGCAATTTTCAGCTCGGAAAACGAAGTCATCCATAGCTTTGCATTTATCTGCGGCTCTTTTTCAGGACCACAATCAAAACCACCGCTGCCAGGAGGACAACCGCACCCGCCACAGCAAGCACGATCATGTCCTTGTTGGATTCCTTCGCACCGGTCTCGGGAGCGGGCATGATGAGCTGCGTCGCAGGAGCTTCCTCCTTCTCCGCTTCGGCATCGGGAACCTCTTCGGGAGCAGCTTCGGGAGCCTCGGGAGTCTCCTCCACCACAGCCGTTTCCGCAGGGGCTGCCTCCGTGGCAATCACGGCCTCAGCCTCGCCGATGGCAGGCTTCTCCTGCGTGCCGGAAGAACTGCTGCTCTGGGTTTCGGTGCTGCCGGAACCGGAAGAGCCGCTGCTCTGAGTGCCGGTGCCGCCGGAAATGGTCAGCTTCACCTCTTCAACCTCGGACTTAACCGTGTCGCTTCCGTTCTTGACGGAGCTGGTACCGGATACCTCAACCTTGCCGGCAGAAGCGCCGGACTTGACCCGAAGGATAAAAGTACCCACTTCTCCATCGATGGAAGCAGCGTCCTTGAGCATGCAGGCCAGGCCCTTATCTTTGTCAAAAGTGCTGAACAGAGCATCTTTCAGCGTGCATTCACCCTCCACCACTTCGAAAACCTTCGCGTCATACTCCAGCAAGAGGCCGAAGGATGTGCACTTGTCGCTGCCGGACATGGAGATCTTGAATTCGATCTCATCGCCGGGCTTGGCAGTGGTGGTATCTGTGGTAATGGTCATTACGGTGGTTCCTGCGGCCATGGTAGGAATTGCCAGCGTTGCCGACAACAGCAGGCAAAGCAGTATTGCAATCAGTTTTTTCATAATACTTCCTCCCTATTTTGTTACCTGTTTTCGATTATACAGGATTCATTGACAGAAATCCACAGATATTTCTGCTTTTCCCAAAAAAGAACCGCCCTTTTGGGCGGTTCCTTCAGATTTATCCAATGGGGTAAGCATCAGGGAACAGGGTATGCCACAGCAGATAGGCAACGTCCGCGTCATCGACCTTGCCATCACCGTTGATGTCGGCATCGCCGCTGACGGTGTAGGCGTCGGGGAACAGTGTGTACCACAGCAGCTGAGCAACGTCGGAGTCATCCACGGCGCCGTCGCCGTCGGTGTCACCGGGAATCAGGGCTTCGCCATAGGCTTCCCAGGTAATAGTACCGCCGTAGTCCTTCATCACATTTTCGGTCCAGGACTCCTCCGCCGCAGGATAGTAAGCAGTCGCCACAACATCACGGAAGACATAGGTGTCAAATCCGGGAGCAGCGCCCTCGAAGGTGATTTCCGCCAGGCCTGTGCAGCCGCCAAAGGCAGAAGCGCCAAGGGTTTCAACATTCGCGGGAATCACGATTTCCTCCAGCGCAATGCAGCCTCCAAACGCTCCGGAGCCGATGTAGGTCAGACTCCCGGGCAGTGTCACAGATGTCAGTGCATCACAAACCTGGAAAGCGCGGGCGCCAATCCGGGTCACATTGCCGGGGATGACGATTTCCGTCAGAGCCTTGCAGCATTCAAATGCGCCTGCGCCGATTTCGGTCACTGCCTCGGGGATCACCACGGCGGTCAGCTCATCGCAATAGCTGAAGGCAGTACTGGGAATCACCGTCAGATTTTCAGACAGCTTCAGCTCCGTCAGGGGGCAGTACTGGAAGGCCTCGGCGCCCATCTCGGTGACGCTGTCGGGGATCACGACAGCGGTCAGGGCAGTCTCTTCGAAAGCCTGCTGGCCGATGGAAACCAGGCCATCAGGCAGTTCGATGGAGGCCAGCGCAAAGCAGTCCAGGAATGCGTTGTCGCCAATGGTCTTCAGGGTCTCGGGCAGGATCACTTCCGACAGTGCGGTATGGCTGTCAAATGCTCCGGTGGGGATATGCTCCGTCCAGGCAAATTCAATAGCGCAGCCACTGCCGATGGGGCCGGCGGAGGTCAGCAGATCGCTGCCAAAGAATGTACTGCCGCCCATCTCCTGAATGGTGGAAGGCAGGGTCACATGGGCCAAATTCTTGCAGTACTTCATGGAATGGCCATGGATTTCGGTCACGCCCTCACCTATGGTAACACTGTTCAGATAATCCAGGCCGTAAAATGCGTAAGCGCCGATGGAGGTGACGCCGCTTTCCACCACGATGGAGGTGATGAAATCCCGGCAGTCATACCAGGGCTGGTGCACCGCGCTGCCCCAAGTGCCCATATCGCCCTCACCGCTGATGGTCAGCTGGCCGCCAGCCAGGGTCCAGGTCAGGTTCTGACCACAGTCACCGCAGTCACCGTAGCCGTAGCACTCTTCGCAGTAGCCGCAGTAGCCGCTGATAGGCTCGCTGGGCGGCAGTTCTGTGTTCCCGGAGGATTTGGCAACAAAGGTTGCATGATCACCCTCTCCGGGAACATAGCCGGAAATAACCGCATCCCAGGTGGTGTTGCCTTCGGGATAGTAAATGGTCACATTCTGATAGCCGAACGCGCCATCTTCAATGGCGGGAGCGTCACCCAGGAAGGTAATCTCCGCATATTTAACCTGCACATAGTTACCGAAAGCCATATTGCCCACGGAAACAACACCGGCGGGGACAGTCACACGGTCTATATCGGTGAGGTAAAATGCGTTATCTCCAATGGAGGCAACGCTTTCAGGAATCTCAATGGAAGTCAGTCCGCAGCCGTAGAACATCTCATTGGGAATTTCGGTCATATTGTCAGGCAGAGTGACATCACCAAGCATGGATTGGCAGAAGATGGCTTCGCCGAACTGGGTAACACTTGCGGGAATGACCGCGGATTCCAGTTCACTGAAATAGAACGCTTGCTTACCAATGCTGGTAACGGTATCGGGAATATCGATGGATTCCATGCTGCACATGGAGAATGCATTGGCACCGATGGAGGTAACGCCGGGCTCGATGACCACATGGGTCAGGTGGCCGCCGTACAGGTTCCAGCCCGGAACTTCTTCGACAAAATCCCACATCGGGCCATCGCCGCTGACGGTCAGAACGCCCTCCCCGTCCAGCTTCCAGGTCAGGTTAACGCCGCAGGTGCCGGAGATGGTATCGTCCCGTTCAGTTTCGTTGTCGTCAGCGGAATCGAAACCACCCGCGCCGCCGTTGACATGGTAAACATCGGAATACACCGCATCACCCGTACAGTACAGGCCGTCAGGCTCGATGCAGATTCTGAAATCATAGCTGTCAGCCAGAGGATTGAAGTCCGTATAGAATGTATCGTTCAGGGGGAAATACCAATAGTCGCCACCCCACTGGGTCCATTCCCAGGTGGTTCCATCCAGAGTATATTCCATGTGGCCTCTGGCAGTGTAATCGGGATACGCGCCGCCGTCAGAATAAATGCCCTTGATATAGATTTGGACAGCCTCGGTCAGGATGAGATCGGTATCGAGGGTCTGTGTATAGGTGTCGTCCGTATAGATCTCAAAGGACTCCAGAACCGGCAGGTCAGGGATCTCCTCCAAAGTAACGCTGAGCGTTACATCTTCAGAAATACCGCTCCGAGCCATTCCGCCGTAAGCGCCGGTGATGAAGTTTACGGTGTAGTCCTTACCATTGAGGATTACTTCCGCAATGCGGTAACCCTCCGCGATGTTTTCAATCTCAAAGATCGCAGATGCCTTACCGTTGGAGCCAAGCGTCAGATAGCTGCCGTTTTCAACGGTGGCGGAACTGTTGTTCCGGTCGGTGACGGTAATGGTGCACAGATCTTCCGGGTACTCCAATGTCACCAGCGTGCCGGCTGTTTCCTCCGCAAAGGCTGCGGTGGGCAGCAGGCAGCAGACCATTGCCAGCACCAGAAGAATGCTTACCAGTTTTTTCATAATATTTCCTCCCCTTTTGTGTTTTGATTATAATTATAAGGGATCCTTTTCCGGTTTTCAATCCATTTTCTGCTGTTATCTCATACTATTTCAACCGATATGGCAGATTATTTCAAATTGCAGTTTGGCGTGCTGCCGAAGGCAGCAAAATGCAGAATTATGGTGTGCGCAAAGCGCACGATTTAAATTGTTTTCGAAGAAAACTCCTCAATTTGCATTTTACATTCAGCATTCTGCATTTCGGGCACCTGCCCGATAAACTATAATTCGAGATATGGGGTTTCACCCCGTGTTACAGCATATTATAACTTACCGTTTCAGTTTTGAAAAGTCCTTATTTTTCAAGGATTTATTGAGAAGAACGAGTTATAAAGGCTCATCCCTTATTATAGCCTTTTAACCGCTCTGAGAACGCTGGTAAGGGAAAAATCAAGGGAAATCCAGGGGCAATACAACAAGTTTTTCAGGCAAAGATGAACCGTTGTGATGTGTGTCCAGCCCTGGTTCCCTCCCCAATATTTCATGCCAGCTATGATAATTGAACACGAATCATCTGACTATCAAAAGACGTTCATTGTAAAATGGGCGTCTTTTTTTCTGCCCAAAACGGAGGTGACTGAATTGAAAGGCAGTCAGACAGAAACTTCCACATCTGCCAACGGCTCCTCTGTTGAGCAAATCGTGGAAATACCCCTTGCACAGCTCCATCCATTTGAGGGACACCCGTTCAAAGTTCAGGACGATGATGCCATGCAGGAAATGGCGGACAGCATCCGTCAGTATGGTGTGCTGGTTCCCGGTATCGTCCGGCCAGATCCGGATGGCGGTTATGAAATGATCGCCTGCCATCGGCGGCACCGGGCCAGCCAACTGGCGGGAAAGGAAACCATGCCGGTTATCGTCCGAAATATGGACGATGATGCCGCCATCATCATTATGGTGGACAGCAATCTTCAGCGTGAAAATATCCTGCCCAGCGAAAGAGCTTTTGCCTACAAGATGAAGCTGGATGCCATGAAGCATCAGGGAAAGCGGCTGGAAGTCGCTTCGTCCCAAGTTGGGACAAGGCTGCGGGCAGATGAAATCCTTGCCCAGCAGGTCGGCTCCAGCCGCAATCAGGTTCAGCGGTATGTCCGCCTGACAGAACTGATCAAGCCCCTGCTGGATATGGTGGACGAAAAGAAAATCGCCCTGAATCCGGCCTATGAACTGTCCTTCCTGAAAAAGTCGGAGCAGGAAATGCTTCTGACCACGATGGACTACGAGCAGGCTACCCCTTCTCTGTCCCAGGCGCAGCGTATGAAGAAAATGAGCCAGGAAGGGACGCTGAATGAAGATACCATGCTGGAAGTCATGTCAGAGGTCAAAAAGGGAGAACTGGACAAAGTGACCTTTTCCTCCGATACCCTGCGGAAATACTTCCCCCGAAGCTATACGCCGCAGCGGATGCAGGAAACCATTATCAAGCTGCTGGAACAATGGCAGCGCAAGCGACAGCAACAGCACCAACGATGAAAGGAGTCCATGCTTATGCTGGATATTACCGCAAAAGAAATGAAAGGCCATAACATTCTGGCCGTCGAGCGTTTTCAAGACAAGACCCGACACATGATTGAGTTCATTGTCCGCTGTCAGAACAGCCCTTATGGGGCCTGTGATGACGAGGTTCGCCTGTTCCTGGATGAGAAAGAATTTGCCACTGCACTGGCAAGCCATAATCGGCAGGAAATCAAAATCAAAAAATATGCCCACATCATTGAGGGCCATATCCTGTATGATCAGCTGAAAAGAGCATACCGCAATTAACCGCCGCAGTTTTGAATGACTGCGGCTTTTTCTATGCCCAAAAATCGAGAGGAGTGAAGTCAATGCCTACATTTCGTGTGGAACGGACGGGCAATTACACCGTAATGAGCAACCACCACCTGAGAAATGAAAAGCTGTCCCTGAAAGCAAAGGGGCTGCTTTCTCAGATGCTTTCCCTACCGGAGAAGTGGAACTATACACTTTCCGGCCTGTGCGTCATCAACCCGGAGAGCAAGGATGCAATCCGTTCTGCCCTGCGGGAATTGGAGGAACAGGGATATGTAATTCGCCGCCAGACCACCGATGCCAGCGGCAAGTTCAGCAAAAACGAGTACATTATCTATGAAGTCCCGGTGAAAAAGCCGGAAGCCGAAGCGGACCCGCCGTTGGATAAGCCGTCGTCGGAAAATCCGACAACGGATAATCCGTCAACGGGAAAACCGTTGGCGGGAAACCCCACGCAATTAAATACTAAGAAATCAATTCCAGACAAATCAATAACAGATGGATCAAATACCGATTCCATTCCTTTCCGAGAAAAGGCGGCGGCGCTGCCACCGGAACCGAAGCGAAAGGAAACGACTCCCATTGAGAAAATCATGGATTATCGGGAATTGATCTTAGAGAACATCGAGTATGACATTCTCCGGGAGCGCAATCCCTATGATACGGAGCTACTGGATGAAATCGTGGAACTTATGGTTGAGGTGGTTACAGCTACCCGGAGGAATACCCGCATCGCAGGCAGCGATTTCCCTCATGAGGTTGTCCGTTCCCGGTTCCTGAAGCTGAACGCAGAGCATATCCAGTTTGCGCTGGATGGCATGAAACAGAACACCACCAAAATCCGGAATATCAAGCAATATCTGCTGACCGTCCTGTATAACGCCCCGACTACCATCAGCAGCTACTATTCCGCTCTTGTCAATCACGATATGCACAGCGGCTCCCTATGAGCTGATTTTTTACCGCCCGAACATCGGGAGAAAGGAAAAAGAACATGAAAAGACCTTTGGCCTACATCACTGCCCCCTGGGGCAGCAACGAATTTGAGAATACGGAGAATGCCGCCCGGTATTGCCGTACGGTTTACGATGCCGGGTATTCCCCCATCTGTCCGATGCTGTTTCTGCCCCTGTTCCTGAAAGACGAGATTCCCCAGGAGCATAAGGACGGTATTGACATGGCACGGGATTATCTGCGCCGGAGTAATGTGGTGGTCGTCTGCGGTCAGGCCGTAGATGAAACTGTCAAGAACGATATTGCCATGGCCCAACGGCTGCGGATCACCGCTACAACGCTGGATGGTATTCTCACGGTCAAGGGGCAGGGGCAGAACGATTCCATGGGAGGTGCGCTGCATGGATAAGAAATATACGCCAGAACGCATCGCAATCCTGCGCTCCCGGCTGGGTGGCACATTCGCCCGTGAAGCCCTGCGCTGTATCATGAACCGTTTCTATGGTTTTCGGCTGTCCGAGAAAGGCATGGCAGATGTTGGCTGCATCCATGAAATGTTATTCCCCAACAAGCCTGTCCCGGAAACAGAGCAGGAACTGGCCGATGTTCTTACTTTGGGGCAATGTACCTGTATAGACATTGAATGTGGTGTAAAACCCATTGATACCCTGTCAGATGAGCAGATCGTTCAGCTGTGGATCATGCTGAATGTGGATTCCCACGAATGGTACGATTTCTTCCCGCAAATTACGGAGGCATTGAAGCATGGGTAAGATCAAGCCGAAGCATCTGCCGGAATATTACCGGGAAGTAGCCCGCTCCTTGCAGGAAGCATTTCTGAAACTGGGGATGCGGTCCCGGATGGGGTACATCCAGACAGCAGAGGAACGAAAGGCCCTGCTGGAAATTCAGGAAGTATTCTTTCCGGGGCAGGAACCGGCAGAGGAACTCTCCAGAGCGGTTTTAATTAAAGCGCACCAAATCCTTACGGATGCCAGTTCCGGCATTTCCGTTGCCTATCTGCCGTCTGTCAGCAGGCTGCGGATCGCCAATCATGCTGCCAAGCAGTTACGGGATTTGCCGTTACATTTTTACACAGGAAGGAGCGAATTGAAATGATTTATCTGCATCGGTTGGTGGTCCCACCTTAGTCCGGAGCCACACCCCTGCAAATCTGAGGAAAGGAGTGATGAGATATGCAGGAAGAAGTGGAAAGCAGAACGGTGACACTGATCGTCAGCGGAACGAAGTTCACCGGACGGATGCTGAAAGACGCCATTTCCAAGTACATGGCGCATCGTAAGGACAAGAAGCTGCAAAAAAGTCGGGATTCTCCCGTAAAGCCCTGCGGCAAACAGACTGTGAAGCAGCTTGTTGGTCAGAACCAGGGTGTTGCCAACATTGAGATCAACGACCCGGACATCCGGGACTTTGAACGCATCGCCCGGAAATATGGGGTTGATTATGCCATTAAGAAAGACCGCAGTACATCGCCGCCCAAGTATCTGGTGTTCTTCAAGGCTCGTGACGCCGATGCGCTGACTGCTGCCTTTTCAGAGTATTCTTCGAAAAAGGTGCAGAAACAGGAGCGTCCATCTGTACTGAAGAAGCTGGCGCAGTTCAAGGATATTGTCAAGAACGCTGTGAGTGACCGTACCCGGAAGAAGGAGCTGGAACGATGAAAAACATGAACATCAAAAGGCTCCTGATCCTGAATCTTCCTTATCTGCTCATCGGACTGTACGCATCCAAGCTGGGACAGGCATATCGACTGGCAGTCGGAACCGGCTTTTCCGAGAAGCTGCTGAATATCACGGACGGATTTGCGGCAGCGTTTCAATCCCCGCTGCCCAGCTTCCATCCCGCTGATCTGCTGGTGGGCCTGTGCTGCAGTGCTGCCCTGCGGCTTGCGGTCTATATCAAAAGCAAGAACGCCCGAAAGTTCCGGAAGAACATGGAATACGGCAGCGCCCGGTGGGGAACCCAGGAGGATATCGCACCGTACATCGACCCGGTATTCCAGAATAATGTGATTCTGACCCAAACGGAACGGCTGACTATGAACAGCCGTCCCAAAGACCCCAAAACCGCCCGTAACAAAAATGTGCTTATCATCGGCGGCTCCGGTTCCGGCAAGACCCGTTTCTGGCTGAAACCGAACCTGATGCAAATGCACAGTAGCTATGTCATAACCGACCCGAAAGGTAGTATCCTGGTCGAATGTGGCCGCCTGCTCCAACGGGGAACACCCAAGATCGGCAAGGACGGAAAAGTGGTTCGGGATAAGCGTGGCAAGGTGGTCTATGAGGGCTATCGCATCAAGGTTCTGAATACCATCAATTTCAAGAAATCCATGCACTATAATCCGTTTGCCTACATTCACAGCGAAAAGGATATTTTGAAGCTGGTAACAACGCTCATTGCCAACACCAAGGGTGAAGGCAAGGCCGGTGACGATTTTTGGGTGAAAGCGGAAACGCTGCTTTACACGGCGCTGATCGGATACATCCATTATGAAGCACCGAAAGAGGAACAGAACTTTTCCACGCTGATTGAAATGATCAACGCCATGGAAGTCCGTGAGGACGATGAGGAGTTCAAAAATGCGGTGGATATGATGTTCGACGCATTGGAGGCGGAAAAACCCAACCACTTTGCGGTGCGGCAATATAAAAAGTACAAGCTGGCAGCAGGCAAAACAGCTAAGAGTATTCTTATCAGCTGCGGCGCTCGTCTGGCAGTCTTTGATATTGCCGAGCTGCGGGAGGTAACGGCCTATGATGAATTGGAGCTGGACACCCTGGGAGATCAGAAAACGGCCCTGTTTCTCATCATGTCCGATACGGATGACAGCTTCAATTTTCTCATTTCTCTTTGTTACAGCCAATTATTTAACCTTTTGTGTGAAAAGGCAGACGATGTGTACGGCGGCAGATTGCCGGTTCATGTCCGCTGCCTGATCGATGAGTGCGCCAATATCGGCCAGATCCCAAAGCTGGAAAAGCTGGTGGCAACGATCCGTTCCAGAGAAATCTCCGCCTGCCTGGTGTTGCAGGCGCAGAGCCAGCTGAAAGCGATCTACAAGGATAATGCCGATACCATCATCGGCAATATGGACTGTTCCATCTTCCTGGGCGGCAAAGAGCCGACCACGCTGAAGGAACTGTCCGCCGTGCTGGGTAAGGAAACCATTGACACCTATAACACTGGCGAGAACCGTGGGCGGGAAACCTCCCACTCCCTGAACTATCAGAAGTTGGGAAAGGAACTGATGAGCCAGGACGAACTGGCAGTCATGGACGGAGGAAAATGTATCCTCCAGCTGCGTGGTGTGCGGCCTTTCCTGTCGGACAAGTACGACATCACCAAGCATCCCAACTACCGATACACAGCTGACGCAGATCCACGGAACGCTTTCGACATAGAGCAGTTCCTGTCTGCCCGACTGAAACCCAAATCCAATGAAGTCTACGATACCTATGAGGTAGACACCCCCGCAGACGCTTCGTAACACACGCAGCGTCTTATTTCGTGCCTGAAGAAGAAATCGACCCCTCCAAAAATTTTTATGTATATTTTCGGAGGTACTATTTATGGCATTTTTTGCAAGCGCAGTTACTGTTCTTCAGACTCTCGTTATCGCTCTGGGCGCCGGTCTGGGCGCATGGGGCATCGTCAACCTGCTGGAAGGTTACGGCAACGACAACCCCGGCTCCAAGTCCCAGGGCATGAAGCAGCTCATGGCTGGCGGCGGCATCATCGTCCTCGGCACCACCCTGATCCCTCAGCTGACCAGCCTTTTTTAAGAAAGGCTCCCGGACAAGTCCACAATAACGAGCATAGGAGGAAAATCAAGTGACCGGCAGCGATAACAGCTGCCCCGTCGATTGAGTTCCCCATATTGCCCCTTCCGCTTTCGAGTGGGAGGGGCAAGAAAGGAGGACAAGCATAAGTGGACTATATCAAAGAACAAATCACCGAGTGGTTGAAAGAAATCCTGACGGATGGCATCATCAGCAACCTGTCCGGTCTGTTCGATAATGTCAATCAGGAGATCGGTGAGATCACCACCCAGGTGGGGATGACTCCGCAGGGCTGGAACGGCGGCATCTATTCGATGATCCACAACTTATCCGAAACGGTCATCGTCCCCATCGCCGGTCTGATCCTCGCCTTTGTTATGACGCTGGAACTGATCCAGCTGATTATGGACAAGAACAATATGCACGATGTGGATACCTGGATATTCTTCAAGTGGGTGTTCAAAACTGCCTGCGCCATCCTGATCGTCACCAGCACTTGGAACATCGTCATGGCCGTATTCGATGTGGCGCAGAGTGTTGTCAGCAGCGCATCCGGTGTGATCGTCGGCAGCACCAGCATCGACATATCCAGCGCCATGACGGATTTGGAAACCCGGCTCATGGAAATGGACTTAGGCTCCCTGTTCGGCCTGTGGTTCCAGAGTCTTTTCATCGGGATTACCATGTGGGCGCTGTCCATCTGTATTTTCATCATCACCTACGGACGCATGATCGAGATCTACCTGGTCACTTCCGTTGCGCCCATCCCTATGGCAACCATGACCAACCGGGAATGGGGCCAGATGGGTCAAAACTATCTGCGTTCCCTGTTTGCGTTGGGATTCCAGGCGTTCCTCATTATCATCTGCGTCGGCATTTATGCGGTGCTGATCCGCAATATCGCAACGGAAACAGATATTATTGCCGCAGTCTGGAGCTGTGTCGGTTACACGGTGCTGCTGTGTTTCACCCTGTTTAAGACCGGCAGCTTGTCGAAATCCATCTGGAATGCCCATTAAATTTGAAAGGAGTGCAGCATTATGGCCTATGTGCCTGTTCCCAAAGACCTTACCAAAGTAAAAACCAAGGTCATGTTCAACCTAACCAAACGGCAGCTGATTTGCTTCGGCGCCGCCATTGCCGTGGCCGTTCCGGCGTTCTTCCTGCTGAAAGATTCTGCCGGTTCCAGTGCTGCGACTATGCTTATGATTATCGTTGCGCTGCCTTTCTTCCTGCTGGCCATGTATGAGAAAAACGGACAGCCGCTGGAAAAGATCATCGGCAACATCATCCAGGTATCCGTACTGCGCCCCAAGCAGCGGCCCTATAAGACCAACAATTTCTATGCCGTTCTGGAACGGCAGGAACAGCTTGACAAGGAGGTGTATCAAATTGTTCACGGAAAAGAAAAAGCGGCAGACAGCCAAAAGCGAGGATGCCGCAAAGCACGCAAAACCGAAGCGTAAACTGTCCCGCAGCGAGCGCAGCCAGATCGAAGCGGCGATTGCCAGAGCCAACCGCTTCGGGAAAAAGGAAAAATCTGCCCAAGACAGTATTCCCTATCAGCGAATGTGGCCGGACGGTATCTGCCGGGTATCGGACAACCACTATACCAAGACTGTTCAGTTTCAGGACATCAACTACCAGCTGAGTCAGAATGAGGATAAAACAGCGATTTTTGAAAGCTGGTGTGATTTTCTGAATTACTTTGACAGTTCCATCCAGTTTCAGCTGTCTTTCCTGAACCTTGCCGCATCGGAGGATAGCTTCGCCCGTAGTATCACCATTCCGCCCCAGGGGGATGATTTTGATTCCATCCGGGAGGAATATACCACAATGCTGCAAAACCAGCTGGCAAAGGGCAACAACGGTCTTATCAAGACCAAATATCTGACCTTTGGCATCGATGCTGACAGCCTGCGCACCGCAAAGCCCAGACTGGAACGCATCGAAACGGATATTATCAACAATTTCAAGCGCATGGGTGTCAGCGCAGAACCCCTCTCCGGAATGCAGCGGCTGCACCAGATGCACAGCATCTTCCACATGGACGAACCCCAGCCCTTCCGGTTCAGCTGGGACTGGCTGGCTCCCTCCGGTCTGTCCACCAAGGATTTCATCGCACCGAGTTCTTTCGAGTTCCGCAACGGAAAAATGTTCCGTATGGGCAAGAAATTCGGTGCGGTTTCCTTTGTCCAGATTCTTGCACCGGAACTGAATGACCGTATGCTGGCAGATTTTCTGGATATGGAAAGCTCCCTGATCGTGAACCTCCATATTCAGTCGCTGGATCAGGTCAAGGCCATCAAGACGGTAAAACGCAAGATCACCGACCTGGACAGAGCCAAGATCGAGGAACAGAAAAAGGCTGTCCGCTCCGGATATGACATGGACATCATACCTTCTGACCTTGCCACCTACGGCAGCGAAGCGAAAAAGCTGCTTCAGGATTTGCAGAGCAGAAATGAGCGAATGTTCCTTGTGACCTTCCTGGTAATGAACACAGCAGACAGCCAGCGGCAGCTGGAAAACAATGTGTTCCAGGCCGGTTCCATCGCTCAGAAGTATAACTGCCAGTTGACCCGTCTGGACTTCCAGCAGGAAGAAGGATTGATGAGCAGCTTGCCTTTGGGCCTGAATCAGATCGAGATTCAGCGTGGCCTTACCACCAGTTCTACGGCGATCTTCGTGCCCTTCACCACACAGGAACTGTTCCAGAACGGTCCCGAAGCATTGTACTACGGCATCAATGCTCTGTCCAATAACCTGATCATGGTTGACCGTAAGCTGCTGAAAAACCCTAACGGCCTGATTTTGGGTACTCCCGGCTGCTTCGCCGGGGAAACCAAAATCCGCATGGCAGATGGCAGCGCCATGACCTTTGCGGAACTTGTGGCAAACGGTATCACAGAAGCGGAGGTTGCAGCCTATGACGAGGATACCGGCAGCATGGTCAGCGCCCACGCAAAAGAAATCCGTATCGAAAAGTATGTTTCCGAACTGAAGCAGCTGTATCTGGAAGATGGGACTATGTTGCGCTGTACCGACCAGCATCTGATTATGGATGCGGACGGTCAGTATGTGACGGCGGACGAAATCACCGAAGGTAAGAAACTCAGCGGCGGGCATACCGTCGTCCGGGTGTCCTTTGTCCGCTTCCCGGAACCGGAGCCGGTCTATGATTTGACCGTTCCCAAGTATCTGAACTTCATTCTGGAAAATGGGCTGATCGTCCACAACAGCGGCAAATCCTTTTCCGCCAAGCGTGAGATTTCCAATGCGTTCCTTGTGACTCAGGATGACATTATCATCTGTGATCCCGAAGCGGAATATGCCCCGCTGGTGAAGCGTCTGCACGGTCAGGTTATTCGTATTTCGCCCACGTCCCGTGACTATATCAATCCCATGGACTTGAATCTGGACTATTCGGACGATGAAAACCCGTTGTCCCTGAAATCCGACTTCATTCTGTCCCTGTGCGAACTGATCGTCGGCGGCAAGGACGGATTGCAACCTGTCCAGAAAACCATCATTGACCGTTGTGTACGCCTTGTCTATAAGGACTACCTGAACGACCCCCGCTCGGAGAATATGCCCATTCTGGAAGATCTGTACGATCTGCTCCGGAAACAGGATGAAAAGGAAGCGCAGTATATCGCAACGGCGCTGGAAATCTATGTTACCGGCTCCCTGAATGTGTTCAACCACAGAACCACGGTGAATATCAATAACCGCATCGTCTGCTATGACATCAAAGAATTGGGCAAGCAGCTGAAAAAGATCGGTATGCTGGTGGTTCAGGATCAGGTGTGGAACCGTGTCACCATCAACAGAGCCGCACATAAGTCCACAAGATACTATATTGACGAGATGCACTTGCTGCTGAAGGAAGAACAGACTGCCGCCTATACGGTGGAAATCTGGAAACGCTTCCGCAAATGGGGCGGCATCCCCACCGGCATCACGCAGAATGTCAAGGATCTGCTGGCATCCAGAGAAGTGGAGAATATCTTTGAAAACTCCGACTTCGTGTATATGCTCAATCAGGCAGGCGGTGACAGACAGATTCTTGCCAAGCAGCTGAACATTTCACCCCACCAGCTGTCCTATGTGACCCATTCCAGCGAGGGCGAGGGCCTGCTGTTCTACGGCAGCGTGATCCTGCCCTTTGTGGATAAATTCCCGAAGGACACCGAACTGTACCGTATCATGACCACAAAACCCCAGGAAATGAAGGAGGATGATATCTATGAATAAGGAACTGAACGCAATCGACCCCACCAAGTACATCGGCAGAGCATTGGATCAGTATAACGATGAGCTGATCGCTGCTTTGTCCGGCGGCCTGCTCTGTATTCGAGAAGCCCACCGCAGGGATGTACACTTCAATAGGAATGCCCAGACCGGCATTGTCCGTCTGATGGAAGTGTACTGCGTCCTGTGCCAGCCGGAGCCTGACACCATCGTGGAGGGCTATGACAATGAGGTGCTGGAACTGCTCCTGTCCAGAATCCTTGCCCATGTGCTGCTCCATCCCGTCACCGGCTGGGAGGGTCTGGCCCTCTGCGCCGAGCTTGCCAACATGATGGACGAGCTGATCGAAGGTGGCTGGTTTGCGTAAGCAGGAACCCCGGCTGCAATTTACCGACGAAGAACGCTCCGACCCGGTATTGCAGCATTCCGTAAAAAAGGCAGAAAAAGCTGTGAAAAAAGCCGATGCTGCCCAGGCCAGAATCCCAAAAAAGAAAACCGTTGTAAAAGAACGCACCGTTGACCCTGCCACCGGCAAGACTTCGGTGCGTTTGCGCTTTGAGGAAGTGGACAAGAAAAAGCCGCCCTCAAAACTGACCCATGTGGTAAAGGATGCGCCTGCCAATACGGTTGTCGGTGCTGTCCACCGGAAGGTCAGAGAAAGCGAACAGGACAATGTGGGTGTGGAAGCTGCCCATAAGACGGAGGAAGCTGCGGAAGGAGCGACCCGGCTGATCGCGCAGGCCCATCATGCCCACAAGCTGAAACCTTACCGGACATCGGCACGGGCAGAGCATCGGCTGGAAAAGGCCAATGTGGAGGTTCTGTATCGGAGATCCTTGCAAGAAACCCCGGAACTTGCCAGCAATCCACTTTCCCGATGGCAGCAAAAACAGGCTATCAAAAAGCAATATGCCGCTGCCAAGCGCACCGGCGATGCTGCTGCATCTGGTACAAAAGCAGCACAGGCCACTGCAAAGGGAGCCGGAAAAGCTGCGGAGGAAGCTGGGAAAGCAGCATCCTTTTTTGTTCGCCACAAGCGTGGTTTTCTGATCGCCATTGGTTTTGCGCTGATCCTGGCGCTGCTGCTGAATACTCTGTCCTCCTGTTCGGTGCTGTTTCAGGGGGTACTGTCCGGCATCTCCTCCACCACCTATCCTTCCGAGGATGGGGATATGCTGGGTGCCGAAGCTGCCTATACCGCTATGGAAGCAGAATTGCAGTACGAACTGGACAACTATGAACATCTGCATCCTGATTACGATGAATACCACTTTGATCTGGACGAAATCGGCCATGACCCGTATGTGCTGATCTCCATTCTGACGGCCTACCACGGCGGGCCATGGATATTGAGCGAGGTACAGGGAACCCTGCAAATGCTGTTTGACCGGCAGTACATCCTGACGGAAACCGTGGAAACAGAAACCCGATACCGGACAGAAACGGAAATCGGTGAACGCCATGCCCAGGACCCTTACACTGGCGAATATCTCTACGATGAATGGGGCTACCCCATCATCGAGGAATACGAGTACGATGTGGAGGTGCCATACACCTATTACATTTGTACCGTGGAACTGGAGAACTTCAATCTTTCCCATCTTCCCATCTATATCATGGGGCAAGAACAGCTGGAGATGTATGCCGCCTATATTTCCACCTACGGCAACCGTCCCGATTTGTTCCCGGAAAGCGAGTATCCCGGTGTTTCCATGCGTGGAGATTATACTGACTATGAAATTCCTCCCGAAGCATTGGAGGACGAAGTATTCGCTGCCATGATTACGGAAGCGGAGAAATATCTGGGCTATCCCTATGTGTGGGGCGGCTCCAGCCCCTCCACTTCCTTTGATTGCTCCGGTTTTGTGTCCTGGGTCATCAACCACAGCGGCTGGAATGTGGGCAGGCTGGGCGCACAGGGGCTTTTGAACATCTGTACCCGTGTATCTTCCGCCAATGCCCGCCCCGGTGATCTGATCTTCTTCCAGGGAACCTATGACACAAGCGGTGCTTCCCATGTGGGCATCTATGTGGGCAACAACACGATGATCCACTGCGGAGATCCCATTTCCTACGCCAATATCAACACAAGTTACTGGCAGAACCATTTCCTTGCATTTGGCCGTCTGCCCTAAAAGGAGGTTTTGAACATGAATCCCAAAATCAAGAAAATCAATGCGGAGTACGCAAAGAACGCCGCAAAGATCGAAGAACTTCAGGCCAGACAGAAGGAGCTGATTCGCCAGCGCACCGACCTGGAGAACAATGACATTCTGGAACTGGTGCATAGTCACGATCTGGATATTTCCCAGCTGGCGGCACTGATCCAGAGCATGAAATCTGCCCCTGCCGCAGCTACCCAGGGAGAAAGTGAGGGCGAATACCATGATGAAATGTAAGCGTATGTTAAGCTGCCTGCTTGCCGCCGTGCTGGTTTTCGGCACGATGCCCCTGTCTGCCTTTGCCTATGCCGGTGAGGATGCCGAACAGGGGCAGACTGCGGAAGCAGCAACCAACGAAACGGATGCCGAGGAGGACGCTCCGGGTTCGGAGAAAGAAACAGGCGAAGAAAGCCCTTACACCTATACTATTTCCGAGGATGGCAGCATCACCATTACCATCAACGGTCAGGAATGGGACATTCCTGCTGGGGATGAGGAAAAAAGCACCACAATCGGCAAGGTCGTGACCAAAGGTTCCTGGCTGAACCTTCGCACCGGCGCAGGCATGAATTATGAAATCATCGACCAGCTGCGCCCCGGCGAGGAAGTCACAGTCATTGGCACCGAGGGTGACTGGTACAAGGTGGTCGTGCCGGAAAAGACTGGCTATGTTCACAGCGATTATCTGGAATTGCTGGAAAGCGCCGAGGAAAACAGTGAGATCGACGCCACCATGCTCCTGCTGCTC
This sequence comes from Oscillospiraceae bacterium, assembly GCA_017620525.1. GTDB lineage: Bacteria > Bacillota > Clostridia > Oscillospirales > Oscillospiraceae > Faecousia. Next base: position 6,573 of record JAGAUY010000083.1, on the reverse strand, counting down.
CTGAGCATGATGTTCCAGAGCGTGGACACGGAAACAGAATCCCAGCCTACCTTTACTCCTGGCGGAAACCTTTCTCTGATCGACGATATTTTGCAGACCGAGGTTTATGCCACAGAGGATACGGAACTGCAAGAAAAACAGTTTATTACCCTCCAGTCCAAAAGTGGCAATTACTTCTATCTGGTGATTGACCGCACCGGCGATACCGAAAATGTGTACTTTATGAACCTTGTGGATGAAGCAGACCTGATAGCCCTGATCGAAGAAGATGAAAACGCCGCTGATGCGCCGGTGTGTGTATGCACGGAAAAATGTGCCGTGGGCGCAATTCATACAGGCTGCGAGATCTGCCGCACCAACATGAGCGAGTGCGCTGGTAAAGAACCGGAGCCGGAGCCTACGGTTGAGCCTACGGAGCCTGTGGAGGAACCCACGGAGCAGAAATTCAGTCCCATGATGCTGTTTCTGATGATTGCTCTGATGGGCGGCGGTGGCGCATTTGCCTATTTCAAATTTTTTAAGAACAAGCCCAGCACCAAGGGTAATGCCGATCTGGATGACTACGATTACGGTGACGAAGACGATGAGGACATCCCCTGGGAGAGGGAGGATGACGAAGCTGCCGATAGTGAAACCAGCGAGGTTGATCCGGCGTGACCCGCTTCACAGACAGTCCTTATGAACGCATGATGACCCAAAAGCCCAGCGGTGGGGAGAAGCCCCACCGCAAATCTCTCCCCAAAGACCATCCCTGTTACGACTGCTGCTTTGCTGATCAGGTATGTGTGGGCATTTGTCATCGTGAACTGCTGGCCCATTTGAATGGAAGGAGGAAAAATCCATGAAAATTCTCATCAATATCATTGCTGCAATGCACGCAATTATCGTTCTCCTCTGCTTTTATGAATTGGCAGAGAGCATTGTCTGCAAGGCATACAAGAAGATTTTCAAGAAAGACCTGAAAAAGAAATCCACCAGTTGCACACTGGATGAGTACGACTTTGACTTCGATGATGAAGATGACCTTTCCTCTTCACTGGAAAAGGTACAGCTGACAAGAGAAAGTATTCAGGAGTTGAGTGACTATGATGATATTCATGTCATGGTTCGGGAAAAGATTCTTTCTGCGGCACCGGCCAGTTTTGATGCCGGTGTAACTGAGGAAGAAAAGCTGGCAGTGGAATACTCGCTTGCATCCATCATTGACTATTTGCGGCTGGAGGGATTGTATTCCGAACAGACCTTCCCCGTTGCACGGTATATCGTTGGAAGTATCGTCGTTGCCAGCCCAGCTGAGAATGAGGACGATTGCGATGATATGTACTGTGAAAATGATCGTTTCTCTTGTCCTGTGGAAACCCTGCTGTCCGAAAAGAGCGAGAGATTTGGCAGCATCACGAATTACTATGCCGATTTCCTGAAAGCTAAAAACCTGACTTTGGATTTTGGCAGAGTGGTAAAAATCACCTTTAATCTTCTTACTGATTTGGTAAAAAGTCTGTACTGTGACTTTTTCACCGCAGCAGAGGATTTTGACTGTGATATGTCCGAAGATCAGCTCAGATGGGCAAAAATTGACAGCACAAGAAAATCATACCGGAGAAAGAGGTGAGAAATATGAGTTATCAGCTTGTAATCGCGGAAAAACCGTCTGTTGCACAGTCAATCGCTGCTGTCATCGGCGCAAAGAAACGCTGCGATGGCTATTGGGAAGGAAACGGATACCGGGTCAGCTGGTGTGTCGGCCATCTGGCTGGCCTTGCGGATGCCGAGCAGTATGACCCCAAGTATGTCAAATGGGAGTATGACCACCTTCCCATCATTCCCGACACATGGCAGTTTGTTGTGGCAAAGGATAAGAAAAAGCAGTTTTCAGTTCTGCGTGAGCAGATGAACGCCGCAGATGTCTCCGAAGTCATCAATGCCTGCGATGCAGGACGGGAGGGCGAAGCCATCTTCCGAACGGTGTATGCGCTGACAGAATGCAAGAAACCCATGAAACGTCTGTGGATCTCCTCTATGGAAGATGATGCTATCCGCAAGGGCTTTTCTCAGCTGCGCCCCGGCAGCGATTATGACGGTCTGCACCATGCGGCGCTTTGCCGCAACAAGGCCGACTGGCTGGTGGGTATCAATGCCACCCGACTGTTCTCTGTTCTGTACGGAAATGGCCGTCCCCTGAACATTGGCCGCGTCATGTCCCCGACCCTTGCCATGATCGTGCAGCGGGAAGCGGAAATCAGCGCATTTGTACCGGAGCCTTTCTATACCGTGGTGCTGGCACTTTCGGATTTTACGGCAGTCAGCGAGCGCATTACGGACAAGGCAACTGCCCAGCAGCTGCAAGCGGCCTGCGCCGAAGGTCAGGCTGTGGTGCAGTCTGTGGAGCGCAGGGAGAAAAGCGAGAAGGCTCCGGCACTCTATGACCTGACCACCCTTCAGCGGGATGCCAACCGGCTTTTGGGCTATACAGCCCAGCAGACTTTGGACTATGTGCAGAACCTGTATGAGAAAAAGCTGTGTACTTATCCCCGTACCGACAGTCGCTATCTGACTTCCGATATGGCGTCTATGCTTCCGGTGCTGGTAAACACGACAGCCAAAGCCATGCCTTTTGCAAAAGGACTGGCAGTTCGCCTGGATGCAGACCGGGTTGTCAACAACAAGAAAGTGACGGATCACCATGCCATCATCCCCACCCGGAACATTCATGGTCTGGACTATAATTCCTTAACAGCCGGGGAACGCTCTGTGCTGGAACTGATCTGCCTGCGCCTGCTCTGCGCCGTAGGACAATCCTATGAGTATGCGGAAACGGTGGTAACACTCTGCTGCGCTGACCATGTATTTACGGCAAAAGGCCGTGCTGTTCTGAATCCCGGATGGAAAGCCTATGAGCAGAAATTCCGAAGCAGCAGAAAGGAAACCCCGGATGCAGATGCGGAGAATGATGCCTGTGCGCTGCCTATCGTTGCCGAGGGGCAGGTTTTCGAGGTTATGGTTCCAGGTATCAAGGAAGGAAAAACCACGCCGCCCAAGCACTTTACGGAGGATACCCTGCTGTCTGCCATGGAAACTGCCGGTGCAAAGGATATGCCAGAAGATGCCGAGCGCAAGGGGCTGGGAACACCGGCCACCCGTGCAGCCATTCTGGAAAAACTGGTGTCTGCCGGTTTTGTGGAGCGCAGAAAATCCAAGAAGGTCATCCAGCTGCTTCCGACGTCTACTGCGGTGTCCCTGATAACCGTTCTCCCGGAACAGCTGCAATCTCCGTTGCTGACTGCCGATTGGGAGTACCGGCTGAAAGAGATCGAGCGTGGCGAAGCGGCTCCGGAGGAATTTATGGCTGAGATCTGCGCCATGCTGCGGGAACTGGTTTCCACCTATCAGGCCGTTCCCGGTGCGGAGGTGCTGTTTCCATCCCGATATGAAACGGTGGGCAAGTGTCCCCGCTGTGGAGGTCCGGTTGCGGAAATGCAAAAAGGATTCTGTTGTCAGACCAGGGATTGCAAATTTGCAATCTGGAAAAACAGCCGGTTCTTTGCAGCGAAGCGCAAAACAGTGACAAAAGCGGTTGTTCAGGCACTTCTGAACGATGGCCGTGTCCAGCTGAAAGGCTGCTATTCCGAAAAGACCGGAAAGATCTATGATGCTACGGTGATCCTGGATGATAACGGCGAAAAAGTGGACTTCCGGATGGAATTTGCTCCGAAGAAAGGCGGCAGGAAGCGATGAAGCTGTCTTTGATCGAGCAGGAAACCATCATTCTGTATAACCAGGAGGAAGCCACAGCGGAGGTCTATACCCATGACCCGAAGCTGCTTGCAAAGCTGGAACTGCTGGCGCAGAAGCATCCTTCCCAAATTACCCGAAAGAATGACCGGACTTTTATCGTCCCCAAGAAGTGTATTTCCGTCCGGGAGCCTTACGACGAACAGCGCCGTGCAGCAGCCCGTGAGCGGGCGCTGGCTGGCGGTTATCGTCCACCCAAACGGGGAAATCCTTGAAATAAGTGAATAACGCTGCGCCCCGGTTCAGATGTGTTACCACCTTCTGCGCCGGGTCTTTCTATTTTGAACTGATGAGAAAGGAGTGACCATCTATGGCAGAGCAGAAGCAATCCAACAAGGAACGATTGCGGGAAATTACCGAGGGCATCGAACAGGGCATCAAGGAACTGTTTGAAAGTGAAAAGTATCGGCAATACCTTTCCACCATGTCCCGGTTCCACCGCTATTCCGTAAACAATACCATGCTGATCTATATGCAAATGCCGGATGCCACATTGGTTGCCGGTTATAACAAATGGCGTGACCAGTTTGAGCGCCATGTGAAGCGTGGAGAACGTGGTATTACCATCATTGCGCCGACACCCTACCGAAAAAAGATCGAGGAACAAAAACTTGACCCTGACACCAAGGCTCCCATGCTGGATGCGGAGGGCAAGGTCATCATAGAGGAAAAGACCATTGAGATTCCCATGTTCAAGCCGGTAAAGGTATTCGATGTCAGCCAGACCGATGGTAAGCCGCTCCCCCATCTGGCCAGTGACCTGACCGGAAATGTGCAGCAATATGACGCATTTCTGGAAGCTCTGCGCCGTACCTCCCCGGTTCCCATTGCCATCCGTCCCATTGAACCGGACACGGATGGCTTTTTCAGTCTGGACAGTCAGAGCATCACCATCCGGGAGGGAATGAGCGAAGTCCAGACTGTTTCCGCCGTGGTGCATGAAATCACCCATGCGTTGCTGCATAATGACAAATCGGAACCGGCTGCGGACAATACCCAGCCTGTCCGGAAAAAGGATCGGCATACGGAGGAAGTGGAAGCAGAAAGTGTTTCCTATGCGGTGTGTCAGTATTTCGGCATCCAGACTGGTGAAAACAGCTTCGGCTATATCGCCACATGGTCCCAGGGTAAGGAACTGAAAGAACTGCGGGAAAGTCTGGAAACTATCAACAAAACCGCAAACCAGCTGATTACCGACATTGACCGGCATTTCAAGGAAATCTGCAAGGAACGGGGCATTGACCTTTCCGCTGCGGAACAGAGTCCGGTGCAGGCAAAGCCGGAAGCCAAAGATGCGGTATCGCTCTATGCCCAGGAACTTGCCGCTTATCTGCTGGAAGGTTCCAAGGGAAGAAGTTTGCCAGATGTTCCCTCTGCGGATTTGGAGGGAATTACCGCATGGGCTGAGGAAAAGCTGCGCTCCCATGATCTGCGCCCGCTGTCGGATGCAATGCTGGATGTGGTGACGATCTCTGGTCAGGATTCCCGGTTCGATGACTTATCTGACCGGCTGGCACAAATGAACCTGAACGGCATTCCCCAGGGCAAGCCAGAATCGGAGCGAAGTGCCAAGCCTGTGTATCAGCTGGTCAGTAACTTCCAGCGTATGGCACCGGAGGAAACCACCTGTGTTCAGGAGTATATCCCGGCAGAGAATTCCCGCCTGATTCCGGGTGCGGTTCTTTATGTGGGAACCCACGAAGAATGTCTGGAGATCCAGAGCGGCCTGCGGGACGGAACCATGACACCGCAGCAGGTCAAAGCGATGGAGGATACGGAAAAGCTGTTCCTTGTTGCGGATAGCGTCTATCTTCATGTGCAGCACTCCGAGGATGGATTTGACTATACCCTGTATGACAAGGAAGTCCACAAGCTGATGGATGGTGGTCAGCTGAACAATCCCGATCTGCATATCAGCACGGCCTGTCTGGAAATCTGCAAGCTACATGAATTGGACACCTATGCCGTAAAATACGCTCCTGTGGATATGATAGCAACCTTGCAGAATGCCCAGGTGAAATCTACTCAGCGGGAACTGCTGGATAAGCTGGCAGACCATTTTGCCCAGGAAGATGACCGCGCGATGGCACTGACTCTGGATGAATACCCAATGCCTGATCCCCAGCTGACCGAGGAGGAACTGGAAGCGCACAGCTATCTGGATGGGGATATGCTGCCTCTTTCCAGAGAACGAGCCATGGAACTGTATGACAAGGATTTTACGGTCTATGCCATCAACGGCAGCGGAGAAGCGGAAATGATCTTTGATGCCGAGGATTTTGATACTACCCCGCCCAATACACTGTTTGCATTGGAGCGCAGCGAATGGGAACACAGTGATGATTTCCACCAGCAAATCATGCAGCGCCTTGACCGTCAGGAACTGCGGGAACGAGCCTTTCTGGAATACGGAACAGACTGCTTTGCCATCTACCAGCAGCCCGTGGAAGCACCGGGCCGGTTCCGCTCCTATGATGAGCAGAAAGGCGGCATCCAGCGCAGCGGATACAGGCTTGTTTACACCGGAGAACTAAACCCCGGCGGCAGCGTAGGGAAAAATCTCAACGATCTGTGGTACAAGTTCAATCAGGAGCATCCTGCGGACTATCACTTCCCCAGCCTATCCGTCAGCGACATCGTTGCGCTGAAGGTGGATGGTGTTGTATCCTGTCATTACGTCGATAGCATCGGCTACAAGGAACTGCCCGATTTCATCCAGCCTGAAAACTATTTGCGAAACGCAGAAATGACCATTGAAGATGATTACAACATGATCGACGG
>JAGAUY010000082.1 GCA_017620525.1 Oscillospiraceae bacterium | reverse complement strand
ATGCTGACCAACTTCCGCACCATGCGTACCCGTATCGACCGTCTGGCTCAGCTGCGCAAGATGGAAGAGGACGGCACCTTCGCTATGCTGCCCAAGAAGGAAGTCATCAAGCACCAGGGCGAGATCGAGAAGCTGGAGAAGTACCTGGGCGGCGTTAAGGAAATGAAGAGAATCCCCGCTGCCATGTTCATTGTTGACCCCCGCAAGGAGCGCAACGCTATCGCCGAGGCCAAGAAGCTGGGCATTCCCGTTGTCGCTATCGTTGACACCAACTGCGATCCCGACGAGATCGATTACGTCATCCCCGGCAACGACGACGCTATCCGCGCCATCCGCCTGATCGCTGCCACCATGGCCAACGCTGCCATCGAAGGCCGCCAGGGTGAGGACGCTGAGGCTGCAGAAGCTGCCGCTGAGTAATTCAGTTACGCTACAGAATCTATAGGAGGATTACGAAAATGGCTTTTACCGCACAGGACGTTAAGAAGCTCCGCGAGATGACCAACGTCGGCATGATGGACTGCAAGAAGGCACTCCAGGCTACCGACGGTGATATGGACAAGGCAGTCGACTGGCTGCGTGAGAAGGGCCTGGCAAAGGCTGCAAAGAAGGCTGACCGCATCGCCGCTGAAGGTGTTGCATACGCTGCCGTTATCAACGGTGTTGGCGTTGTCATCGAGGTCAACTCCGAAACCGACTTTGCTGCCAAGACCGACGCTTTCATGGACCTGGTCAAGAACCTGGCTACCGTCGTTGCTACCGAGAACCCCGCTGATGTCGAGGCTCTGAGAGCTTGCAAGTACCCCAACTCCGACCTGACCGTTACCGAGATCATGCAGGAGAAGGTCATGGCCATCGGCGAGAACATGGTCATCCGTCGTTTCGACCGCTTTGCTGACAACACCTCCGTCGCCTATGTTCACGCCGGCGGCTCCCACGGTGTTCTGGTCAACCTGGCTGTCGAGGGCGGCATTGATGCTACCGAGGTCGGCAAGAACGTGGCTATGCAGATCGCTGCTATGAAGGCCAAGTACTGGGACAAGGCTCAGGTCCCCCAGGCTGAGGTTGACAAGGAGATGGCTGTTCAGGTCGCTCTGATGGACAACGATCCCAAGATGGCTAACAAGCCCGCTCAGGTCAAGGAGAAGATCGCTCAGGGTAAGCTGGCTGCTTTCTACAAGGAAATCTGCCTGCTGCAGCAGGAGTTCGTCCGCGCTGACCTGTTCAAGGGCGACGTCGCCGGCTACATTGCCGATGCAGGCAAGAAGCTGGGCGGCAAGATCACCTTCGTCAATGCTATCCACTACACCAAGGGTGAAGGCATCGAGAAGAAGGAAGAGAACTTCGCTGCTGAGGTCGCTGCTCAGATCGCAGGCGCCGGCAAGTAATTGCTTCGATCCTAATGTTGAAAAATCCCCAACCGCAAGGTTGGGGATTTTTATTTTCTGCAGTATGATACATTAATATATAGAATATGGGTGCCGGCATTGCCCGCACCCAACATTCTTATCCAAACAGGCCGCTGTCCAGATGGCGGCGCTTGAGGACCAGATACAGCAGCAGGCCGAGGGTATACAGCACGATCAGCTCTCCCAGTCCAACAGTCAGCGCATTGACCCAGAATCCGCCGCCGATGTATATCGTCAGTTCCCTGCCCACCAAAAATGCATTAAACAACGCCGGCATGGCAAGTCCCAAAATCGGCACTCCCCAAATCGTCACCTTCCGGGTGCGCCACATTGCCCAGGCAGAAAGAAGCGTCGCCAGGCTGCCGACCACAATATCCAGCGGCAGCGCACCGGCATAGGACAGATTGAACAGCAGACATCCCACCGTCAGTCCGGAGATCGCGGCAGGCGTAAAGAATGCCAGAACACACAACGCTTCCGAAATGCGGCACTGGATGGCCCAGGTGGCCGAACCGGGGAGGATGATGTTCTGAAGATGGGTCAGCACCACATACATGGCAGCAATAATGGCAGCCTGGGTCAGACGTCGGATTCGTTCATGCATGGCAATTCACTCCTAAAAAATAAAAATCACGGACAGGCATTGTCCGTGGCGCAGCAAAAAAATCTGGGCGCACTGCGCCCATCAAATTCCCTAGTTTTGTTTACCGACAGGATGGTCACGAACTGTCCTATGAAATTACCGACATTATACCGCCGGAATCTGCATCTGTCAAGAAAGTTTTTGCAGCATAGATATTTCCTTTTTTCGGAACTGCTGATATAATGGTTTCATCAATACAATAGAAACCACCGATTGGAGGATCATGTTATGTCTGTTCCTGCGCTTATTCTGGATTCTGCCTGCCGGGCGGCTCTGGATGCCGGCTTTGCCGCAGCCTTCGGCGGCGCCCCCGATGCCTATTTCTCCGCACCCGGCCGCACTGAGATCGGCGGCAACCACACAGACCACCAGCGGGGCCGGGTCCTGGCCGCCGCAGTGAATCTGGACACTGTAGCCGCCGTCCGTCTCAACGGCACCTCCACCATCCGCGTTCTGTCCAAAGGATACCCCCTGTGCGAGGTAAACACCGCGCAGCTGACCCCCCAGCCCGGCGAGGTCAACTCCACCCCTGCCCTGATCCGCGGCGTCGCCGCCCGCTTCGCCGCCCTCGGCTGCGAGGTGAAGGGTTTTGACGCATACTGCGAATCCACGGTGCTGCCCGGTTCCGGTCTCAGCTCCTCCGCCGCCTATGAGGTCCTGATCGGAACCATCATCAACCACCTGTTCTTTGATACCCGGGCAACGCAGCCTGAGGTGGCTCAGATCGGCCAGTATGCCGAGAATGTATTCTTCGGCAAACCCAGCGGCCTGATGGATCAGATGGCCTCCGCAGTGGGCGGTCTTGTGACCATCGATTTCTTCGACAGGGAGAATCCCGTCATCAAGTCCGTCAATTTTGACTTTGCCTCCTGCGGCCATGCCCTGTGCATCATTGACAGCCGGGCAAGCCACGCAGACCTGACTGACGAGTACGCCGCCATTCCCAATGAGCTGAAAAACATCTGCGCCCACTTCGGCAAAGAGGTGCTCAGCCAGATCGACGAAGCGGATTTCTATGCCGCCATGCCCGTCCTCCGGGAGAAATGCGGTGATCGCGCTGTGATGCGCGCTGTCCACTTCTATCAGGAGAATGCCCGGGTTCCTCAGCAGGTCGCTGCCCTGGAAAAGGGTGATTTTGACGGCTTCCTGAGCCTGATCAAGCAGAGCGGCTATTCTTCCTGGATGTACCTGCAGAATGTGATCCCCGCAGGCTATAAAGCTCATCAGGAGATGGCCGTGGCTCTTGCCCTGTGCGAGCATTACCTCAATGGCAAGGGCGCTTACCGTGTCCACGGCGGCGGCTTCGCCGGAACCGTGCAGGCCTTTGTCCCCATGGAAATGCTGGATTCCTTCGTCGCCGGCATCGACGCGGTGCTGGGTGAGGGCGCCTGCCATGTTCTGTCCATCCGTCCCCAGGGCGGCGTAAAGGCGGAAGTATAACCCGCAGTTTACCGTCCCGTTACAAATACCATAATGGAGGATTTACCAATGAAGATCGAAACCTGCATTGATTCTCTTGTTTCCTATGCCATGAACTGCGCTCTGGCAGAGCCTGTGGACCATCAGGTCCTGGTCAACCGGCTGCTGGATCTGCTGCGGCTGGACAGCTATGAACCCAGCGATGAGCCTCAGAGCGAGGACCTGGAAGAGATCCTGAAGGAGATCCTGGATTACGCCTGCGCCCAGGGCCTGTGTGAGGACAACATCACCGCCCGGGATATCTTCGACACCCGCATCATGGGCGCGCTTACGCCCATGCCCCGGGAAATCGTAAAGACCTTCTGGGAAAAATACGCAAAGGACCCCGTGCAGGCCACGGACTGGTACTATAAGCTCTCCTGCGACACCGACTACATCCGCCGCTACCGTATTGCAAAGGATATGCGCTGGAAATACAACAGCGACTACGGCCCCATCGATATCACCATCAACCTCAGCAAGCCGGAGAAGGACCCCAAGGCCATCGCCGCCGCGAAAAACGCACCCCAGTCCAGCTATCCCAAATGTCAGCTGTGCCGGGAGAACGAGGGTTATGCCGGCCGCATGAATCACCCCGCCCGTGCCAACCACCGGATCATCCCCATCACCGTCGGCGGCCGGGACTGGTGCCTGCAGTATTCTCCCTACGTCTATTATAATGAGCACTGCATTGTCTTCAACGCTGAGCACATCCCCATGAAGATCGACCGGGCGGCTTTTGAGAAGCTGCTGGACTTCGTGACGGTATTCCCCCACTATTTCGTCGGCTCCAATGCGGACCTTCCCATCGTCGGCGGCTCCATCCTGAGCCACGAGCATTTCCAGGGCGGCCACTACACTTTCGCCATGGAGACCGCTCCTGCCGAGATGGAGATCAGCTTCAGCGGCTATGAGGACGTGAAGGCAGCCATCGTCAAATGGCCCATGAGCGTCATCCGCCTGAATGGCGATGATCCCCAGCGGATCGCGGAACTGGGCGAGAAGATCCTGAATGTGTGGCGCGGCTACAGCGACGAATCCGCCGGTATTGTCGCCTTCTCCGATGGAGAGCCCCACAACACCATCACACCCATCGCCCGCCGCCGGGGCGCGCAGTATGAGCTGGATCTGGTGCTGCGCTGCAACATCACCACCGCAGAGCATCCCCTGGGTGTATTCCATCCCCATGCCGAGAAGCATCACATCAAGAAAGAAAACATCGGCCTCATCGAAGTCATGGGTCTGGCCGTGCTGCCCAGCCGCCTGAAGAAGGAGCTGAGCGATCTGGCCGGCGCCATCGTGGAAGGCCGCGACATCCATGCCGACGAGGTTCTTTCCAAGCATGCAGACTGGGTAGATGAACTCAAGGGCCAATACACTTTCACCTCCGACAACGCCCTGGACATTCTCCTGCAGGAGACCGGACGGGTATTCTCCCAGGTCCTGGAGGACGCTGGCGTCTACAAGTGCACGGCCGCTGGCAGAAAACAGTTCCTGGAGTTTGTGACCGCCGTTAACGGACAGTGAGAAAAAACGGCGGGAAGGCCCTTTTTTCGCTCCATTTGTTAATAGTTGCCAAGGAAACTTCCGGAAATCATCTTTTTTTGGACAGGAATCCCTCTTGCTTTTTTAAGGAAAAACACCGATAATAGTCACATCAAAAATGTTTATTTGGAGGGTATCTATGGAAGCACTGGAGCAGCGTATCCGCCAGGAAGGTCGCATCCTGCCTGGCCACATCATCAAGGTTGACGGTTTCCTGAATCATCAGGTGGACACTCAGTTCCTGGGTGAACTGGCTGATGAATTCGCCCGTCTGTTCGACGTATCCCGCGCCACCAAAATCCTGACTGCCGAGGCCAGCGGTATTGCCCTGGCTGCCGTATGTTCTTTGAAGTACGGCATCCCCATGGTCTTTGCCAAGAAGGCCAAGAGCGACAACATTGAAGGCGGTCTCTACCAGAGCCAGATCTTCTCCTACACCTATAAGAAGACGGTCACTCTGATCTGCTCCAAGGATTGGATCACCGCTGACGACAAGGTTCTGATCGTGGACGACTTCATGGCTAACGGCCAGGCTATGCGCGGTCTGATCGACATCGTCAAGCAGGCAGGTGCAGAACTGATCGGCATCGGCTGCGCCATTGAGAAGGGTTTCCAGGACGGCGGCGCCGACCTGCGCAAGGATGGCTATGACCTGAAGTCCCTGGCCATCATCGACCGCGCAGATGAAAACGGCTTCGTTTTCCGCAAGCAGTAATCCCATCTGATACATCAGCACCCCGGAAAGTGTCTTTCCGGGGTGCCTTTTTGTCCGCTAGAGATTGACAAACGTCCATCTCACCGCTATAATATACCCAAATCTGTCTGAAAGAGAGGTATATTATGCAAAGAGAACATCTCGGAAGCCGACTTGGCTTCATTCTCCTGAGTGCCGGCTGCGCCATCGGCATCGGCAACGTCTGGAAATTCCCCTATATCACCGGCCAGAACGGCGGCGGTATTTTCGTTCTGATCTATCTGTTCTTCCTGGTGATCCTGGGCATTCCCGTTATGTCCATGGAATTCGCCATCGGCCGCGCCAGCCAGAAAAGTCCCGTGGCGATGTACCGCCCGCTGGAGCCCGAAAACACAAAATGGCATCTGCACGGCTACGCCTGCCTTCTGGGCAATGTGGTGCTGATGATGTTTTACTGCACCGTGTCCGGCTGGATGCTGCGCTATTTCCTGTCCACCGCTGCCGGCACTTTCGTTGGAATGGATTCCGCTCAGGTCAGTGAGGCCTTCGGCTCCATGCTTTCCGACGGCACCGGTCAGGTAATCTACACCGCGGCAACCGTGCTGATCGGCATCCTGGTCTGCTCCATGGGCGTCCAGAAGGGCCTGGAGCGGGTCACCAAGTACATGATGCTGCTCCTGCTTCTGATCATGGTAGTGCTGGCTGTCAACAGCATCCTGACCCCCGGCGGCAGCAAGGGGCTTGCTTTCTATCTGCTGCCCAGCATGGAGCGGTTTCGGGAAGCCGGCATTGGCCAGGTCGTCGTCGCCGCCATGAACCAGTCCTTCTTCACCCTGAGCCTCGGCATGGGCGGTATGGCCATCTTCGGCAGCTACATCGGCAAGGACCGGGCGCTGTTGGGTGAGTCCGTGAATGTGGCCATCCTGGACACCTTCGTGGCCTTCACCTCCGGCCTGATCATCTTCCCCGCCTGCTTTGCCTATGATGTTAAGGTTACCAGCGGTCCCAGTCTGCTGTTTGAGACCCTGCCCAATGTGTTCAACAATCTGCCCGGCGGCCGGTTTTGGGGTGCCCTGTTCTTTGTGTTCATGAGCTTCGCCGCCCTGTCCACGGTGTTCGCGGTCTTTGAGAACATTATCTCCTGCACCATGGATCTGTTCGGCTGGAGCCGCAGGAAGGCCTGCATCATCGACTGCATTGCACTTCTGCTCCTGACCATCCCCTGCGCCCTGAGCTGGAGCGCCCTGGCGGGCATCAAGCCTTTCGGCGACGGCTCCAATATCATGGATCTGGAAGATTTCATCGTCTCCAACTGTATCCTGCCTCTCGGTTCGTTCATCATCGTCCTGTTCTGCACCAGACCGAAGGGCTGGGGCTGGGACCGGTATATGGAAGAAGCCAACACCGGCAAGGGTCTGAAAGTCGCAAAGTGGATGCGCAGCTATGTGACCTATATTCTGCCGCTGATTATTCTGGTCGTGTTCATTTACGGCATCTACGATTTCTTCTGGTAAAAACCGCATCAAAAAATCACCGCCTCCGGGCGGTGATTTTTTTGCTGCAATTATTCAGTTTATCGAATTGCAGTGATGTTACTTTCCACAACGGAGAGATGGAGCGTAACTTATTCTGCTCCGTTCTCGTCGTCGGTCCGCTCGCCGATGATAAACCGGGGCCGGGCCTTGGTCTCCATGTAGATCTTGCCGATATACTCGCCGATGACGCCCAGAGCGATCAGCTGGATGCCGCCCAGGAAGCAGGTGGCGATCAGGGAGCTTGCCCAGCCGGATACCACATTGCCGGTGAAATATGCCACCAGCGCATAGACGATCAGCAGAAACGCCACGATGGAAATGCACACACCCAGGGTGGTGATGATCCGGATGGGCTTGACGCTGAGGCTGGTGATTCCGTCAAAAGCCAGCGCCAGCATCTTCGACAGGGGATAATGGCTCTCGCCGGCCAGACGCTCATGGCGTTCATAATAGACGCTGGTGCTCTTGAATCCGACCAGAGGGAACATGCCGCGCAGGAAGATGTTCACTTCCTTGAAGTTTGCAAATTCCTTCAGGGCCCGGGCAGAAACCAGCCGGTAGTCTGCGTGGTTGTAGACCGTATCCGCACCCATCCACTTCATAACCTTGTAGAAGCTCTCGGCTGTAAAGCGCTTGAAGAAGGTATCTGTCTCCCGCTTGCTGCGGACACCGTAGACGATCTCTGCGCCCTCATGATACTGCTGCACCATCTGATCCATGGCATTGATGTCGTCCTGACCGTCGCAGTCAATGGAGATGGTGATGTCGCACTGATCCTTGGCTTCCATCAGACCTGCCAGCAGTGCGTTCTGATGGCCCCGGTTGCGACTCAGGCAAATGCCGCTGTAGTGACGACTCTGCTTGGCCAGCTGCTGAATGATCTCCCAGGTGCGGTCCTTGCTGCCGTCGTTGACAAAGAGGATCCGGCTGTCGGCGCTGATCTGCTCCGCTGCGACCAGCTCCTCGATCTTCTTCCTGAACATGGGCGCCGTAATGGGCAGCACGCTCTCCTCGTTATAGCAGGGGATCACAATGTAAAGCTTAGGCAACTTGTTTTCTGTCATGGTATTTCCCTCATTTCTGTGTATTGCCGTTGGCGGCGTATAGGATATAGATATCGTTTCTTTCATATTCGTGGTAATGGGCACGGATCACCCCGGCGATCTGCTCCGGCGCGATTTCATACTCCACCGGAACCACCACCCACTTGGGGTTCTCTTCCGCCAGCCAGGCGGCCAGCTCATCGCCCACCTGCGGGTTCAGCTCGATGTAATGCTCCTGCCAGTCGCAGTAGCGGTGGCTGGGCAGCAGCTGCGCCTGTACATAGAAATTAGCGCAGGAGAACATTCCGCCGCCGTAGGTGGCCATGCCATAGGCATAGACGCTGTCCCGCTCGTCCTCCGGGATCCGAGCAGCGATGTCCAGACAATAGTCCCGCTTCCATCGGCCCGCGCCGATGGACTTCCAGTAGCGCACCGTATCCGATGTTCCATAGGTGGACTGGATCAGATCGCTCATCGGCAGGAAACACAGCGCCGCCAGCACAATCACCACTGCCTTCTTCAGATCCCACCGCCGCTGCGGCAGTTTCATTTCTTCCAGCCAGAAAGCCATGGCCAGCACAATATTGGGCAGGCACAGCGTGAAATAATGGACATACACATTGCCCATCAGCACCGCCGCCAGGAAAATGGCGAAAGCAGAGGCTGCCAGCAGCCATTTGCGCCAGTCACGGACCCGGTACAGCAGTAATACTGCTGCCGGCAGCATAGCCAGATACACAAAGGCCATGTAGTCGCTGCACAGCATTTCGATCTTCGAAGCCAGATCTCCGCCTTCGGAATACCGGAAGCCGAACAGGAACACCTGCGTCAGCATCTGTCCCAGCAGGCCATGGCAGGCAAAGAAGATGCAGGCCGGAGCCAGCGCCGCCGCGCAGCCCGCAATAAACATCATACCATTGCTCAGCAGATTTTTCCACTCATTTTTTACCAGCAGGCCCACACAGATGGTCAATATCACCGCGCCGATGGCGGCCGCATTGGTGATGCGGATCATCGCCAGAAACCCGAAGGCAAAACCGTAATAAAATCCGATCCGCACAGGATGCTTCCAGTCTCCGCTTTCCCGGCTCTTTTTCAGATATCCCAGGGCAAAATACACCGCCAGCATCAGCCAGGGCAGCGCATATTCCTCTGTCAGATTTCCGCCGTCAAAGCTCACCATCGCCGCCAGCAGCACCGGAGCCGTACACAGCAGTTCCATTCCCAGATTCCGCCCGCTCCATCCCGTCTGCATCAGGAAGATCATATCCATGATGCACAGGGTAAAGAACAGATTGAAGCACTGGACGCAGATGGCGCCCACCTTTCCATAGCGGAACAGCTGACCGATATACTCGATCAGAAACAGGTAGGGACCCTTCATGTCGAAGAAATCCCGGTAAGGAAGCATTCCCCTGGTCATACCCTGGGCCACCAGCACGAAAAATGAAGAATCCGTACCGTATTCATTGGTCAGGGGTGATGTGGAGATGGAGAACAGCAGCAGAAACACCACCGTCACCGCTGCCCAGATCCCCGCCCGGAGGGCCAGGGGGATCCATTCCTTTTTTGTCAGTTTTCGCATTTGTTCTTCCTCAGAAGGCTCTTATCCGTTGGCCTTCAGCAAAATGTACGCGCCGTTGCGGGAATACTCGTGGTAATGATCCGCCACGACCTGCGCGATCTGCTGCGGCGCAAACTGATAATGCAGCGGGATCACGATCCAGTCGGGGTTTTCTTCCCCGAGCCAGGCAGCCAGCTCATCGCCGACCTCCGGATTCAGGGTGATGTAATGCTCCTGCCAGTCGCAGTAGCGGTGGCCAGGGAACCGGCCCGTCCGGGCATACCAGGCAGAGCAGGCGTGTCCATAGGTATAGACGCTGTCCTCCGCCGGGATCTGATCATTCATCTCCAACAGCGCCGCCCGGGAACCGAACAGCTGGGATCCAATGCGGATCTCCTCTGTCGAGGTGGCGATCTGATGCTGAAGCTTCGGCCACAGCAGTGCGAAACTCAGCACCGCCAGCACAGCCAGCGCGCCGCCGCGAATCATGTCTCTCTTCTCTCCGGCAATCCCCTCAGCCGCCAGTGCCAGAGCCAGCACCAGATTGGGGATGCCCAGGGTCATATAGTGCAGATATCCGTTGCCCATCACCGCAGCCACCAGGAACAGTCCCACTGCGCTGAGCGTCAGCATCCAGATCCGCCAGTCCTTCTGCCGGCGGATTGCCGGCACGATTGCCGGAAGGAGCATGATGGGGACCAGCCGCTTGGGAATCCCTGCCAGCTTCTGGGCCATGCCCACCTCCGCGGAATACCGGACGCCGAATCCGAATACCTGCGAAAGCATCTCCTCCAGAAGGCCCTGACCGGCATAGTATACGCACATGGGTGCAAAAGCCGCAGCGCAGCCAAAAATGAACATCAGGCCGTTGACGAAGAGATTCTTAAATTCTTTTTTTACCAGCAGTCCGGCGGAAATCGTCAGGATTACCGCACCGATCAGCGCCGCGTTTGTGACGCGGATCAGCGCCAGATAACCGAAAACAAAGCCATAGTAAAAGCCAATCCACGGCTGATGCTTCCAGTCTCCGGACGCTTCACTTGCGCGCAGATACCGCAGTGCGAAATACACCGCCAGCATCAGCCAGGGCAGAGAGTATTCCTCCGTCAGGTTGCCGCCCTCGAAGGTCACCGCCGCCACCGCCAGCCAGGGGATCATCAGCGCCAGTTCCCAGAGAAAGGATGCCCTGCGCCTGCCCAGCGTCATTGCGAAAATGCCGTCCGCAATCCACAGACAGGCTGTCAGATGGACCCACTGCATCAAAAACGCTCCGGTGCGGCCGTAACAGATCAGCTGGCCGATATACTCCACCAGGAACAGATACGGACCCTTCATATCAAAGAAATCCCGGTATGGGAGCATTCCTTTGGTCATACCCTGACCAACCAGCATAAAGAAGGCGGAATCGCCGCCATATTCATTGGTCAGTGGGGAAGTGCTGACGGAAAAGAACAGCAAAAACACAGCCGCCACCGCAGCCAGCACCGGCAGCCGCAGGAGCAATCCCCTCTTATTGTCTAATTTCATATGTATTCCTCCCAAGGCCTTACAGCATCACCAGCAGCAGCGCCACGATGATCACGATGCTGCACAAAATGGCCGCTGAATTAATGGTGCAGGACAGGCCCACGTCTCCTTTCAGCTCCGCCGTGAAACCCGGCACCGCCGAGCCGATGGGCGCGAAGGCCAGGATCACCAGTGTCTGCCGGACCTCCTGATCGAAGGGCAGCAGGAAATAATAACACAATGCCAGCACCACCGCCACGCTGTAGCGCACCGCCAGGATCCGAAGCACCCGGCCCAGCTGGGACCGGTCGCCTTCCAGCTTGAATCCCACACCGATCATCAGCATCGCAAGAAACGCATTGCCGCTGCCGATGATCTCCGCGCAGGAAAGGATCGGTTCCGGGATCCGGATCTTCGCCAGATTCAGGAACATCACCAGAATGTATACCAGGAAAGGTACCGATTTGCTCAGTGCCTTCAGGATCCGCTTAAAATCAAATCCGCCTCCCGCCTTCACCGAGGATGCGATGCCATAGGCGCCGCCCAGGCACACAAAGGCATTGCCCATATCAAACAGGCTGGTGGTCAAAACACCGACGCTTCCCAGGAAGCTCTGGGTAAAGGGCAGGGCGAAGGTGCCGATGTTGTATCCGGGCAGGTTGAGAATCTCAAATGCCTGCTGTTCCTTATCTGCCCGGCGGTTCATCAGCCAAGCCAGCATCACATACAGCACACCGCCTCCCAGGCCGAGCGCCGCGATGGTCAGCATTCCGGGCGCGATCTCCTGCCCCGCGGCGCTGGAGATCAACACTGCAGGCAGCGTGACCTTGATCACGATTTTAGACAGCACCGGGAAGTCTTCTTCCTTAAAGAAGCCCACCTTCCGCAGAACCATACCCAGCACGATGATCGCCACATAGCATCCCGCCCGGGTCAGAATATTCAGCATAAGTTTTTCCTCCGGTTATTTGGTCAGATCTGCCTCCGCAGACCTCATACAGTACAGCCGAACCGCGTTGAGATACAGCAGCAGTTTCAGAAGCACAACTCCTGCCGGAAACAGCACCATCTCCAGTAAGGTATTTCTCACAAAAGGCCGGTTGTAATCCGTTTTCCCTTCCCGCTTTATGGTCCATTTTTTCGGGAGTATACCAGCAAAGGTTCGATCATCTCATCAACCAGCAGCCAGATAAATCAGGATTATAAGTGGCACAGACCAAAACGGATGTTCCCTTCTTATATTTTCTCCCTCTTTCTGCTCCGCACAAATCAAACACCGACAGGTTCAACGATTGACTCAATACAAATCGATGCCTTCCTCCACCGCCAAACACTCCATTTTCAGATAGCCTCCGGAAAGATACAGCATATCTATATTGGTTGCATCATCCAGTCTTGCTCCCTCGGGACAGTATCTCCACCGGATCATACGGCCTTCATAGAAATAGAGCCGATGAGAATCATCACCAACATAAAGCGCGAAGAACATCTCTCCGTCTGCGCTATAGTAGTATTCCCGGCTGTAGGATTCACTCAAGTCGCCTATTCCGGCCGTCCCCTTGTCCACAATGACCATTCTGGTATTTCCGGTGCCGTCCTGATAAACACAGACTCCCGGTCTGACCCGGACCTTCTGCAGTTCGCCATCGTCCAGTTTACCGCGCACTTCATAGTATTTTTCGCGTATATCCAGGACCTGCTCCTCAACAGAGATATCCGTCATAAAGTCCGGACAGAATGAAGGCAGTTCTTCCTCTCCGGACCATTCAAAATAGTCCAGTTCTCTGCCGTACCATTTTCCATATTCCAGCGGCAGCGTATCACCGCTCATATGGTCGAGCTTCAGTTCCTTCCCATTTCCGTGTATCTCCACAGTTGAATGAAGTCTTCTGGCATCATCTTCCGCCCATGGTCCTGTGCGTTCTGTCACACGGATCTCCACAACTGCAGACCAGTTTGCACCATCCTCCTGCGAAAGGATCGACCAAGTTCCCTCGTAATCATCTACGGGTTCCATACTGACATATCCGCGCGTCAGATAAACCGTGCCATCTTCTTCAAAAGTGATCGAAGACTCCTGCGGACCGTTTATGACCTGGTTATACAGCATCCAATAATCCGAAAGCTGGTCGGACACCTTCAGCGGTGCAGATGTTTCTTGTGCCGGTATCCTGTTGAATTCTGTGGAATCATGCGACCCCTCCGTCATTTTTTCCGCGTTCTGCTTCTTCCATTCAATCTCCTGCTTTTCATCCCGATTCAGCGTGAAGAAAATACCGAGCAGCAGCAGAAATATCACAGCCATACATACCCCAATCAGAAAAAGCAGCGTATTCCTTTTTTTCTGTGCGGAATTCCTGCCTTCTGTCTCATGCAGCGCTCCGCCGCAGCGGCAGCAATACCGGCTGTCCGGTTTATTTCTTTGTCCGCACTTGTGACAGCGCATATGGCCATCCTCCTTAAACGTTCAGTTGTCCCGACGATGTTCTTCTATTTTTCGGGAATCCTCATATCTGAATTCATAGTAAATATCATCTTCTCCTCCTGCACGCACAATTCTATTGTAGAACGGAAGGGACCAAACGGCAGTTCCCGCATTTTCTGCAAAACATCATTTTGCCTCCGTTGACATATGCCTGGCCTTTCCGGCAGTCAGGACTGAATACCGGTTAATGCCGCATCCAGAATACAATATCCATAATCACTGCTGTCTGTAATACACTCCGCATATACCTGCATCACACCGCTGACATCCAGCTCAAACCACTGCGCATCTTCCGCATAGGACAGTTCCGAACTCTCCCAGGCCAGCTGTCCATCCAGATAAATGCGGATCACCATACCGCAGCCATAAGCGCTGTTTTCTTCTGCTATGGCGCATCCGGACAGCGTTTGAAACCGACCGCCGATATCGTACATCACATACTCCATACTGGAATAATTGGGTCTGTCCGTAACCCAAAATCTGATCGCTCCGGCACGAATATTGCCCAGCCAGTCTTTCCATGCGCCTGCAGCCACATCCGTATTACTTCCCGATTCGTTGCTGTCTGCGAGCACAGTGCAGGAACCGAGAGACTGCTTCACATAGTTTGCAGGCACTTCTTTCTCCGTTTCCGGGGACATGGTTGGCTCAGCCAGCACAAATGTTTCCGCAGGCTCAGTAACCACACTGGTTTCCGGCGGTAACACAGAGGTTGGTTCCGTCGCATTATACTCCGCCGTTGCCGCCGAAGAAGGTTCTTCCTCACGCTGTCCTCTCATCAAAAGGCTCCCCAGGACAAAGGCAAGCAGCAGAACAATGAACGATAAAACTACCAGAAGAACAATCAGGCCTGTATTGCTTCCGGAATCCGTCGGTTCCAAATAATCACAAAAGGACGGCTCCGTACTATTTAGATTCTCCAGCGCCGAACGGAATTCCCGGGCGCTTTGATAGCGATCCTCCGGTCTGGGAGAACAGGCCTTCAGGATGATGTCTCCAAGGACCCGACCGGCACACGCGGGAGGAGGCAGTTTCTTTTCACGCAGTCTGCGGCTGACTGCCTCGTCGCTTACATAGATAGAATCCGCAAACGGCAGTCTGCTCCGATTGCTCAGTTCATAAAGGACCAAACCCAAACTATAAATATCCACAAGTTTATTATAAATGCCTCTCAGCTGTTCCGGTGCCGCATATTGCAGCGTACCGATGCTTGTGTTGATATCATTTCCGGGGGTCAGTATTTTCGCAATTCCGAAATCTCCCAGTTTATAGCAGCCGGCTCCGTTCACAAAAATATTTTCCGGTTTGATGTCCCTGTGAATGATCTCCTCACTGTGGCATTGCTCCAGCGCTTTGCAGATATCTATGCCTATTGTGACTATTTCTGCCTCCGATAACTGCTTTTCGGGAAAGCCGCCGTATCCTCTCATCTGGCTGCGCAGATCTCTGAGCAGTTCCATACGGATCAACAGATCGCACCCGAAAGCGTTTTCGTCTTCCCAGTCGATAAATTTGTGGTCCTGATAATCCACAATATTGGTATTGCCACGAAGTTTGTTCATCAGCTCCACTTCCTTCATGGCTTTTTCCTTACGCTTCTTCAGGGCATCAAAATCCTGTCTCCGGCAGTCCTGCCATCTTCCCTTTTCCTCGATCAGACTTACAACCTTCAGGGCACAGCAGTCCTGGACAGCATCCCCACGCTGCAATTTGAAAACCTTTGTCCGCCCCTGGGATCCGCTTCCCAGCGGCTCTCCGACGATGTTATAGTTTTCAAATTCCCCGCTATAGCTCTTACCTCTCGACTCAACTGACATATGTTCCCCTTATTTCTCTTCGTTCTATTTCTTTACCCGTTATGGATACCTGCCAATTCTCTCTATCAGCCGCGGCTGTCTTTTTTGACACCGTGGAGCAGAATATTGCCCGCCACCAGCGGCACAATCACAAAAACCAGCAGAATCAGCCACACCTGCCACAGATGCTCCGCTGTATAGGCAAATGCCTCATCTGCCTCATGCGGAATATACGGGAATTCCTCCTGCAGCCGCAAAGGAAGCTCATTCAGGTTGCTGATGCTGCCCAGAGCCTCCATGCCCCAGCGGCTCAGCATCAGGGCAGACACAGACTGCGCTGCCCCCTCCATGGCAAACAGCACACCAGAAAACAGCAGCTGCACAATCAGAATATATGGAGAAAGCTGACTTGCCAGCTGCTCACTCCTGACAAAGCAGGAAATCATCAACCCCAGTGCATCCGCTGCGTACATAACTAAAAAAACTGTAATGTAGTACTCAAGCATGGCATCGTCAAATATGAGTCCCATTTCCGGAAGCTCGTTTTCGTAAGCCCACTTGACACCGTAAAAGCTCATGCAAAGGATCGCTGCCTGAAAGGCACACAGCAGAAGCTGCAGAAAAGCTCTGGAAGCAGTATAACAGCCGATGCGCATCGCACCGCTGACATAGTCCCGCTTGATCATCTTACGCTCTTTGACAACAGTCTGAATAGAGTTAAACAGGCCGCCCCAGATGGCTGCACATACCAGAATAAAGCAGGCTGACTTCGTACTCTCGCAGTTGACAAACATATTCTCACCAGCGATCCAGACCGTGACAGCTGCCGCGATCACCGGAAACAGCAGAGAAATAATCAGATTGCGGCGTTCCCGGCGCAGCACCCTCCATCCCTCATCAATCCGCAGCATCAATTCCCGCAGGAATGATATCCGGTTCACAGCATATCCTTTCATTTTCCTTACCTCACAAATCTTTCCGGCTCGCGCTCCAGCAGCGCATACGCATCCTTAATATCGACTCCGAAATACTCCCGCGCTTCCTCCGGACTCCCGGAGAACGCAAGCCTGCCCACTCCATCTACCTTCGCGAGCATGATGACCTGGTCAAACATATCAATATGCGATACATCGTGAATGATGCTTAGAATGGTCTTACCCTGGCTGCTTGCCACCTTCCGCATCGCAGCAACCTTCATGCGCTCATCTTCTTCCATAAACTCTTCTACAGATTTGCCTCTGCTGTGGGCCAGTTCCTGCATAATCTGAAAAACTTCAAGCTTATAATTGGGACTAAGGCCCTGATCCGGCTCATCCAAACACAGCAGTTCCCGATCTGCCACCAGTTCAATACCGATATTGACCCGGGTCTTCTCACCGCCGCTGAGTTTACAGTTCCAGTTTTTGCGTACCCCCTGCAGACTCAGCATTTCAATGGTTCTGTCCACACGCTCCCGGATTTCCGTTCTGCTTAACCTGGCGGGCAGGCGCGTCTTTGCCGCCAGTTCAAATTCTTCCTCCGGTGTAAATTTCTCATGAAAGATCTTTTCCTGCGGCACACTTCCGATCAGATAGCTCATCTGGTCAAAATGCTTCATCAAATCCACACCCCGGTATGTAACTGCACCCTGGACACCTTCCAGATCCATGCCGTTCAGGCAATTCATAACCGTCGATTTTCCGGCACCGGCAGTACCCAGCAGGGCAACCAGTGTACCTTCCTTGATCTCAATATGAATATCCCGAATCAGTTCCTTCATGCCGGAACCGCTGTTGTTTTTAACTCGTTTGGTCGCAATATCCGCCCGCAGCACGACCGGGCGCAGACTGGGCGTCGTTTCGCAGAGGATCTGATGCTCCATCTCCCGGTCCCGCTGACAATAGAGCAGTCTGTCTCCCAGAAAGAAATAATTGCTGTCGCAAATGGAGATGCAGTCCTTTTCCCGCAGAAGGTGTGTACCCTGCACCTGCTGGCCGTTGACGTAAGTACCTGCCATACTGCCGCAATCAGATAAGTAATACTGACCACGCACCGCCTTTATCTTTGCGTGCCTTGCAGAAAAATACAGCGCTTCTTCCCGGATCCGGCAGGAGGCATCTCTTCCAATATACATTGATCCCACACGCTGTAGTGAGCAGGTCGCCCATTCACCATGGACCTGAGCAGTCGTGAAGAGCATCAACACACCATTGCGGTTTACATGGTCCAGATCATCATTGTCAATTCGCAGTATGTCCCCGTTCTCCAGTGGAACGGGCCGCCTCTGTCCGGCCATCGGCCGGGGAATTTTATACCCATTGTGGAATGTCCCATTCAGATTCTGCGGATTGTCCACATAATACCACTGGCCGTCCACATTACTGATCCAGCCGTGCTCCCGGCTGACAATCGGTGAGGTAAAGGAGATATCCGGCGTAACTGCTCTGATGGGATCCCAGCGTCCAATGGACCATTGGGCTTTTATGTCCAGCTGACAGACGCGAATCCCATCATTGTCCAGCAGTACCAGACTGGCGCCGCTGTTCTGCATGACAAATCTCTGTGTTTCCAAACCGCTTTCCTCCATACCATCCTAAAGGTCATCAATCAGATATTCCGAATCCGACAGTTCGATCTGCCGGAATATATTTTTTACATACTGACACAGATCGCCAGATCCGTTACAGAAAATCAGGTCATTCAGTTTGGCATCTTCCACAGCAAAGATTACCGCAGCCTCTACCGGATTCCGGGCGCACAGGCTTTCCATCTGCGCCAGACGCAGCATGGTGTTGATGCCCTCCACATCCATGTTCAAATGCAGCCCCAGGGAAATAACCTTATGCCTCAGCGGCAGCCACTGCCCAGCCCGAATCTCACAGATGCAGTGACGCAGTGACGAGGACCATCGTGATTCCGATGCCATGGCGTGGAAGCTGCCCGTGCAGTCTCCCTGCGCATCCGTCAGGTTGAACTGCAGATACGCCAGAATATAGTTGCACAATTTACCATAAGCCCTGCGGCACGGAAGGACATTGCTGCGGACAAAGTCAGACAATTCCTCCTCCGTGCTCAATTCTGCAAGGCGTTCCGATAACTGCTCCGTGCTGCATTCCTGCTCCTGACGGCTTTTATTCCCACTCATCCCCATTTTTGCGTACTCCAGCAAACCGGTATAGGTCTGGTAGGTATGCGGCATTGTTTCAGAACGCAGCACAAAAATGCAAACGCTGTCTTCCAGTGACCGCACATACAATTTCGCGCAGCGGCCATAACGCTGCAGGAAGCTGTTCATCTCTTCCAGATTGTATCCTGCAGCAAAGCCGATGCGGATGTACATGTCCCTGCTCTGAGGAAGCGCCCCGGCGCGCCATTTGCGTACTGCCGTCTCACTGACCTGGCATAATTCCGCAAATTTTCGGATACTGAGTCCTGTATCCCCCAATATTCTCCCGATTTGGCTCTTCCACATTTCCCGTTGGGTTCGCAGAACGGCCAAAATATCGCTCTTGAATCTTTCGATATCGTCGCAATGAATGACCATATCATAGATACTTCCAGTGTCATAGACGCTCACTGCCGTATCCCCCATTCTGTCTTGCACTCAGGAGAACATAATCACAATGCAAGTCACATTATCCGCTCCGCCGCTGCACAGTGCATCCTGATTCAGCGCCTTCGCTGCCGCAGAAGCGTTACTTCCCGCACCAAGATGCCCAGCAATCTGTTCATCAGAGCACATATCATACAATCCATCACTGCACAGCAGCAGCCTGTCTCCGGCCCGGACCGTCATCCATTCGCTTTCCACGGGCCGGATATTCTCCCGTGTCCAGTCTCTACCAATATATTCCGTCAGTTTGTGCTTATCCGTCTGTACACCCGGATGATCCCGGTTGTAGATACCGGTGTCAATTTTCAGCTGGGCCAGCGTCTGATCCCGGGTCAACTGGGTCAGCTTTCCATCACGCAGAAAATACGCCCTGCTGTCTCCCAGATGATAGATCTTGAACTGCCCGCTTCTGATTCCCACAACTGTTCCTGTGGTGCCGTAGACTTTGTATCGTTTCTGCATCTCCACGATCGCATTGTTGGACTTTAGAAATGCATTGCGAACGACTTTGTCCGTCTGCTCCCGAGATGCATTCCCTGGCAGCTTACGAATCAAACCGCAAAATGTTTCTGCTGTGATCCGCGCCGCCACCTCTCCCTTATCGCCGCCGCCCATGCCGTCAAAAACGCCGGCAAAGTACCACTTATTCTGTCCCGCTTCAATCGCAAGAGCAGTTTCGCTGTGGTCAGCTGATTCCCGGTTAAGCTGCAGGCCCAGGATATAATTGTCCTCATTGTTTTCCCGCACACGCCCGACATCACTGACTGCATACCCCACGAAATAACAACAGTCATTGTAATCCCGTTTCCGCTCAAGCTGTCCTTGAGTGCCATCGTTCAACTGTGCTTCTGGCTTTTTTTTGAAAAGAAACATAATCCTTACTCCTACTGTCTGAATGCTGTATAATTCG
The DNA here is from genome assembly GCA_017620525.1 of Oscillospiraceae bacterium. Classification (GTDB taxonomy): domain Bacteria; phylum Bacillota; class Clostridia; order Oscillospirales; family Oscillospiraceae; genus Faecousia. The sequence continues at coordinate 7,680 of JAGAUY010000082.1, read as the reverse complement.
GCCAAGGGCTATAATTCCCTTACACAATACAATATACAGCCATTCCCCAAACGGTTTGGCAGAGAAAGTTCGCACTGCAGTCCAACCAGTTCCTTATATCTGTATCAACTATCTGTTTCCAAATACGGAACCGACTCCGGCCGGTTTACGCATTTTTGATCATCGTGACAACACTCTCCACATGGGCGCATCTGGGGAAGAGGTCGGCAGCCATAGCATTTTTCAGCACATAGCCCCGCTCTTTCAGCAGCGCCACATCCCGGGCCAGTGTTGCCGGGTCACAGGAGACATACACGATCCGCCGGGGGGCAAAACGGCTCAGCGCCTCAATGGTATCCGCGTTCAGGCCCTTGCGGGGCGGATCGACCACCACGACGTCTGCCTTAATTCCCTTGGCTTCCAGCTCCAGGGCAGCCTGTCCTGCGTCGCCGCAGAAGAACTCCGCGTTTTCGATGCCGTTGCGTTTGGCATTGTCCTTTGCATCCTCCACTGCCTGAGGGATGACCTCCACACCGATGACCTTGCCCGCGGCAGAGGCCATGGCCAGGGTGATGGTGCCGACACCGCAGTAGAGATCGAGCACCGTGTCCTCCTTCGTGATCTCCGCCTGGCTGATGGCGGCTTCATAAAGCCGCTGGGCCTGATGGTGGTTCACCTGATAAAAGGACCGGGGGCTTAAGCGGAAAGTCAGACCGCAGAGGGTATCTTCGATATATCCGGGACCATGGAGGGTGATGAACTCATCGCCCAGAATGGCATTTCCCTTTTTCGTGTTGACACTCAGAACCAGTGTGGTAAATCCGGGAATCTTCTTCAGTCGCTCGGTCAATGCCTCCGGCTTAGGGATCCGGCGGCCATTGATCACCAGACATACCAAAACCTGCCCGGATACAGCGCCGCGCCGGACGTAGATATGCCGCAGCAGACCTGCGTGGGCCACTTCATCATAGGCGGATACGCGAAATTGGTTTACATAATCTACAACAGTATCCTTCACCAGGTCCGTCTCTTCGGGCAGAATCAGACACCGTTCGTTTTCCACTACCTGATGAGTACCCGCCCGGAAGAAGCCGGCATAGACTTTATTCTTCCTGCTGGCCACAGGATACTGGGCCTTGTTGCGGTAGCCATGGCAGGTAGGGGCGCCAAGAATGGGGATCTGCTCCAGGCTCTCGCCGCCGATGCGGTTCAGGCACTGCCGGACCCGCTCGGCTTTCAGGGCAGCTTCCTCTTCATAGTCCATATGCCAAAAATCGCAGCCGCCGCAGAGCTTGGCCACGGGACACTCCCGGTTCACCCGATGGGGGGATTTTTCCAGCAGCTCTGTGATCTTGCCGGCGGCCCAGGTCTTGGCGGCCTTCTCGATGCGCACCAGGCATTTCTCCCCCCGGATGGCATTGGGAATGAACACTGCACAGCCCTCAATATGGGCAACACCCTGTCCCTCGGCAGTATAGTCCGTGATCACAGCTTCATAAATCTGATTCTTGATGAGCATCAGTTATCCTCCAAACATATTTCCATATGGATGTTCCGGGGTTTCAGTCCCTGCTTTTCGTAAAAACGCATGGCGCTGTCATTGCCGCACCAGACGTTCAGCGTCACCGCTTCGAATCCCTCTTCCCGGGCAAATCGCAGCACATGGTCATAAAGCTTCTGTCCCACGCCCTTACCCCGACAGTTCTCGTCGACACACAGATCGTCAATATACAGCTCCCGCCGGTCCCGCAGCACCGTGTTTCCTGCGGTGGTTTTGAAGATGCAGAAGCAGTAACCCAGAATGCCATCCTCTTCAGCCACAAAAATGGGCCGGTCTGCATCCTGCAGCAGCTCTTCCAGATCCCGTTCATCATATTTCTGAGCGCCGGAACGGAACAGGTCCGGGCGGATCACATGGTGGACCTCACCAACCTGTTTCAAAAGCGCAATCATACCGGGAATATCCCAGCTCCGGGCAAGACGAATTTCCATGCTGATTACCTCATTTTCAAATTGCAGTTCGGCAGGTATTGCCCGTCTGTGCTGAGCGCGGGGACATTCCTGCAAAACATAAATTTCAATATTTTTATATTTTATCATATCACAAAATTCGAAATGAGTAAAGACCGCCTTGAGAAATGGGGAAACAGATGCTAGAATATCCTAAAAGGTGGAATGTACAATGAATTATGTTAACTGCAAACTCTGCCCCCGGGAATGCGGCGCAGACCGGACCGCCGGCAAATACGGCTGGTGCGGCTGTCCCGATATCGCTCTGGTAGCCAAAACCATGCTCCATAAATGGGAAGAACCAGCCCTGGCGGGAAACGGCGGCAGCGGCGCTGTTTTCTTCGGCGGATGTACTATGAAATGCTGCTACTGCCAGAATTCCAAAATCAGCCGCCGCCCCTGCGGCGTCCCCGCCGCAAGCGATCAGCTGCGGCAGATCATGGAGGATCTCATTGCCCGGGGCGCGGAAAATATTGACCTGGTCAGTCCAACCCCCTATCTTCCCACCATTCTCCCGGCACTGGAGCCAAAGCTTCCGGTACCCGTGGTGTGCAACTGCGGCGGCTATGAGCGCCCGGAGACGATCCGGGAATTGGAAGGAAAGATCGACATCTATCTTCCGGACCTGAAATACGCCGATGACCGGCTGGCAGCAGCTCTCTCCAGGGTGCCGGATTATTTCGCAACCGCCACCGCCGCCATCCGGGAGATGGTGCGCCAGACCGGTCCCGTCCGCTGGGAAGGAGAAAAGATTGTCCGGGGCACCATCATCCGCCATCTGATCCTCCCGGGATTTGTTGAAAACTCTCTGAAGGTCCTTGACTGGATCGGCGAAACTTTCGCGCCCGGGGAAGTTCTGGTGAGCCTGATGCGGCAGTACACCCCCATGCCCGGTCTCCCCGCTCCCCTGGACCGCCGCATCACCGACGAGGAATACGATGCGGTTCTCAGCTGGATGTATCTGAATGATCTGGAAGGCTTCACCCAGGAAGAAGATTCCGCAGACATCGGCTTCATTCCGGATTTTTAAGACACATAACGCAGTGATCCCCCAGGCTCCGGCCTGGGGGATCTGGTCATTCAATCTTCATTTTGCATCAGGGTGGTCCGTTCAGAAATCTCCGGCAGCAGTGCCGTGTCTTCTGCAGCAATGGTTCCCGCCTCAAGCTGCACCTTCACCAGCTCATAATCGTGAACCGTGAAACGCTCCATGGTCCAGATTTCAGTATCCAGGCCTGCACAGACTCCGTCCGCCGTGGTGATTTTTCCGCACCAGACATCCCACTCGTCACCGTACAGCGCTTCCAGCACCGCCTTTACCGCATTCCCCGGTACCATGACCGGAGCAGTCAGATAATACCCGCTGTCTGTTTCCGCGCCTGAGCCAATGAGCCTGCCTTCCTTGCTTTTTGCGGCTTTCAGCGCCGCAGCTTCCGCCGCACCCCAGGCAAAGATCACCTCAGTATCCTCCTGATACCAGTGCTCCGCCTCCGCAGTAAGCCCGGAATCATCGGAAATCTGCCCGCAGGAATACCGGATCCGGATGTCCACACCCAGTTCCGCTGCGGCGGCATCCGCGCCCTGAACAAATCCGCAGCCGTAACGCGCGGCAGCACGGGTATCATCACCCAGAAATCCCAGTTCCGTATACCCTTCCCGCACCGCTGCGTAACCTGCCAGGAATCCGGCCTGGGCCCGGTTGAACATCAGGCATGCTGTGTTGGAAGCAGGCTCCTTCGCCATATCCTCTTGGGATACATCCAGTGCGATGAAGCGGATCTGCGGATATACCTCCATCACTGTATCCAGAACCTCACCGAAAACACTTCCCGGCAGAATGATCACATCCGCTCCGTCAGCGATGGCCCGGGCAACGGCGACCACACGGGCATCGGCGGTGTCCTTTTCCGGTTCATACCCGGCCCAGTCCATGTCATTGGCATCACACCAGTCTGCCAGTGCTTCCCGGCAGGCCTCGGTGAAGGGTTCATCGTTCCCTCCGATCAGGGCGATCGGGGCAGAAGCCGGTGCCTGCGTCTCCGGTTCGGCAGTGGAAATTTCCGGCGCGTCAGTCTCCGCCATGGAAGCATCATCGGCACCGCAGCCAGCCAGTACCGCAAAAAGCGCCGAGGCAGCCAGAAGCATCACCAGTATCTTTTTCATGTGTATTCCTCCCAGCTGTGATCTTACTGCGCCATATGGTCCCCGGCGCAAAAGCTGAAGGGAAGAAGTTCTGCCAGCGTGTGGGTTTCAACGCTGCCCCCCGGCCCGACCATATGAATCAGGAAATCATCTTCGCAGAATTCCCGCATCACCTGACGGCACACGCCGCAGGGCGGGAACATACCGGTGACAATGCCATCCTTGCCGCCGCAGACGGCGATGGCCGCAAGATCTCTGTGACCGTCGTAGACAGCCTTAAAAAGAGCGGTCCGCTCAGCGCAGATGCTCGGCCCAAAAGCGGCATTTTCAATATTACATCCCTGATAGACCGTCCCATCGGCGCACAGCAGGGCAGCGCCTACCTTGTAGCCGGAATAGGGCGCATAGGCATGGGTCATGGCCTCCAGCGCCAGTTCAGCCAGTTTTTCGGGAGTCATAGTCACGCCTCCTTCTGCGTCATTTCCAAGAATTTCCCCGGCAAAGCTTTTGCCGGATGTCTTCAGCTGCACATCCAGCAGCTGGGCAACTGTGGCAGCGATGTTCTGGAAGCCGCTTCGGGTGCCCAGATCCACAGGCTTTACCTGCTTTCCCAGCGCCAGCAGCGGCACATACTCCCGGGTATGGTCCGTGGTGGCTTCGTAGCCAGGATCGCAGCCATGGTCCGCCGTGATCAGTACCAGATCCTCATCCCCCAGCTTTTCCAGGAAACCGGGCAGCCATGCATCAAATTCACTCAGCGCCCGGGCATAGCCGTCAATGTCCCGGCGGTGCCCGTACAGCATATCAAAATCCACCAGATTCACGAAGCACAGCCCCCGGAAATTCTTTCCGGCATATTCCATGGCATGGTTCATGCCGTCAGCATTGGACCTGTTGTACACATACTCCGTCATGCCCCGGCCGGCAAAGATATCATGGATCTTGCCCACGCCGATGGAGTCCAGTCCCGCTGCCTTTACCGCATCCAGCAGTGTCTGCTTCGGCGGTTCCAGGGAGAAATCGTGCCGGTTGGCCGTCCGCCTGTAATTGCCGGACGTTCCCACAAAGGGGCGGGCGATGACTCGGCCCACGCCATGCTTTCCCTGCAGCTGGGCCCGGGCAATGCGGCAGTATTCATAAAGCTGCTCCGGCGGCACCACATCTTCGTGGGCAGCGATCTGGAACAAGGAATCAGCGGAGGTGTAGACGATCAGGTCGCCCGTTTGCACATGCTCGTCGCCGTAGGCCGCAATGACCTCGGTGCCGGACCAGGGCGCATTGGCAAGTACGCCCCTGCCGGTGGCCGCCTTGAACGGCTCCAGCACTTCGTCAGGAAATCCATCGGGATATGTGGGCAGCGGGTCCGCAGATACAATGCCCGCAATCTCCCAGTGGCCGATGGTGGTATCCTTGCCCATGGAGCTTTCCGCCAGCCTGCCATAGGCGCCCCGGGGTGCCTCCACAGGTCCCAGGAATTCCAGTCCCTCAATATTGCCCAGGCCGCAGCTTCTTAAGTTGGGAATATGCAGCTCCGGCGAAGAGGCGCAGGAACGGAGGGTATGGACTCCCGCATCGCCGAATTTCTCAGCGTCCGGCATCGCACCGCAGCCGCAGGAGTCCAACACAATGATAAAAATACGTTTCATATTGCTCTCCTCACTCAACTCACGCGCTTCAGGCGCGCCAGTCATTTTCCCTCCACGGCCGCAGCCACATCCAGAGCCACCTTCATCATGGTGGTGAAGGAATTCTGCCGCTCTTCAGAGGTGGTCAACTCGCCGGTGAGGACATGGTCGGAAATGGTGCAGATGCACAGCGCACGCTTGCCGCAGCGGGCAGCTTCCATGTAAAGCGCCGCGGCTTCCATCTCCAGAGCCATGACACCCATTTTCTTCTGGTTGTAGAGCGTATCCAGCCCCTCCGGCACCAGTTCATGGTCGCCGTAGAAGGTATCGGAAGAATTGATATTGCCCACATGATAAGTCGCGCCGTTGGCCTTCGCCGCCGCCACGGCAGCCGTCAGAAGGTCAAAATCCGCGATGGGCGCAAAGGTACCGGGGAAGTGATACTGTCTGGCCCAGTTGGAGTCGGTGCAGGCGCCCTGGCCGATGACCAGGTCATACAGGTGGATATGCTCCTGGATGGAACCAGCGGAGCCAACCCGGATGATGCTCTCCACGCCGTAACCCTCGTACAGTTCCCGGGCATAGATGCCCATAGCGGGCATACCCATGCCGGAGGCCATTACGGAAACTTTCACACCCTTATAATAGCCGGTATAACCCTGTACACCCCGGACATTGTTTACCAGAACAGGATTTTCCAGGAAATTCTCCGCAATGAATTTGCTGCGCAGCGGATCGCCGGGCATCAGGACGGTCTTGCCGAAATCGCCGGGAGCGGCGGAAATATGAGGAGTAGGGGTTGTCATCATGGTGATCTCCTTTCAGAATCAGTGGGTATCGTTCGTTGTGTTCAGTAGCTTCCATCGTTTGCCAGGCCCTTTGCAATCTTCACGATCCGGGAGGTTCCCAGGCGGTCGGCACCCAGCGCGATAAACTTCTGCGCGTCCTCCAGGCTGGAAATGCCGCCGGCAGCCTTGATCTTCACATGTGGCGCCACATTTTCTGCAAACAGCTCCACATCCGCAAAGGTTGCGCCGGCTTTGGAGAAGCCTGTGGAGGTTTTGATGTAGTCCGCGCCGGAATCGGAAACGCAGCCGCACAGGGCGATCTTTTCCTCCCGCGTCAGCAAACAGGTCTCGATGATTACCTTCAGGATTCTGCCGCCGCAGGCCTTTTTGACCCCGGCGATCTCACGGGTGATCTCCTCCCATCTACCTTCCTTTGCCCAGCCGATGTTAATGACCATATCCACTTCATCGGCTCCGTTTGCCACAGCGTCCGATGCCATGAAGCACTTGGCAGCAGTGGTATCATAGCCGTTCGGGAAGCCGATGACGGTGCAGACAGCCAGCCGGTCACCCACATATTCCTTCGCCTGCTTCACAAACGATGCAGGGATGCACACAGAAGCGGTCTTATATTTCATGCCGTCGTCGCAGATTCCTTTGATCTGCTCCCAGGTTGCGTCCTGGGCCAGCAGCGTGTGATCGCACCGGGCGAGAATGTCGGAAAGTTCCATAGCGGATCCTCCTTGATGAAATAGTTGTATTTTTATTGTAGCAAACCCTACCGGATTATGCAAGGGCCGGCTCTGCGCCGATGCCCAAAACGACAAACAAGGCTAACCCCTGAAGGTTAGCCTTGATGTTTTCATTTGCAATTAGCCGTTTGCACGCATCTGAGCGAAGCACTCGCTGCAGAAAACGGGACGATCGGACTTGGGCTGGAAGGGAACCTTTGCCTCGCCGCCGCAACGAGCGCAGGTAGCGGTGAAGAACTCACGGGGGCCACGGGTTGCGTTCTTGCGAGCGTCACGGCAAGCCTTGCAGCGCTGGGGCTCGTTCTGGAAGCCGCGCTCTGCGTAGAACTCCTGCTCACCGGCGGTGAACACGAACTCATTGCCGCACTCTTTGCAAACTAAAGT
>JAGAUY010000010.1 GCA_017620525.1 Oscillospiraceae bacterium | reverse complement strand
GAGTTTCGGATGTCTCAGGAAACTGAACTGGTTGACGAAGCATGGATCGAGAATATGCACGCAGAATATAAGGCTTTCGTAGACGAGAATATGATGTCCCCGGAAGAAATCGCAGAGCACATCTCCGCAAAAAAAGCAGAGGGCTTCCAGATTGACTGCACCGCCGAGGAAGCTATTGCTGATCGATACAACTTTGACTACGCGTTCGAAATTCTGGAATCCGACGCATACTACTCCCGTCAGGTTGACACCTATGTGGATGTGTTCAATATCTACATCCCCCTTGCGGAGGATGCGGTCCAGTACATACATGACAGCTACGAACGTTCCAACTATTTCTGGGAAAAGGATACCGGAAAGACATGGTGGGAATATATGGGGTATTCGGATACCCAGTTGACAGATTACTGGAATCTCATCGACACAACTTACGAAGATCTGGAGCTTACCGTAGGTTACAGTCTTGGCTGGGATGTGCTGTGCAGTGTGATGCAGTTTCTGCCCTTCACGCTGGGTATGGCGCTAATCGTAGTGCTGGGAAATCTCTTCTCACAGGAGCAAACAGATAATATGCTGCCAATTCTGCGCACCACAAAAAATGGCCGCTCCAGACTGCTTCGGCGGAAGTTGAGGGTAACTGTGATTGTGGCCAGCGCTCTTTGGTTGCTGTTCCAGCTTGCCATGCTGATTGCCGTATCGTTGACCTACACCCTCCGGGGTTCTAATGTCACCGCCATGTGCTTCAGCGGTGACCCCAATCTGTATGGTCTCAGCTGGCTCCAGTATTATTTGATCAACTGCGTGTACAGCTATCTGGGCACACTGGTTTTCGCCCTGTTTGTGTGCTGTATGTCCAGCATTCTGAAATTGCGGCTGTCAATGCCCATCAATTTGGTACTGACCCTGCTCACCGGCATCCCGCTGAACAATTTCTGTTATGCCGATCAGGCTTTCAAGCTGCTTGACAAACTCCGAGCTATTACCCCAGCCCAGCTGATGGCCTCTTATTCCACATTACAAGTTTACCAATCCTACGAGTTCGGAAATGCCATTGTCCAACTTCCCTACATGATGGCTTTCGCCATCATTGTGGAAGCCATCCTACTCACACTGCTCTTACATCACCGTGAGGGTGGACGATAAAACTATACCATACAGAAAGCCGAGATCCTTTAGACGGACCTCGGCTTACTTTAATTAAAAAATCTAATACCGATATACTCCAGTGACTTTCTGCTTCTTGGTAAGTCCTGTTCTCATAGAAAATCCTCCTTTTTTCGTAAATATTTCTCGGCTCTTGAACCGGGAAAGTGACCGATTTTTCCGCTGGGATTGTCTTAGATGATATCCGGCATCGTTTGAAACACTCCCATCGGATTTTTTGCTTTTTTCGCGGGTCTTGATCTATTTTTACTATGTAAGCACCGCCAGCGGAATTTCCTCCGCTGAGCGGTGTGTTTTTTGTTGTCAAAGTTACCGTTCGTGATCCCGGTTTCTGTTTCGGGTTTTCTTTCGGCCTTCCTCTTGGAGCCTGCGAAGCTGTTCCCGGACACTTTGTTTCTCCGGCGGCTCTTCTGTGGGCTGCTTCTTTTCCTGTATCATCCGTTCCCACTGGGCAAGATCTCGGTTGTACTGGTTGACGATCTTTTCTGCCTTTCGGTAGGTGGCTGTGAATGCCTGCACATCGGGGTATCCGTCCTCTTCCAAAATGGTAGGCAGTGCGTCCAGTTCTTCCCGGATGATCTGTTCCAGTTTCTGAATTTCCTGTTCCAGTGCTTTGCGCTCCTTGCCTTTGAATATGCCCTTTACATCGGCAAGCTGCGCTTTCAGCCTGGGCAGGTCAGTATCCTGCATCTGCCGGATGTGCTT